>CADAXR010000004.1:53179-77526 GCA_902791945.1 uncultured Bacteroidia bacterium
TGCACCAGGGTTCCTTCCGCAGGGACCGACAGCGACTGGGCCGCGCTGGCCAGCTTTGCCGGAAGCACGGCGAATCTTCTTTCCGAGAAAAATAATCTTTCCGGATTATCGATCGTCCCGGCAGGACGCGTTTCTCCTTCCGGCGAAATAAGCATCCCCAAGAATGACGACATATTGCTTTGGTCGTCAACGGAAGCAAGCGACTCCCGCCAATGTTTCACAAAGATCTTCTATTCGAGCCCCGAGGACAAAATCCAATACACAGCCTCGACCGACAAACGGACAGGCATGTCCGTCCGGCTTATCAAAGATTTCCAGCTATGAGAAAATTACTTGGTGTCATATTATTCTGCCTGGCCGCATTCCCTGCTTTCGCAGAGGTGAGCCTGCCACGCATCCTGTCCGACAATATGGTCCTTCAACAGAAGGATAAAGTTCATTTGTGGGGCAATGCCGCTCCGGGGCGCACCATATCGGTCCGGGCGTCATGGGACTCCACAGAGTACAGGACGAAATCAGGGCAAGACGGCTCCTGGGACATACTGATTAATACGCCTGCCGCAACTGCTGAACCGCAATCCATCACCATCAGCGACGGGACTCCCCTGACACTCAACAATATCCTGATCGGTGAAGTCTGGCTATGCTCCGGACAGAGCAATATGTATATGCCAGTGGGCGGATTCTCCGACCAGCCGGTGGAAGGCGGATTGCAGGCCATCCTGGATGCGCCAGCCCAGAAACTTATCCGCATCGCCAACGTCAAACGAGAAGAATCGGCTTCGCCCATGGATGACTGCACGGTGTCCTGGTCATGCTGCTCTCCCGAAACAGTGCAGGTCACCAGCGCAGTCGCATACTTTTTCGCAGACCAGCTGTCCAGGAGCCTTGAAGGAATTCCGGTCGGGATAATCTGCACTTCATACGGCGGGACCCCCATCCAGTACTGGATGCCGGAGCAGGTATTCCGTCGGATTGTCCCCGCCGACATTGCCGCCGCCCGCTTCCCGAAAAGGGAGAAGAAACCGAATCTCGTCGGCGGCCTCTACAACGCGATGATCTTTCCCCTCACACAATTCCGGGTACGGGGATTCCTCTGGTATCAAGGCGAATCCAATGTCGCACAGAACGACTGGTACAACGCCCTCCTGGACGGGATGGCCCGCAGCTGGAGAGATGTCTGGAAGAATGACTCCCTGCCATTCTACGTTGTCCAGATCGCGCCCTTCTCCGGAAAGGGCTCTACACGCACGGAGCGTGTGAAACTGATCGAAGCACAGATCAAGACGATGGAAACGACTCCTGGCGTTTATGTTATCCCGACAACCGACCTTGGAGAAGAAAACTGCATCCATCCCGCAAAAAAACGGGAAGTAGGGATGCGGGCAGCCGCTTCCGCGCTTAATCACACATACGGCATGACTGGGATTCCCTGCGAGGCGCCCAGCCTGAAAGAATGCCAATTCGTCGAAGGCAAGGCAATCCTGACCTTCGACGGCCTTTACGGACGCGGACTGTCGCCATGGCACGGTGAGGTCAAGGGCTTCGAGATTGCCGGCAAGAACAGGATGTTCTACAAAGCCATCGCGACCGTCCTGCCGTCAAAGGGGCAGGTGGAAGTACACTCCCCTATGGTGAGCGAACCTGTCGCGGTACGTTATGCCTATCACAACTGGACGGAGGCCAACCTTAAAAATGGGTTCGGCCTGCCGGCCTGGCCGTTCAGGACAGACGATTGGGACGATGTTCGCTAAACCGTTTAGGGTTTTTTCTCCTTTACGTTTAAATATATATATGGACGATTTCGATAGCTTTTACAAGAAACACATTCCCGAGTTGGTAAAGTATGCCGCCTCGTTCGTCTCCAACGAAGCGGCGGCCAATGACATTGTGCTTGAACAGCTCAACAAAGTGTGGGAGAAGAAGCTGTCGTTTGAGTCCGAGGCCCATGCCGTCAATTTCGTCAAGGTGATGATAAAGAACAAGGCGCTGAACTATCTCCGGGACGTCGACTCAAAGATGAAGATTTGCGAAATCGATGATTCCTTCCCGATGGACAGTGAGTCCTTCGCCCATATCCTTTCATCGGATATTACCGCCAGACTGGAAAAAGCCATCGCCTCCCTTCCGGAAAAGACAAGGACCATTTTTATGCTTTGCAAAATAGAAAAACGGTCTCACCAGAATGTTGCAAACAGCATGGGACTGACCGTCAAAAGTATAGAATACCATATAAGCAGTGCAATGTCCTGTGTCAAAGAGGCGTTGCACGACTACATTGAAGACAGATAAACAATAATCAATACTTTTATGAAAAAAGAACAAAAGCAACGTACTTTGTACACCACTCCCCAGCTTAGGGAACGCACAGTTCTACACGAAAATGTGATCTGTGCTAGTCAAACAGGCTCCTCCGAGTCCTTCGATGAGGAATTCAATGAGTTTAACTGGTAAACGACACGAATCATGAAAAAATTCTTTATTCATCTGCTGGCCATCGCCGTTATCGCGGTAGCAGCTGCCGCTTGCCAGAAAAGCCCCGCTCCCTCTTCAGAGCTCGTGAAAATGACCTTCAGCGCCTCCTGCGCTCAGACTAAAACAGCACTTGACGCTTCCCATAAAGTACTGTGGGAAGGAAATGAAACCATTACGGTCTTTGCCGACGGCACAGGATATCCGTTCACAACGACCGAAACGGGAGAAACAGCCAAATTCCAGGGAACCATAGCGGAAGCCTCGTCGTATCTGGCCTTATATCCCGCCGATGATGCCGCCACGGCTTCCGGCTCTGTCATAAGGGCCACCCTCCCTTCAGCCCAAAAAGCCGTGAAAGACGGTTTCGACCCTGCGGCCGCACTCACTGTCGCCCAGAGCGACGGCTCGAATCTGGCATTCAAGAATGTCAGCGGCCTGGTCCAGTGCAGCATATCTTCTTCCAACATCAAGAGCATTATCTTTGAAGGAAAATCCGGAGAAAACGTAGCCGGCCAGATCGACATTACTGTCGCTGCAGAGCCCTCTTGCTCCGTCGTCAACGGTGCTTCATCCGTTACCCTTAAGAACGAGGGGAATGCGCTGGAAGCGGGCACCTATTACATCCCGATCCTCCCGCAGACCTTCAGCAACGGATTCCGCTTCATCCTTACCGACACGGAAGGGAAAGTCTTTGTAAAGGAGACCGACAGCCCTGTCACCATCGCCAGGTCGTCCGGTATCAATTTCAAAACTCTTGATGAAGGAGCCACCTTCGGAACTCCGAGCTACTCCATCGACATCAATGCAATCCCCTTCTCCGACACATATGTGTATGATGCCACCGACGCTGACGGCAACAAAATTGCTGTCGTGGTCAAGGAATACCTGGGAGCAGGCCCCAACCAGCAGGCAATCACGGTTTATCCCGTGACGACAGGCAAGGCCCTTGAACGTTCTGCCGGATTGGTCGCTCGCGTTCTCAAGTCCGCGGCAGAAGGAGTTTACACAGCGTATAACGATGTCAGTGCCTCCGACCCTGTCCATTGCGGTATTTTCAACTCGACCGCCGGTGTATTGGCTTACTCGACCCCCGGTGAGTCCGCAGCAGCGGAGACCGTGTATGTCTCAGTGGCCGACGACCATCATTCGACTCTCTCCACCTCGGCTCCCGAAGGCGTTACAATTTCTGCTACGGTAAGCCCGCGCTTCCTCGTCCTTTCCGACAGAGGCGACACGCATCCTTACGGAATCGTGAAGATAGGCACCCAGATGTGGATCGCAGAAGACCTGCAAACCACCAAACTTAGGGATGGCACATCTCTTACCCTTCAAAACGATGGGACAGCCGGTACTGCAAATACCAAACACTATTGGGTGAACAATGGCACATATTTCTACAGTGCATATTGCATCGGTGCCATAGCAAAAGACACCTCGGCGGACAAGAACATTTCAGACGTTTTGTCTCCAACAAGTTGGAAGGTTCCCACAAAGGGTGATTTGAACAACTTAATCAATTTCGTCCCCATTTCGGCAATGCTGGCAGTTAATTCCACAAAAACTCCTGATGGCACGAATATTACCCTGTTTGGCAATACCTGGGTAGGTCGTGTTACTAGCGGCACATGGGCTCCTACAAACTGTCCGTTGTATTGGTCAAGCACAATCATGAAGAATTCAGTGAAAGTGTATCTTATGAAAATCGAGACGAACACGACCAATGCCCCCACCATCAGCAACAATCCTTCAACAAACGGATTCACAATCAGAATTATGAGGGGACTTTATTAGTAAGATTATGACCAGAATACTTGTTCCTGCCAATACTTTCAAGGACAGGGGTGGATGGAAACTGGATTCACAGTTTCTCATTGAGAACGGCACCATTCCTCTGCTTGCGCACGGGATCGGTATCCCCGTAGCGGATGCAGCGACAGACTTCGAAGTTCCTGCAGCAGGGAAATGGCATTTATGGGTTCGTACCAGAGACTGGACAAAGCGTTGGAGCCGCAAAGGCAGCGCCGGACTGTTCAGCATCCTTGTGGATGACCGGAAAATCGAGACAGTCTTTGGAAACGAGACCCTCGAATGGAACTGGCAAGACGGTGGTGTGCTTGACCTCAAAGAGGGCAGGCACACCCTCCGTCTCCACGACCTGACCGGCTTTGACGGCCGCTGCGACGCGGTCTGCTTCACATCGGACGACGTCCGTCCGGAGCAGGATCCCTATGTCGGGTATCCCGGGACCGAAGCGCCATCCGATGCCGGATCGTTCGATTTTGTTGTCGCCGGCGGCGGCATCAGCGGTATGTGCGCTGCAATCGCAGCCGCAAGACTGGGATGCAAGGTCGCGCTCATCCAGGACCGTCAGGTTCTCGGCGGAAACAATTCGTCCGAAATACGAGTAGCCCTGGGCGGACGCTGCAATATTGGCGACTACCCCTCCCTCGGCTACCTGATGAACGAAATCGGCCCTGTCAATAAGGGTAACGCCCGTCACGAGGAGATCTACGAAGACCAGAAAAAGACGGACGCCATCTTAGCCGAAAAGAACATTTCCATGTTCCTTGGCTACACCGTGACCGGTGTCGAGAAAGAATCGGACGACCGTATCTCTGCAGTGATCGCCGTCAAGGCGGAAGACCGTTCCAAGATAAGGATCAAAGGCAAACTGTTCTCGGATTCCACGGGCGATTCCTGGCTCGGCTATTTCGCCGGGGCAGACATGACCTATGGCCGCGAGGCTAAATCCGACTACGACGAAGAAGACGGACAGGAAGTTGCCGACAAGATGACTATGGGCGCGTCCATTATGTGGTACTGCGAAGACACCGGCGTCCCGTCGACCTTCCCTGAAATCGAATGGGCCCTTCCCGTGAGCGAGAAGAATGTGCAGGTGGTTCACAGAGGACAGTGGTATTGGGAGACCGGCATGAGGCAGGATATGTGCTGGGAAGGAGAAAGGATACGCGACTACGGAATGTATGTTGCCTACTCCAACTTCGCCTATCTCAAGCAAAGCCCGCTTCACAGCGAAGCCTACCGCAACTGCGCCCTTCAGTGGATGGCCTTTGTGGTCGGCAAGAGAGAATCCCGCCGCCTGCTGGGTGACCTGGTTCTCCGTGAGCAGGACGTCCTCGATTTCATCCGTTATGATGACGGCGCCGTCGCGACGTCGTGGAACGTGGACCAGCACTTCCCCGATCCGGAAAACGAAGCCATGTTCCCCAACGAGTCATATCTGGCGAGGGCCGTCCTCAAGAGGGTCGACCACTATCCGGTACCTTACAGGTGCTTCTATTCCAGGAATATCCCCAACCTGTTCATGACCGGGCGCAATATAAGCGTTACGCATATGGCGCTCGGCACTGTGCGCGTCATGCGCACCCTCGGAATGGTGGGCGAAGTCGTCGGAATGGCCGCATCCGTCTGCCGGAATCACGACGCTCTTCCCAGGGATGTCTACCAGAGCTATCTGGAAGAACTGAAAGTCCTTATGCGCAAGGGTGTCGGACGTACCGATATCCCCTACACGCAAATCTACACCCTGATCGAGAACGATCCCGGCTGGAGGGAAGATAACTAACAGCAAAGCTTATGGAGCGTTATTCGTACAATAGAGACAATGTCAGGACCGGCATCGTTCATTTCGGGGTGGGCAATTTCCATCGCGCCCATCAGGAATACTACACGGACAAATTGATGTCCGGCTTCCCCGATCAGCTCCGCTGGGGCATATGCGGCGCAATGATTCTCCCGCAGGATGAACGTCTATATAGGGCTCTTAAATCCAGGGACAATCACTATACCCTTACCGAATGTTTTCCCGACGGCAGTACGACTGTGCGCACCATCGGCGCCCTGAAGGAGCTGTACTGGGGCATTGAGGAACGGGACCAGCTTCTTGCGCGTCTATCCTCTCCTCAAATAGCCCTGGTCACACTTACCATCACCGAAGGAGGCTACAATATAGACCGTGAGACCGGTGAGTTCTGTATGGAGACCCCGGATGTGGCACATGACCTTGCCCATCCCTCTGAGCCCAGGACCGTTTTCGGGTATATGGCCGAAGCGCTCCGGTGCAGAAAGGAAGCCGGACTTCCACTGACCATATTGTCATGTGACAATCTTCGGCAGAATGGCAACACTGCGAAGAAAGCATTCCTGTCCTTTTTCAAGGCCCAGGATCCGGAGCTTGCCAGATGGGCGGAGGAGAATGTCTCCTTCCCCAACAGCATGGTCGACAGGATAACCCCGGCGACCAAACCTGCCGACATTGTTCGCCTCAATGCCCTGAACGGGACAGACGACCCCGCACCTGTGTGTACAGAGGATTTCATCCAATGGGTTATAGAAGACAACTTCATCTGCGGCAGGCCCGCCTGGGAACGTGTAGGTGTTCTTTTCACGGACAAGGTGGATGACTATGAGAATATGAAGCTGACGCTTCTCAACGCATCCCACATGATGATAGGTTTTGCCGGCACTTTGGCAGGATACTCAAAAGTGGACGAGGTGATGGCGGATCCTGTGTTAGGTCCATATATCAGGACCTATATGGAGCGCGCAATGACACCGCTTGTCCCGCCTCCTCCCGGTATCGATCTCAATGAGTATAAGGACTCATTGATGGCCCGTTTCTCAAATCCGACCATCAGCGACACCACGGCCCGCCTTTGCGGAGACGGAATCTCCAAGCTGAAGGTGTACATTATCCCTCCCCTGCGCAAACAGCTTCAAAAGGGAATGGACACGACCGACCTTGCCTTCTTTACAGCCTGCTATTATCTGTATCTGCACGACGCAAAAGACTGCAATGGAAAGAAGATTGATGTCGAAGAGCCTTACATGTCCGAAGAAGACTGGCAGATTATCCGGCAGGGAAAACCGGAAATCTTCACTACGATTTCCCTGTTCTCCGACTGCGCAGAATATCTCCATCCAGGGTTCAACGCAGATGTAGCACGCTACGCCGACCTGATTAGCCGTCAAGGCGTTATCAAGACTATCGAATCCCTGTTATAGGTATTTTTTAGACTTTCTCCTTTTTGCCGCTTTTGCGACTGCGCTCGGCGGCGAAGCCCATCATGTGGCTTTCGATGTTTTTTTTATTCATGAAGGACAAAATGGCACACGGAGTGCCAAAATGTCCACTTCCGTGGCATTGGTCCCGGCTTTGCTATATCCCCTGACGGCTCCGCTGAGGAGCCCCGGAAATAAGGACACTCCCGAAACCGGAATGATTAAAGTTTTTGAGCCATGTTACCTGTAATTAGAAGTACAAGAGACAGCTGGTTGCCGGACATTTTCAATGACTTTTTCGACAATAGCTGGATGAACCGCCCCACCTATACTGCCCCGGCCATCAATGTAATCGAGAACGAGAAGGAATACGACGTCGAACTCGCCGCCCCCGGTTTAGACAAGGAGGATTTCAAGGTCCATGTTGATGAGGACAACAACCTTCACATCGAAATGGAGAAGAAGTCCGAGAACAAGGAAGGCAAGAAGCACGGGAGATATCTCCGCCGTGAATTCTCCTACGAGAAGTTCCAGCAGACGCTGCTGCTGCCTGACGATGTGGATTCCGCGAAGATAGAGGCGAAAGTGGAAAAGGGTGTCCTGAACATTCACCTTCCTAAAAAAGAAGTGACCGTAAAGAAAGACACCGTCAAGCAGATTGACATCCAGTAATCATCAATCATTATGAAAGACATAGAGATCGGGTGGTTCCACGACGAGGAACATTACATGAACACAAAGCTGACCATGTGCTTCCGAGACGATGGGGTTCCGTATCTGAGGTATGAGGATTTCTGCCCGGGAATTTCCGCGGGGAATTCGATGGGCGGGACCTACGAGAGGGAACTCCCGGAAGGCTTTCCGAAGGGATGGACACTCGAGGAGTTCGCCGAAAGCCGCCCGCGCTACCACGATCTCATTCTGGAGAATGAGGCCCTGAAGAAATACTTCCGGGATCAACACGACTGAAAACAACGCCCGAAATGACAGGGGGAAGCGGGCAAGGTCTCTGGGTTAAAAGGAGACCTTGCCCGCTTTCGGTTGGCCTGGCAGTTGGTTGTGCTATTTCAGCGCTGACAGTTGCTCCGCCGTAAGACCGGTGAGCGCCAGGATGGTTGCGGCGTCAAAGCCTTTCGCAAGCATCGCTTTGGCAATTTCCGCTTTTCCTTCAGCGTGAGAACCACCGGTCGAGGAGAATGTTGGCATAGACCCCCGGGGTGTCTGAATGCACCCTTCACCGTGAAGAATGCCCGGCTCTCCGACGGTGCGGAAAGCCGAGCTGCAATAATATGTGAAATTCCTTCAGACGAGTATAGTATAAAAAACATAAAAACCCGCGAAAGTATTTTTGTTTTTTATATACACCTCGACAGATGCCGGTCCGCGATATAGCGGCAGAAGGCCAATCCTTACAGGACACTGACGAGGGTGAGGCCGGAGCGCTCGCCGGCGACATAGCGGGCCTCGGCGTCAGATCCCGAGCGGCGGAAGCGGTCCAGATACAGAGGAAGGCCGGTCTGGATTTGGAGACACTCGAAGCTGTCGCCGGGCCGGAGGCTGGAGTTGACGGACTCGATCACGACGAAACGGTTCATCCCGAGATATTCGACGGTAATCAGCCTGTCGGGAAGCCATCCGAGCCGGAGGCGCTGCCCGGCCTGCAGGTAAGAGGCCACGACCGACTCGCCGGAGAACTCTTCCGATTCCCGGGGAGATGACTCTTTCAGGTCAGCGCAGAAGCCTTTCCAGGAAGTCGCGCCCACATAGCGGGAGAGGACGTCGAGCGTGCGTAGCGAAATCGCGTCCGCCCCGCGGGTAGAGTAGCCCCAGAGGCGCTCCAGGGTACTCTCGGACAAATGCTCCCGGACCGTACCGCCGATCTCATCGACAAGGGCGATGAAGGCGTTGTGGGTCTCCAGAGGCTTTCCGAAAGAGGCTTCGACCTTCCGGCGAAGAAGGGCTATCTCCGGTATGTTTGCAGGAACTGACATTGCGTGACAAAGTTAAAAACAATATCTTTGTACAGCAATGTCTTTTAATGTCAATTATGGTTAGCGAAACCCTCCGCGAAGTGACATCCCGGTTGGACGACGGAAGATACAGCGTAGTGTCCACGCTGAAGGAGGGGCGGCTGTATATCGCAGAGAGGGCCGGTCGCCGCGTCGTCCTCAAGACCGCCGCCGGCGCGAAGGGCCTTGAGATGCTGAAGCGCGAGTACGAGCTTTCGATCCGGCTGCAGCATCCGTTCATCGCTTCGGCTATCGCCTGGGAGGAGGACTCCCCCGTCGGGCCGGCAATCGTGATGGAATATATCCGCGGGCGCAGCCTGACAGCATACCTTAAAGAAAGACCGCCATTGAAGGCCCGCCAACGGGTCTTCGGGCAGTTGCTGGAGGCCGTAGGCGCGATTCACCGCCAGAGCATCGTCCACAACGACATAAAACCGGACAATATCCTTATCACGGAGGCCGACGACGACGTGAAACTGATCGATTTCGGATATGCCGACGGGGACTCCAACTTCCTCGAAAAAGGGCTCGGAGGGACCCGCAGCTACGCCTCTCCGGAGCTGCTCGCCCACCGCGAGACCGATGCGCGCAGCGACATCTACTCGATCGGCTGCCTGATGCGGGACATATTCCCGGGCCGATACCGCGCCATCGCGGGGAAATGCCGCCGGAGCAGTCCGGGAAGGCGTTTCGCGAACATCGATGAGCTGAAAAAGGCCTGGGCTCACAGGAACAGGCCTCTTCTCGCGTTCTGGATCCTGCCGGCCGCAGCCCTCGCTGCGGGGCTTTATTGGCATTATGCTACCGGGGACGGTCCCGCGACTCCCGCTCCGGAGAGCGCGGAGCCTGTACCCGCGGCCGCCGAATCCACGGCGGCGCCCGGCCCCGTGGCAGCGCCCGCAGCCGCCCCGAAGCCCATCCCAGCACTTGCGGAGGCCGAAACGGCCCTGCGCAAAGCCTGGGAGGACACCTTCTTGAAGGTCTGCCGGGAAATGGACCAGGCCGGCTATGTCGAGTTTCTTCCCATCCATGTGGATTACGGGACCTATGACATCGACCCGGTACTCCGCCGCCTTTCCTCCGGCCTGTCCCCTGCCGATTTGAAATCCCTCCTGGAACTCGACGATGCCCTGAACATGGACTACTCCCGCCGCCTGTATGCCCGCTACGGCGCCCTCCCCTCCCTCTACGGCAAAGACATCGCCCTCCCCGCCGACGAACTCGAGCACTACCGCGGCCTCGTCGCCGGCTTCAAGAAGTTTTCTCCGTACGAAAAATAACAGTCCCGACCCCGCGGGAAATTGACATTAAAAGACAACTTGCCATCCGGAGGATGGTACGTACCTTTGTACCGGGCGGGAAGTCGTCCGGTTTATTGTTCTTATAAAAAGTTGCGCCCGACACGAAACAGGGTATTTATTATGAAAAAAGCATTGATGCTCTTCTCTTTAGCAGCCGCTATTGTCGCCTTGGCCTCCTGCGGAGGAAAACAGACCAAGAAGGTTCAATTCTCTCTTGACGAGCTTGACGACTTCTTCACGGTGAAATCGTACACTATCGAATCCAACGCCAAAGAGAAAGATTTGGAACACCTGGAGGAAATCAGCGGCACGCTTACCCTCGTCGTAGTAAGGAACGAAGGTGAGATGAAGTACAAGCCCAGCGATATAGAAGATGCCAGCTTTACCGGTGACTCATCATTGTCCCAATACTATTTGTTTGGAGGAGAGTGCAAGGCTGCCGTAAAGCAGTTGCTCAAACTCAAGCCTGGCGATTCGGAAACCATGATTCTGAATTTCAAAGTCTCCGACCCATATAGCGAATATAAATCTGCGGAAGAAAATCAGAAGAACCGTCAGATAAAATACGATGCTCTTACCCAAAACAATCTCATCGACCAGATTTTGTTTGATATCGACACCAAGCAGGAAGCCAAAGAGGAGGCTAAAGAACTCCTGGAACTCTTCAGCTCAATTGATGACGATGACGACGACTAATAATAAGTCATAACAATCACGAAAGAAGCAAAATACCTTAATACTAGATAAACAATTGTGAAAAAACGCTATATTTGTCTTTGACGAGGCAACGTCCTCAGACATAGACAAATTAGCGTTTGCTATTTGCTCTGACCGAGTAGGAACGTAGGAAATTCTTTACAAGCAGGATCAGACGCAAGTCGTAAACGCCCGCAATAGATACCCTCCGGGTATTATGCGGGCGTGACTTGTACCTGCTTTGGTTTCCTACGACCACTACCGGACAAGTTACGCCCGCAGTTTTTGTATGCAGTTAAACCAAAACATTATAGTCAAATGAAGAAATTGATTTTCCTTCTCGCCGTTGCGATTGCAGTGGCATCCTGCGGCTCGGTTTCCCAGACGCCGACGCTCAAGAACAGTGCGACGTATTCCAAAGGGGCTGCCGCTATGGTCGTGACGCCGATGCAGGCTGATCTCCAGATGGTCTCGGCCAAAAAGATCAACTATTATCTGGAAGTAGGTGAGAATGTCCGGGCCGGAGGTCTTGACAACGTGATTGCTACTGCTGTCAAGGAGGCTCTGGATGTCTATGGCGGAGATGTGCTTTTGGGGTTGGAGACCCAGATGTCATATAATTCTGAAGGAAAAATAATGTCCATAAATATCACAGGCTTTCCGGCTAAGTATGTCAACTTCAGGCCGGCGACGGATCTTCCTCCGGTAGCCCCGGAAAAAGCGGAAGCCAAATCGGGTGGTCCTGGACTCCCTATCTTCGGTAAAAAGTAATGAAACAAATCAGGATTCTTTTTATTGTGCTGTCATTGCTGATGACCTTGACGGCACAAGCGCAGGGCGTGCGAGTAGTTCGTGGCGCCATTGTGGATGCTAATGGTCTGCCAATCAGGACCGCCGTCATTGTGACGGACACAAAAATGAAGTTTCTTCCTCGGCAGGACGGCACATTTGAAATGAAGGTGCCGTCCACAAGCCGATTCGTTACGATCAGTGCTAATGGTTATGTCCCCGTTACCCGCAGTATTGACGGCTCGTACATGATGGTCAGGTTGGAGGTGGACATGGAGGCCATCAGGAGGGCAGAGGAGGAGGCTCGGGCGCAGGAAGCTCAGTTGCTGAAAGCCGAGCAGGAGCGTCAGGCCGCGCTGGAAAAGGCGCGGCGAGACAGCATCTCCGCTGTTGAGAAGGCCCGTAAGGATGCCGAGGCGCAGGCGAAGGCCGAGGAGGCCGCCAGATTCAAGGCGGAGAAGGAGCGGCTGGACGCTATTGAGAAGGCCAGAAGGGATAGCATCGCGACCGTTGAGCAGGCCCGCAAGGAAGCCGAGGCACAGGCGAAGGCCGAGGAGGCCGCCAAGGTCAAGGCGGCCAAAAAGGAGGCCCGCCAGCAGAAGGACGCCGCCTACGACGAACGCTTCCGCAACAAGGGCCTGGAGCACAGCATTGATGTCCAGTATTCCTATCCGCTGAGCAAGTGCCAGGTGTTCTATAAATATTCCGGTTTACGTGAATACGGCAACCTGCATCCGTTCGAGCTGGACTACACCATCTCCTGGCGCTTCAACCGGATGGTCTCGCTCGGCGTCGGCGCCGGTGCGCTGTTCCACGCCAAGAGCATCACCATCAAAAACGATCAGTTCGATCCGGCCTACGGCAACTTCAAGGAAAGTCGGTGGGACGTGCCGGTCTTCGCGACCGTCAAGTTCACCCCGCTCCGCACCCGCGTCCGGCCGCTCGTCAGCGGCTCCGGCGGCTATTATATCCTCAGCAAGACCGTGCTGTGGGAAGGCGGAGTCGGCGTTGACATTCGCGCCTCCCGCCGCGTCGCCGCCCATCTCCTCCTTTCCGTGCGTTCCACCCCGTACCCCTATTTCATCAACGAAGACCCCCAGAGCTCCGGCTACAAAGGCGCCATATCCCCCGCCGTCAAGCTCGGCATAAGCTTCTAAACGTCATGAGAAAACTTCTCCCCATTCTTATTCTTTCCACTTTGTTTGTGTCCTGCGCCCAGGAAGTCCTCGAGCCCGAGCAGCAGATCTCCGGAATGTTCGCCCTGGACGATGGAAGTTGCCTGGTGAGAGCATACCTTTCTTTTGAGAACGGGCGTTTGAGTCAGTATTCGGCGACAACACCCTATCCGTTTGCCGAAGGAAAAATCTGGCATACGGACAGTAGGGCGTTCCAGCTTGCGAATAAGCAGAATTATTCAATCAGGGATGGCGTTCTTACTGCATCAGATGGTGTTTCCGGTCCGGCCGAACTTAAGGACGGAGTTTTGACCATAGGGAGTAAGCGATATGTTGCACTCGAGGGCTTTGAGGAGGTGCCGTATTCCAGAATAGTCGCCCAAAACGAGTACGTGTTTACTTATATGGAGCAGGATATCAGTATCCCGTTCACTGTGGAAAATCCGCTACCGGGTAAAGAATTGAAGGTATCCCTTTCCAGTTCTGCTTCTGGTGGCACGTGGATTACGAACCTGGCGGTTCAAGAGGGGAAGATAACGGCTCACATTTCCGCAACAGCAGAGGACCGAACCGGAATCATCGAGCTTTCATACACCCACGCTGAGAGCGTCACTGTGCAGATAAAGCAACAACCCTCCACCTTCATAACGATCCCGGAGACCTCCCGCACTGTGGATTACACGCCCTCCACACAAACGCTCAACTACACAATCGAAAATCCCGTCGCGACGTCTTCGTTGACCGCAACCTCTTCAGCTTCCTGGATTAACAATATCCAGGTTTCCACGAACAGGATCTCCTTCGATGTCCAGGAGAACAATACCGGCGCCGACCGCAACGCCACCCTCACCCTCCGCTACGAAGGCGCCCGCGACGTCACCTTCAACGTCCTCCAGCGCTGGTCTGCCTCCAGCATCACCCTCACCCCGTCAAGCAAAGAAGTAGATTACACCGGCGGCACCTTCACCTTCAACTACGCCGTCACCAACCCCCGCGAAGGTATTTCCCTCACCGCCACGAGCCAATCCAACTGGATTACAAACGTGACGGCTTCCGGGAATAGCATCAACTATAAAGTTGCTGAGAATAACTCCGCCACTCAACGTGCTGGAAAGATTAAACTGACATACGGGACTTATGCTACGGTAGAATTTGCTGTGACGCAATCAGAAAAGCCTGTCATGTCGCTGACGTTGAATAAGTCCGAACTGGCTTTATTGACCGGGGCAAGCGAGACGCTTATCGCAACGGTTGATCCTACGGACGCATCGCTACAGTGGTCTTCCAATAAGACTTCCGTTGCGACGGTGGATCAGAACGGAAAAGTAACAGCTATGGGCAACGGAAATGCTACAATATTTGTTGCATCCGGAGAGAAGACAGCTAAATGCACGGTAACGGTGACGACGGCAGTGACGGGCGTGAGTCTGAACAAGACCTCATTGAATTTTGATGAGATTGGTAAAAGCGAGACGCTTATCGCAACGATAAGTCCATCCACGGCGAGCAACAAGTCTGTAACGTGGACATCGGGCAACACTTCCTTCGCCACGGTCGACCAGTCCGGCAAGGTGAAAGCCATCGCAAAAGGTACGGCCCTGATTACAGTCACAACGATTGATGGAGGATATACAGCTTATTGTACTGTTACAGTCTTGATGCCTGCTGGTGCAGTGGACCTTGGTCTTCCATCTGGATTGCTGTGGGCGTCTTATAATCTTGGCGCCTCAATGCCATGGGATTATGGTGACTACTATGCCTGGGGTGAAACGGAGCCGAAGTCGGATTATTCATGGACAACTTATAAATGGTGCTACGGGTCTAGTACATCGCTGAAGAAATACTGTACAACATATACATATGGCACCGTGGTGGATAACATTACCGAACTCCAACGCGGTGAGATGTCCGGAGAGACCGTAGACGACGCGGCTCGGGCCAAACTTGGCGGCAAATGGAGAATGCCCACTTATGATGAGTGGGAGGAACTTAGGAATAATTGCATCTGGACTTGGACTGACAATTATAATGGAACCGGAGTAAAAGGAAGAATAGTAGCCGCTCCCAACGGAAATAGCATCTTCCTTCCTGCCGCCGGCTGGCGGTCCAATGCCAACCTCAACGAAGCCACATCCGGCTACTACTGGTCTTCATCCCTCGGCACGAGCGACTCGCGCCGAGCGCGGTGCGTCCACTTCAATTCCGACGGTGTCTATAGAGCCGCCTACTACCGTTACGAGGGGTTCCCTGTTCGTCCCGTCTATAAGGAATAATTTCTAGAACCTGTCTGAAAACCTCATTAATAATATGAAGTTTACAAATCTAAATTCCATTTCTATGAGTACATTGTCCGGCTATACTCGCATCTATGCTCAAAATGGGTATCAACTTCCCAAAAACAAGGATGTTTATCATAAATACATCCCTCTCGGTTATCTTCGTGATTATATTTCAAATGGCAGAATTACATTTGTTTCGCCGTCAACTTGGAATGATCCTTTTGAGACGAGATACTATCAAATTGCCTATAAGAAAATAGGGTATACTGAGCCATCGATTTTCTGTATGTGTTTAACAGATAAACAGTCCCAAAATGAGGATGCGATGTGGATTCGATATGCCAAGCCGGGTGATGAGATGGTTAAAATCAATCTTGTAATAAAAGATTTATTGGATCTACTGGAGTATCAAGGGGGCAAGATGGGTTTTAAGGCATATGTTGGGGAAGTGATATATGTATCCAAAACGGGGATAATGGGTATTACTAAAAAGAACTCAACCTTTTTCCCTAAAAATTTTCACATTGAGCACTATCTCACTCTTATGAGTTTAAAAAGAAGTTCTTTTTCGTATGAAAACGAAATCCGTATTTTCATTGTTCCCGACAGTAAAAAAGACGATTTGCTTTTTCATGTTCCAGCGGCAAATATCACTACAATCATCAACAAAATAACCGTTTCTCCTTACCCTATAGTTTATAGCCCATTCCCCAATCCGGATTCAATGACATATTTAAATGTCAGAAAAGCCAAAAACGAAAAGAAATTTCCCGGTATTAAAGTGGAGGCAAGTAGATTATTTGAGGATTGCCCCAAATGTAAACTGTAATTTTGATTCATACTTTTAAAATAGAGCCCCCGCCATCAAGCTCGGCATAAGTATCTAAGCGTCATGAGAAAACTTCTCCCTATCCTTATTCTCACCGCCCTTTTTGTGTCCTGCGCCCAGGAAGTCATCGAGCCAGAGCAGCAGATTTCTGGGCTGTTTGCTTTGGATGATGGAAGCTGCATGGTGAGTGAATACCTGTCTTTTGAGAATGGGCGCTTGAGTCAATATACGACGGGGCAACTTTACCCGTTTGCCGAAGGAAAAATATGGCATACTGACGGTAAGGTGTTCCGGCTTGCGAATAAGCAGAACTATTCAATTCGGGAAGGCGTTCTTACCACATCCGGAGATGTTTCCGGTCCGGCCGAACTTAAGGACGGAGTTTTGACCATAGGAAGTAAACGATATGTCGCCCTCGAAGGCTTCGAGGAGACTCCATATTCCCGGATAGTCGCAGACAATGAGGTCATATTCCCTTATACAGAACAGGATATCAGCATCCCGTTTACCGTAGAGAATCCGCTTCCTGGCAAGGAATTGAAGGTGTCTTTTTTCAGTCCCTATTCTGGCGGATCCTGGGTTTCCAACTTGTCAGTTCAAGAGGGAAAGATAACGGCTCACCTTTCCTCAACAGCAGAAGACCGAACCGGAATTATCGAGCTTTCATACACCCACGCTGAGAGCGTCACGGTGCAAATAAAGCAGCAACCCTCAACCTTCATCACCATTCCGGAGACATCCCGCACTGTCGGTTACACTTCCTCCACGCAGACGCTTAACTACTCGATTGAGAATCCCGTTGCGACGTCTTCTTTGAGAGCATACCCTTCCGACTCCTGGGTCCGCAACATCAATATATCTGAAAACCAAATCTCCTTCGATGTCCAGGAGAACAACACCGGCGCTGACCGCAGCGCCACCCTCACCCTCCGCTACGAAGGCGCCCGCGACGTCACCTTCACAGTCCTCCAGCGCTGGTCCGCCTCCAGCATCACCCTCACTCCTTCCAGCAAAGAAGCAGATTACACCGGAGGATCCTTCACTTTCAACTACGCTATCGTCAACCCCCGCGAGGGTATTTCCGTCACCGCGACGAGCCAATTCAACTGGATAACCAACGTCTCGGTTTCCGGCTCAACCATCAGCTACAAAGTAGCAGAAAACAACTCCGGCTCCCAGCGCACCGGAAAGATCAAGCTGACCTACGGAAGCTACGCCTCGGCAGAGTTCACCGTGACTCAGAGTTGGACGGCATCTAGCATTACGATGACACCCTCAAGTCAGACGACTGATTACACTGGCGGTTCGTTCAACTTCAATTATTCAATTACCAATCCTCGGACAAACACAACGGTCACGGCGGCGAGTCAGGTTAGCTGGATTAATAATGTAACGGTTTCCGGCAATAGCATCAGCTATAAAGTGGCCGAGAACAACTCCGGCACCCAGCGCACAGGCAAGATTAAGTTGAGTTATGGGAGCTATGCCACTGTGGAATTTATCGTGACGCAGACTTGTACAGCATCTAGCATTACGATGACCCCTTCCAGTCAGACGATATATTACACAGGCGGTTCGTTCTATTTCGACTATATAATCAGCAATCCCCGCGAAGGAGTCTCTGTCGCGGCATCTAGTCAGAATGATTGGATTACAAATGTTTCAGTAACTGGGACATCGGTTTATTTTAAGGTTGCCAGTCTTAACTCTTATTATCCGCGCAATGGGACAATCAAATTGATCTATGGAAGTTATGCTACGGCAGAGTATGCCGTAATGCAATCAGGGAAGCCTGTCGTATCGCTGACATTGAATAAATCTGAGTTAACCCTATTTGCTGCCGGCGCAAGCGAGACGCTCATCGCGACAGTTGATCCTACGGATGCATCACTGCAATGGTCTTCCAACAAAACATCCGTTGCGACCGTGGATCAAAACGGTAAAGTTACTGCAATCGGTAATGGAGTCGCCACGATATTTGTAACGGCTGGGGATAAGATGGCTTCTTGCATAGTGACAGTTGCCATCCCGCAGCCCGCGACTGTTGATTTGGGGCTCCCCTCCGGTCTCAAGTGGGCATCTTGTAATTTAGGAGCGTCCAAGCCGGAGGAATGCGGAAACTACTATGCCTGGGGTGAGGTGGAGACAAAAGATAATTACGGATGGTCAACCTATAAGTTCGGTACGAGTTCATCAGGACCGTTCTCTAAGTATAATACCAAAAGTTCATATGGAACTGTGGATAATAAGACGGTATTGGCTTCGGAGGACGATGCGGCATACGTAAAATTTGGTGGCAAATGGAGGATGCCGACAGATGCTGAGTGGACGGAACTTAGGAATAAATGCACCTGGACTTGGACTGACAATTATAATGGAACCGGAGTAAAAGGAAGAATAGTTGCCGCCTCCAACGGGAATAGCATCTTTCTTCCTGCCGCTGGCGCCCGAGATGCCAATCTTTACAATGTCGGGGCCTACGGTAACTATTGGTCTTCTTCCCTCTATACGGATCTCCCGTACCGCGCGTACTACATCTATTTTGGTTCGGGTGGAGTGGCCGAGGGAAGATATAACCGCTGCATCGGGCTCTCTATCCGTCCCGTCACAGAATAATGGGGCGGCCATGGGCCGCTTGGCTCAGCCGCCCTACTGATTGCGCATGCGATCAGCATAAAACCATTAAATCCTGGGCGAAGACCTCAAATTTATAGACGAAGAAAACTATAAATACAAGATAAAAATGAAAAAGACACTCATTGCTCTTAATTTTCCCGCATCAAATGGCTCATCCATTCTCAATCAAGTGAATGGCGTAAATATCTTTACGTGTAAATGTGGGAAACTTGATTTGGAAGATACGGCGTATCTTTCTTCAGGTGCATATGAAAATATATTCGGAAAGAAGCGATCGAAAGTAGGAAGATGTGGGAAATTGCTTTCGGTTGTTAAGATTTATAATCCGGAATCAAGATTATCTATTTATCGAAAATATCAGTTCAATCCAGATTTCCAGGGAATTAATGATGATATGATAGCCCTTCATCCTGCGTCAATCCGGGAGTTGGTAAAAGAAGACAATTCCGAAATTGTCGGCAAAACTGTAGAGGTTAGTAAAGGCAATCGCTTTTGCTACTTCTGGCGCCATCCATTTCATGCCACTCGCATTTCGATGAAACTTGGCACGTTCTCCTTATTTTTAGCAGTAATATCCATAATTGTCACTATTATTTTATAGACACAAATTCGGAGTATGCCGAAAATCCGAAAAAAGAGTAGTCAATAAATCAATTAGCGATGGGAAAAATATTTCAACTTAGGACCAAGGTTAAGTTAAACAACAAAATCGGTCCGGGATTCACTTTTAACGTGCCCTCAGTGTGGTCATCAGGGCATCCTGACAATTCTGAGATAAGAAAGGCTTTGGAAGCAATCGGTGGGAATGACGCCACCAGTATGAGTGATTGGGCATCACATAAATATGAAATAATCGCATAGAGTACCTAACCGTCAAAGTTGGCATAAGTTTCTAAGCATCATGAGAAAATTTCTCCCCATTCTTATTCTTTCCACTTTGTTTGTGTCCTGCGCCCAGGAAGTTCTCGAGCCCGAGCAGCAGATCTCTGGGCTGTTTGCTTTGTACGATGAAAGCTGGTTGGTAAGTGATTACGTGTCTTTTGAGAATGGGCGTTGGAGTCAGTATTCGACAATGGGGACACTCTATCCGCTTGCCGAAGGGAAAATATGGCATACTAATGGCGGAAGATTCCGGCTTATGGGTAAACAGAATTATTCAATCAGGGACGGCGTATTTACCACATCCGGTGGTGTCTCTGGCCCTATCGAACTTAAGGACGGCGTTTTGACCATAGGAAGCAAACGATATGTCGCCCTCGAAGGCTTCGAGGAGGCCCCGTATTCCAGAATAGTCGCCCAAAACGAGTACGTGTTTACTTATACGGATCAGGATATCAGCATCCCCTTCACCGTCGAGAATCCGCTCCCTTATCAAGAATTGACGGCAGGTCTTCAAAGTTATGCTTCTGGAGGCACATGGATTACGAACCTGGCGGTTCAAGAGGGGAAGATAACAGCCCACCTTTCCGCGACAGCAGAAGATCGCACAGGAACCATCGAACTTTCATACACCCACGCAGAGAGCGTCACGGTGCAAATAAAGCAGCAACCCTCCACCTTCATTACCATCCCGGAGACATCTCGCACGGTCGATTACACGTCCTCCACGCAGACGTTAAACTACTCGATTGAAAATCCCGTCGCGACGTCAACTTTGAGAGCGTACCCTTCCGACTCTTGGGTTCACAATATCAATATATCTGAAAACCAAATCTCCTTCGATGTCCAGGAGAACAACTCCGGCGCCGACCGCAACGCCACCCTCACCCTCCGCTACGAAGGCGCCCGCGACGTCACCTTCAACGTCCTCCAGCGCTGGTCCGCCTCCAGCATCACCCTCACTCCAGCTAGCAAAGAAGTCGATTACACCGGCGGATCCTTCAACTTCAACTACGCCATCACAAACCCCCGCGAAGGTGTTTCCATCACTGCTTCGAGCCAGGTAAACTGGATAACCGACGTCCAAGTGACCGGCACAACCATCAGCTACAAAGTCGCAGAGAATAACTCCGGCGCCCAGCGCACCGGTAAGATCAAGTTGACCTACGGAAGCTACGCCACGGCAGAGTTTAGCGTAACTCAGAGTTGGACAGCGTCGAGCATTACGATGACACCATCCAGTCAGACTATGAATTACACTAGCGGTTCGTTCAACTTCAGTTATACAATCACAAATCCCCGGACAAATACAACAATCACCGTGGCTAGCCAGGATAGCTGGATTACTAACGTGACGGTTTCTGGCAATATCATTAGCTATAAAGTGGCTGAAAATAACACCGGCGCCCAACGCACCGGAAAGATTAAATTGACCTACGGAAGCTATGCGACAGCAGAATTCACCGTGACGCAGAGTTGGGCGGCATCAAGCATTACGATGACTCCTTCCAGTCAGACTATAGATTACGCGGGTGGTTCGTTCAACCTCAGTTATACAATCACAAATCCTCGTGCAAATACGACGGTCACGGCGGTGAGCCAGGTAAATTGGATAACCGACGTCGCGATATTAGGCAATAGCATTAGTTACAAGGTCGCAGAAAACAACTCGGGCGCCCAGCGAACTGGGAAGATCAAGTTGACTTACGGAACTTATGCTACAACAGAATTCACCTTGACGCAATTGGGATCGCCTGCTATGTCATTGTCGTTGAATAAGTCCGAATTGGCTTTGTTAACTGGCGCAAGCGAGACTCTGGTTGCAACAGTTAATCCTACAGATGCCGTGCTACAATGGTCTTCTAATATGACTTCAGTAGCGACCGTAAATCAGAATGGTGAAGTTACAGCGATGGGTAATGGAATCGCTACAATATCGGTTGCGTCCGGTGAGAAGATAGCCCAATGCATGGTGACGGTGACAACGGCAGTTAAGGGGGTTGGTCTTAATAAAACCACATTGAAATTGAATCCCGGTGAGAGCGAGACCCTCGTGGCGACAATAAGCCCGTCCACGGCCAGTAACCAGTCTTTAATCTGGACCTCGGGTAATATCTCTGCCGTAACGGTCGATCCTTACGGTAAGGTTGATGCTATCGCTGATGGTTATGCCTTGATTACGGTGACAACGGTAGATGGAGAATATACGGCCACTTGTACGGTGTTGGTTTTTGAAGACATAATTGATTTAGGTCTTCCTTCTGGACTCAAGTGGGCATCTTGTAACCTAGGTGCATCCAACCCTGCGGACAAGGGGGATTATTACGCATGGGGCGAAACGGAGACGAAGTCGGATTACTCTTGGTCAACATACAAGTTCGGCACAAGTTCCTCAGGTCCATTCTCGAAATACAATACAAAAAGTTCATACGGAACTGTGGATAATAGGAGTAAATTGACTCTAGGAGATGATGCGGCCCACGTTAAACTAGGCGGAAGTTGGCGTATGCCGACTAGTGCGGAGTGGTATGAGCTTATGACTAAGTGTACGTGGACTTGGACGAATAATTTTAATGGTACCAAAGTAAAAGGAATAATAGTAACCGCTACAAACGGCAAGAGTATCTTTCTTCCTGCTGCTGGCGACAGGAACCATACCTCCCACTACTATGACGGGTCTCGTGGTTATTATTGGTCTTCCAGCCTCTACACAAATGACCCGAACAGTGCGTTGCATATGTTTTTTACTTCAAACGATATCAGCACTAATAATTACCTATATCGTGATTATGGGCTATCTATCCGTCCGGTTTCAGAATAATAAATGATAAGTTTTTCAGCAACGATATGATAATCAGAAAATTATTGCGAATAAAGGTTATGATTTATTTTCAAAATTAAAAACGGAATTGCAATGAGTTTATTTGATGATGATTTGGTTGAAAACAACGAGGTCTTTTATAAAATGTTGAAGGAACAAGAATTTATGGCCAGCTGCCTTTCCGCGGGCGCTATTGTCGTTGAGTGCGATGATCCTAAAGCTTTCATCTCCAGATTGGAAGAGATGGTTAGTCCAAAAACTTTGATAATTGGGACTGATGTTGAGGCTGAAATGCTCAGGAAGCAGCAAGGTCGTCCAATAGTCAAATGGGATGCGAGGACATTCAAGAGATATGATGCTAAAGGTTCAATGCATGTGCTATCAAAGCGTTCAGATAAGCCGATAGTTATCATAGAGAACATCACCGATATTCCCGAGAAAACGAGTGATATATATGATGATCCTGTTGAAATCGAAAATACCCTTCTCCATTCGTGGAAAAACGATATTCTTCGTTTCAATAGTGAAAGATTCGGCTCCTTTCAGCTAAACCGTATGGACTATACTGTGATCTTCCCAGTGCCGAAGGGCTCTTTGGGGAATCTGCGTTACAGATTGGACGATGGGATAGGTAGTATTATTGAGGAATAATCCGTAACACGGCAACAGACTCCAGTAAAAAAACCGCGAAAACGCCCGGATCCTCCGGGAAAAAACATATACTCCGGGCGGAACCGGAGTCTTCTGTTTTGGTGCCCTTCTACAACGCCGCCAGTTCTTCAGGCGTAAACTCGGTGCTCTGCAGGATGATGACGGTGTCCACACCCTGCTTTAGCAGTGCTTGGGCGATGGATATTTTTTCTCGGTGGGCGCCTTGCTCCATGCCTTGTGCTAGCCCCTGCTTCTTGCCCTGCTTGAACCCTTCGTCGATTATGCAAGTATGATCCGTGACTGGCTACGCCTCAATGCCAATGATACATCTGTCAGGACTATCAATTCCAGAGTATATTAAATTCGCTAAAGGGAAGTAAAGTTCTATCAAGTCCATCTTAAGTTGATTTATTGTTGAGAAGGACAATGGAAGAGAACAAAGCGGAGGGAGTGTTGGCGTGGAAACCTGTGGTCGCCCGGGCGTTAAGGGGAGTCCCTGCAGTGGTGGCTGTTTTTGAATTTCACGAAGGAGATTTCTCCGCGCGCTTCGCTTGGTCGAAATGACAGGGGAAGCGGGCAAGGTCTAAAAAGAGGTGGCGGACCTTGCTCGGTGGAGGGGCGTAGGAGGCGGAAATGCGGGCAAGGTCTCGGCCATAAAAGGAGACCTTGCCCGCTTTCGATTTCTCCGGCATCGCCGCACGATTATTGCAGGGGAAGGGGAAATCTTTTTTGGTATGAAAGCATTATTACTCAGCGCGGCGCTGGCGGCGGGGATGCTGTGTTT
>CADAXR010000005.1 GCA_902791945.1 uncultured Bacteroidia bacterium
TAATACATATATAAAACCGACAGTTATGAACGAGAAGCTAAAGGGCATCGCCAATTCCTTCGCAGAAGAATACTGCAGCGATGCAATCTACCCCTCGCACCTTTTCAAGGCGGTCCTCCACAAGGAGATCGGACTCGTCAGTTTTCTCGAAAAGGATCTCGACAAGGATTACTATTATCTCCAGGACTGGGCGGACGTCCAGATGCAGCTTTCTCCGCGCGCTGTACGTCCCATGAGGGACCTCGAGTACAGCGACGAAGCGCAGGCCGTCCTGGACGAGGCTGAAAACTACCAGGTCAAGTTCGGCCTGGACGAGTGTACCGACGTCTGCGTCCTCGCCGCACTCGTGACCCCCGGGGTCGGTTTCACCTTCGACCAGCTGAAGACCCTTCCGCTGACCCCCTCGGAAATCAGCGCAAAGATGGGAGGCGGAGCCTCAGTCGAAGCCCCCTATATGGGCGGAGACGAACTCAGGAAGAGTTCTCCATCTTCCGGGAAGGGTCTACTTTCAAAATACTGCACCGACAAGACAGCGCTCGCACGCGCCGGAAACCTCGACAATGTCGTCGGCTTCGAAAAGGAAATCGGCATCATCTACGAGATCCTCGGGCGCAAGACCAAGGCAAATCTTCTCATAACAGGAGAATCCGGCGTCGGCAAGACCTCCCTCGTCAACGGATTCGTCCGTGAGATCGCCGCGGGCAAGGTCCCGGGCTTCCTCGCCGACGCGGCCGCCTGGGAGCTTGACATCGCCGCCCTCGGCAGCGACGCCCAGTACAAGGGCGAGGTCGAGGACCGCTTCAAGAGTATCATAACAGAGGTCGAGGAGCTTCCCAACTCCGTTCTCATCATCGAAAGCATAGACAAGCTTTTCGACAAGCAGGGCTCCCTCTACGGCACTTCCGCCATCCTCAAGAGCGAGCTCGGCAAAGGCAGGCTCCAGCTTATAGCGACCTCCAGCATAGACGGCTACACCAAAAACATCGAGACCGACAAGGAGATGGTCTCGAACCTCGAAAAGATAACCGTCGACGAGCCGACGGCGGACGAGACGATGGAGATTCTCAAGGGCATCATGCCTTCCTACGAGGAGTACCATGGCATCAAGATCGACGAAGCCGTGATGCAGGATTCCATCAAGCTCGCCAAGCGCTACCTGACCGAAAAGTCGCTTCCCGCATCGGCCATCGACCTCATAGACCGCACGATGTCCCACGTCAAGGTCGACAACGACCTCGGCGCCGAAGAGCTCCACCACAAGGAGCTCCTGGGAGCCGACCTCAGCGCCGTCGTCGCCAAGCAGACCGGCATTCCGCTCGGAAAGGTCCAGACTGAAGAGCGCGAGCGCCTTCTCGGCGGCGAGGAGATACTCAAGAAGAGGGTCGTGGGCCAGGACCACGCGGTGAAGAAAGTGCTCGACGCCGTGTTCGAAGCCCGTTCGGGCCTCAACAAGAAAGGCCAGCCGATGGGCTCCTTCTTCTTCCTCGGACCGACCGGTACCGGCAAGACCGAGCTCTCGAAGGCCCTCGCCGAATTCCTCTTCGGCGAAGAGGCCGCCCTCCTGCGTTTCGACATGTCCGAGTTCAAGGAAGAACACTCCGTGGCGCTCCTCTACGGCGCGCCTCCGGGATACGTAGGCTACGAAGAAGGCGGCCTCCTCGTCAACAAGATCCGCCAGAAGCCCTACAGCGTCGTCCTCTTCGACGAGATCGAAAAGGCCCACAAGAGCGTCTTCGACCTCTTCCTCCAGATTCTCGACGAGGGCAAGCTCCACGACAGGCTCGGCCGTGTCGGCGACTTCTCCAACGCCCTGATCCTTTTCACCTCCAACATCGGTGCAAAGGACATCGTCGCAAAGTTCAACAGCGGCGTCATCCCGGAGAACAACGAACTTATGGACATCATGCAGGGCTACTTCCGTCCGGAATTCCTCGCCCGCCTGACCGAGATCGTCCCGTTCTCCCCCATCACGGACAAGACCGTCTCCCTCATCTTCGACATCCACATGAAGGGTCTCCTCAAGCTGCTCGCCGAGCAGAACATCACCCTGACCCTCACGCCGGAAGCCCGGGAGGCCATCTCGCTCCGCGGCTACAACCAGCAGTACGGCGCCCGCCCCATCCTCGGCATAATCCGCAAGGAACTGCGCCACCCCATCTCCAAGATGCTTATCGCCGGCAAGGTAAAGCCAGGCGACAGCATCGAAGTCAGGGTGGACGAAGAAGGCGCCCCTGTATTCGTAATCAATGGAAAAGAATAATCAATAATCATTTAAAACATTACAACTATGGCAATGAAAGAGAACTTCATCTCCATGGCTCCGGATGAGGAGTCCAATGCGAAAGTCAGCCTGATCGACCAGAACAAAACCCTGATGATCGACCAGTACACCAGCGACGTCGAAGCCGGATCCCCCGAATTTGTGGAAGACATCCAGAACATCGGCGACGCTTTCGCCCACTTCAAACCGAAAGTTGACGTGACCTTCACCGACGCCGAAGGCGGCGCCGTCGAAGAGACCCTCAAATTCGGCGAACTGCGCGACTTCGAAGCGCAGGGCGGCAAGGGCAGGCTAGTCCAGAACAGCAAGTTCCTCTCCGGCGTAAAGGAAGAGATCGACACCAACGCCAAGATCCGCAAGAGCATCGAGCAGAACCGCAAGCTCCGCGAAATCCTCAAGGACGCCGGTTCCCGTGAAGAGCTCAAGCAGATGCTCCAGGGCATGCTCGACGAACTCGAATCCAAGTAGTAATCAAAAGAAACAAATACAGCTATGGCAGAAACTGAAATGAAAAAAGCCCAGGCCGTCGAGCAGTCGGCAGCCGGACTGCAGGAGAAAGAAGCCGCCAAGAAAGAACTTCTTTCCTCATTCGGAGGATTCAACGCCGTCCGCGGCTTCATGCCCGACGCCGACAACATGAACCCCGCCCGCAAAGCCCAGAAGAACGTGTTCCTCACCGACAAACGTTTCGAGGAAAAGAGAGAGTCCCTCGCCCGCGACATCAAGGGCTGGCTCGCACTCCTCGACCAGCCGGAGCTTGACAGCGCGACCGCTTTCGCCGACGCCTGCAAGCAGAAGGAAGAAAGCGCGACCAAAGTCCTCAAGCAGGGCATCACCGACGCTCTCTACGCAACCCAGGACCTCGAGCGCAGCTACCGCGAACTCGACTCCTTCTTCAAGACCTGCGGGACCGACAAGGTCAAGAACCTCAGGATCATCAACGTCGTCAAGGAAGACATCGCCGATCCCGACTCCGGCTTCGCCGAGGAAGTGGAGAACCTTCTCCGCAACGGCTTCGACCGCCTGAGCCTCAAGGACGCCTACAGCCTCGTCTGCGTCCCCGGCGCCGTACTCAACGACAAGGTGGACCTCCTCAAGTGGGCCAAGATGGCCTTCAAGTACAAAGTGCTCCTCCTCACGGACCACGCCGACGAGTACTCCTTCGACGACCTCCAGTCCAACACCGAAGGCTACCGCGACAGCGACCAGGAGCTCATGAACGTCGTAATGTGCGCCAACTGGATCGTCGGCCGCGAGGCCGAGAAGCTCTCCGCCGACGAGGAAGACGCCAAGGCCTTCTTCATCGCCCCTTCCGCAGCCCTCTGCGGCAAGCTCTACGACGAGACCGCCAACATGGCGCAGGGCGCCGGCGGCAAGAAGTACGGCACCCTCGACGGCGTCAAGGGCGTCAAGAGCGACCTTCTCAAGTCCGAAATCGCCTCCCTCATGGACAACCAGGTCATCCCGATGGTCTACAGTGAAGGCCGCGTGATGGCGTTCAACAACACGACTCTCTACAACGGAGACCTCGACGCGATGAAGGAATACCCCATCGTCCGCGTCTTCGACTGGGTCAAGAAGGTGCTCATGAACTACGTCCACGAGGTCGCCCTCGAAAACTGGGATCCATACAACTCCCCGAAGAACCTCAAGGCCAAGATCCAGGAGTTCCTCAACATGTACAAGGGCTACGGAAACCTCTTCCAGAACTACGAGATCGGCGAGCCCCGCCAGGATCCCGTCACAAAGCAGATCACCTGCGACATAACCCTCACTCCATTCTACGCCGCCAAGAACTTCGTCATCAAGGTGGCCGCCGACAAGAAGAGCAAGGATGCCTCAATGGCCAGCGCGTAGATCCGACAGCAAACCATTAAACCCTAAAAATTATGGCAAAAACTCCCGTATCAATGAAGATCGACGGTTACAAGGACAGGGAAGTCCTTATGGTAACCTACGAGTTCGACCAGGCCACCGATGTCGAAGGACAGATGGCCGGCATTCCGCGCGGCGGCAAGATCACAGTCCGCCTCAAAGCTCTCAACGACGGCACCCCGGACCTCCTGGCCTGGATGTGCGAACGCAGCCTTCCGAAGAACGGTTCCATCGAGTTCCTCGAGACCAAGACCGGCAAGGTCATGAAGGAGATCAAGTTCACCAACGGCTACTGCGTCGATTTCGAGGAAAGGTGGGAAGACAAGCTCGGCCACTACGAGCTCATCACCATCACCTGCAAGGCTATCGAGTTCGGCTCGGTCAAATACGAGAACGACTGGGCATAATGTTGAACAATAATTAAGGAGGAAACATATTATGGCAGAAAACGTAACCCCCGTAGTACTTGCAGTCAAGGATTTCGAGGAAAGGCAAGTGATGATGATCGACTACAAGTTCAACCAGGCGACCGACCGTGAAGGACAAATCGCCGGCATTCCGCGCGGCGGCATCGTCGTCATCCGTGTCAAGGCCATGAACGACGGAAACAACCAGCTCCTCCAGTGGATGCTGGCCCCGACCGACCCCCGCGACTTCACCGTGACCTTCTACAACACCGTTGACGGGTCCACGATGAAGGAGCTCAAGGGCACCGGCTGCTACTGCATCCACTACATCGAGAAGTGGGAAGACGGCCAGGAGCACTACGAAGAGATAGAGATCGCTTGCCAGAAGCTGGAGAACGGTCCCGTCTCGTACGAGAATCCATGGAAGTAATCTTTTTTCAATCAGGGAAAGTCAGCCGGGCCCTGAGCCCGACTGGCTTTCCCGCTAAAAAATGAGAAATGGCACTGACCGCAAAACTGGTCTTCGAAAACAATCAGGCCCCCGAAAGTAATTCCTCGGCAAAAAAGTATCTGCTGAAGGATTTCAGTGTCCGCGTAGGACGCTCGCACAACGACGAGCGGCCGGACGGCGGCCCTCTGTGCGACAGCCTGGAGCTGACGTTCATCGCTCCTGACGAAAGCGACCTCACCCTCTACGAGTGGTTCGAAGGCCAGTCTTGTATGTCAGGCTACATTATGTTCGAACTGCCGACCAAAACCGGGTTCGGCTTCAATATTAAGAAAGTGCTGTTTGAAGATGCAGTATGCTTCGCAATGTCGGAAGAGTACCACATTGACCTCAAGGTCCGCCGGACCCTGCACCTCAGCATCATCACCGGCAAACTGACCATTGAAAGCATCAACGTTAACTCAGACCTGATATGGCAGAAATAGGATTAGGGCTCTCGGCGCTCCTTCTGACAAATGACGTCCTGGCCCCGGACGCCAAGATTAGTCTGGACAAAGCCTTGACAGTGCAGCACCTGACCTACGGGTGCAGCAAGAAACGCACATCCGCCGGCAACCCCTACGGCGCAACCCTCCCCTCCTTCCTCGAATTCACAGTCAGAATCTTGAAGGAGAAGGCCGGAAAGGTTTTCCTCGAGCGCATGGCCGAGCCGGAAACACACCCCTACAGTTTTGTTTTCTACAACAAAGATTCCGACGGAAACTTAGTGGAAAACGGCATCATAGTAGCCTCCGGCTACGCGGTCAGCCTTGAAGAATCCACCAGGACCGTTACTACCATTGAGCAGGTAACCGGGGATGACGGCAAGAATAAGGATGTCCCCAAAGATGACGAACAGCTTCACCTCACAGTCAAGATTATGCTGAGCAACCTTGTCTTCAAGGGCAAGGACGGCAAGAACCTCAGTCTTATTATAACAAACGATTAACCGAAGCCTTATGAGCGAGTCCACCCACAACACCAACATACTCGTCTATAAGCTGAACCTTACCGGTACCAGTTTTAAATACAAAGGCGATGACGGCAATGAGGTATCAGGATGCCCGCCTGTCGTTACCGGCCGGAAGACCGAAGTAAAATATGGCAGCGACACTCTGTTCCTGTCGCTTCGCGGCGTCAGCTTCCGCAGGAAGATCTACGAACCCGGACACATCAAGGCCGAGATTCTTATCCAGGTGGGAAAAGACCTGTCGATCTCAACCCTTTCCAAGATGCTGAGCGGTTGTGGAGTTTCGCTCTCGGTAGGGACAGAGACAGTCGCGAAGAATTATTTTGTCAACGAGATATCCCCCAGGTTCGAAAAAGGTACCGGTGACACCCGGTTCATCTATGTAACGATGGATATCTTCAGCAAAGACATCCTGCTCGGGTTCAACAAATTCAGCAGGGCCCATCTGGGCCAGAAGCTGATCAGTGAGATCGTGCCGATCTTCACAACGCAGGCATCCGTGCCGCTCAAGCCGTTGAGCAACAGCACCCTGCAGAAGCTCGCATATAAGGACACAGGCGGCAATCAGGTCGAGTTCATCCAACCCTACCTCGTGCAGTACAACGAGAGTTTCCTCTCCTTCCTCAGGAGAGTGACCAACCGCTGCGGCGAAATGTTCTATTTCGAGGATGGTCAGCTCTGCTTCGGCCTGGATTCCAAGGCGGAATCATCCGAAGTGAAAGGAGCCCGCAGCATAGTTTTCCAGAATGTCTCTTCCGGGCCTTCGTTCAGCGACGCGTTCCCCGTCTCAGACTACTCCCGGGACACTCTGAAAGAATACCGTCATGTCCATAAAGACGCTCATGACGGCGAGCCGGCAGTCGACTACGACACTTACAGCCCCAAAGACGGCAAGGTCATAACCGACCCCATAGATGTCGGGGAAAATGGCTTCCCCTCAGATGCTTTCCCAGACAATGCGTTTACCTACAACTCCGAGACAGCTTCCGAAGACCAGTTTATGATCCTTTTCAAAGACAAGTTCGCCCACGACGACGACAGCACCGAACTGTGGCTTGGCGATATCGACGCCCGTGTCGTAGGCTGGATCTCGATGGTACTCAACTCCACTTCGCTCCTTGAAGCGATTGCCACCTTCGGCGAGCAGGAGATAATGAATGCCTTCAAGCTTGTCGGCAAATACAAAAAGGCGACTGATAAAGGCAACGCTCTTATCGAAGAAGAAGCCCTCAACGGCAAAAACGACTACGCCGTCCTCTTCTCCAAGGTGGACGACGACCCCACCCACTGGATTAACACAAAGTGGTACTACAAGGACATCCGCAAGAACGAGGAGATTCAGTCAAGAAAAACCGTTTGCGTGGATATGGGAGAAGGCTTCAAGCCAGTAAAGCTTGGCGGGAAAATCACCATCCCCTCCTACGACTCCGGGACCACATATGTCGTTATCGGCATCGATATGGATTCCGCGACCCAGTCTCAGAAGTTCCAGGCGGTCCCCATCGCTTCCGACGGGGTGTTCTATCCTCCCGTCCTTCCAGACAATCCCTTCCGCAAAAGCGGCCCCCAGCCGGCTTTTGTCATCGACGCATCTGATCCTTCCAGGCAGGGGCGCGTCCGTATCCGTTTCCCCTGGCAACCCAAAATCGACTCGGAGCAGAGTGCCTTCAAAACTGCAAAGGGCGACTTCGAAAAAGCAAAAACCGAATTGCTGAAGTATGCCAAGATTTCAACCGACGATAACGGGAATGAGACAATCACCAAGATAAACGGCGCATCGGAAGACAAATTTAAAACCGCGAAGGATGATTATGAGGATAAAAAGCCTAAATATCTCAGTGCCAAATTGCTGCTGATGACCAAAGAGGCCGCGACGCCATGGATCCGGATGTCATGCCAGTCGGCAACTTCCGGTGGCGGCATCTTCTTCAAGCCTGAGAATGGAGACGAGGTCATGGTGGATTTTGAAAACGGAAACATCGAACGTCCGTATGTCACAGGAGCCCTCTACTCCAAGAATGTTCCCGCCCCGGACAGGGGTGACAGAGTCATAGTCTCGAAAAACGGCCACACCATAAAGATGGATGACCCGAACGACGCCACTCCCCTTGTGGCCAGCACCATTCCCGCGGTTAAGTTCCTAAGTACTTTCGGGGTCAAACTTCCCAATCTGGAAGACAAGGTAAACTCGGCTCTCGGAGGCATCGAGATCACGGACAAACCAGGTCTGTACAGCATAAAGATGTCCTCCCACGACCGCCAGATCAGTCTTTCCAGTCCCCTCGGCAAAATCAAGATGGACGCTCTTACCGGCATTTCCATCGACGCTCCCAACGGAGACATCACCATCTGCGGCAAGAACATCAACCTTATGGCCTACAATAAGGTCAATGTCACCTCCGGCAGAAACATCCTGTACGCAACCGGCGATCATCTCGGAGGCTACTTTTCAACTCTTTTCGACGCAGAGAGCTGGGGATACCAGACAGGCAAGTTCCTTTCTGATATGGTGCTGCTAAAATTCTTCGACTTTTCCCTGCTCCGTTCAATACTTGAAATATTCGTCCGTCCCATAGACGGTTCGATGATCCTTAAATCCCACCGCTATCTGTCGCTCGAGGCCAACAAGGGCAAGGCGGTAGATGAACCGACGAACTACGCGATGCGGCCGGGGGACAAGAAAGCCCGATCCAAAGCGGAGAATGCGGCTATAATCCCGGATCTGATTGATGCTGTCAGCAACAAGCTGAACACCTTTGTCACCGAGTTCATTCCGATATTCAACACTGCGCGCGCCGCAGTCAACAACAATTTTCCCGACGCATTATTCGGTGCCGGCAATGACATAGAGACACCGGCCACTAAAGCCGCCTTCCTCAAGGACATCTTCGAGAATGTCCCTGATAATCTTGCTGATGTGATTGGAACTGTACTCCACTACATTAATGACGACACCAAGTTTAAATTCAAGGACGGCATTGCAGCCGGTGTGCCGGCAAGCCACGGTGAACACGTCATAGCAGTGATGGAAGCCATTCATCCTCTTAAAAAGAAGGCGGCGGAGTTCGAGCACCTCTGCGATAATCTCGACGCCAGATTCGCCGCGTTCCATCTCAACACCGATGCCCCTGCTATCCTCAAGACCGCGCAGGCAATACTTCCTGCGGTTCCCGCGGCAGGAGATGTCCGACACGAATTATACACCGACTGCATCAAGAAGGTAAATGAATTTGTCACAACTCCGGATGCCTCTCTGTTCGGTAACGCGGATCTTGTCCCTGCAGATTTTGACAGGTGGAAGAAATTCGTGATGCGTCGCATCTGCTACGACATAATTGAAAAATGCCGTGGTGTGAACAATCCCATTGAGGGGTGTGATTTCCCGGCAGCGGCTTACTCCCCTATCAGAACAGTAGCTGCCGACGGAACCGTCGCCATCACTCAAGCCAACTTTTCCGATCAGAACAATCCCTTTGAGCCCGGGGATTGGACGCTTTATGCCGAAGCCGTAGAGGTGAAAAAACCGCCTCTGACAGACTCCGATTTCTTAAAAGGCTTTGCGAACGCCGTCACTTTCGACATCATGAAAAAGGTTATCCCGTTGGAATGGTGGATATGGAAACCGGCAGCTAAGGGACACATCCTTTTCTCTGAAGATGAAGACCATACGGTCCGTTTTAAAAATGGAGAAACCGAATGTTACAAGAATCCGAGCCGTACGCACGACACGGTTCAAACGGCTATTCGGAATAAATTAAAAGAATTCTGATTTTATGGAATACACTTTCGATTCACTGAAAAAAGCGCTGGAAGATTTCAAAAAAAGCGTAACCAAGGACCTGGAAGAGATCCGCTCCCAGAAGGAAGAGGTCCGGAAGCTCAAGGAGGATATCTACAGCGCGATCAACGACGGCTACTTCATAAGGGATGACAAACGCATCGTTATCTCCGCCCCGGAAATTGTCATTGGCAATGTGGACAGGGAAGGGATAATGCTGAAAGACGGCGGCGGAAGTGTCATACTTCGTTCCAACAACGTGTCTCTCGAAGGTGTCGGGGAAGCGGGTTCGGTGAAGACCAGGGCGGCGAGCATACGCTCGGTCGCGGCCGATCCCGGCGCTGACGGGCTTGAGGAAGTCGTAGGAGCGCTTTCGGAAGTCGTCTCACAGGGCCGTCACATTGTGCTTGACGGAGTGGGTACCCTGGGTGTATTCCCCCAGCTCCCCAAATCATCCGGCAGCGGAGGCGTACGCATCCATGCCGACGGCAGTCTCGAGCTGGATGCAAGCATTTCAAGCGAGAGGCTCAAAAAGGACATCGACGACCGTGTCAAGGCCCTCGAAGACCAGAAAAAGGTCATCGAAAACGATGTGGATAACGGCATTAAGTCATTCGGTAACATCGCAAAGGCCATTCAGGACATCTGTGACCAGAATGAAAGCATTATCTCCGATCCTTTCACTCTGAGGACAGAAGCCGGAGCCCTCGAAGAACTGGCCAACAAGATGCAAATCCACTCAGCCACCTTGTTCCAGACCTACGGCGACACCTCAAGGTCAATCTCCCGCCTCGCAGAGATCAATCGCCAGATAACCAGTCTGAAGGATGCGAAGCAGGCAATAAAGAGCGGAGACGACTACTTGAAGAAGTCCACCGGAAGCATGGTGTCTATCGTTGGAGAAAGGATAGACCTCGCCTCCCGCGACGGCGACGGCAACATCCGCGACAACGAAGAAGCCGGAGTCGGAGTCCTTGCCAATGATGTCAAGGTCCTTTCCATCGACAAGGACAACGCCCTTCAGAAAGAAGGGAAGCTGACAGTAAACGCCAGGACGGTGGAGATTTCAACCGTCAATGCCGCGGACCTCAAATACGACGACAAGGGAAAGCTCACGGAAGCCAAGTACACTTCCGAAGGCGACATTCTCGTGAAGACCAAGACTCTGTCAGTCGAATCCGTGGATTCCGAGCTCAAAGACGACAAGCTGGAGGAGAAGGCTCTCACAAAGGACAGTGCCATCACCATCCGCGCCGAGAAGCTGGACGTCTCCGCGACGGACACCGAAGGCAAGGCGACGGGTGAGATTGCACTCAACGCCAAGGAAGTCTCCGTCCGTTCGATGGATGTGGACAAGGAGAAAAGGACCGACGACAAGCTCGCCGAAGGCAGCACGATGCTCCTCCTTTCCGAGAAGATGTTCCTCGGAGCGAAGAAAAAGGACATCAAGTCCAAGAAACTCCAGGCGGTCAGCGAAGAGGTCGGCCTTTTCGCCGACAAGACCCTCGAAGCCCAGCAGGACGACGGAAAGGCGGCCCTGCAGCTTTCCGGCGGCAAAGCGGCCCTCGGCGGCAGCGACACCGACGTCTTCGGCAAGACGACCGTCAACAACTCCCTCGAAGCCAAGGGCGAGTTCAAGGCGCCGAAAGCTACTGTGGACCACGTGGAGGCCAAGAGCTCGTTCAAATCGTCCAACATCAGCGACGGCATCCCGGTGCCGCCCGCTCCTCCGTCCGGCAGCCTGAGCGCCAAGCTCAAGGCCGAGGACGCACCTGAAAAGAAGTAGCGCTATGGGCAAGTTCGTGTGTGCAGGAGCAATGCTCAAATGCAGTTTCGGAATGGCGCCGTCATCATTGATGGTGATAGACCCGATGCGGGCCAAGGTCCAGAACAAGCCGATAGCCAACATCATGGACAACAAGCCGATGGCCAACATCATGCCCTTCGGCATGTGCCAGTCGCTGGCAAATCCGACGGTCGCATCGGCGACCGCCGCGGCGATGGGGACCCTCACACCGATGCCATGCATCCCTGTCATTGCGGCGCCCTGGGCTCCGGGAGGACAGGAGATGATTTCAAATTTGCCCGCCCTGCTGGACAACTGCAAATGCATTTGCAACTGGGGAGGCTGCATTGAGGTAACAATGCCCGGCAATGTCTGCCTGGCCGAAGGAAAGTAAGGATGAAACGCACGGGACTTGTCATACTTCTCGTACTCGCCTGCCTGCCGCTCGCAGCGCAGCAGATGAGCGTGGAGGAGTTTGCCAAAGTCCGTCGCATGCCGTGGAACAAAACGATTGAAGTGGACAAAGCCTCCGCCATCGTGGACTTCGTCACTGAAGAAAAAGGCTTCACTTTCCTTGCAAACGGGAAAGTGCAGGCCGAAGCGCAGGAAGGAGACGGGATGGTAACCGTGAAGTTCCCGAAGAAGACAAAGGCGATAGTAATCCGCCACCCGTCCTTCGGGCAATACACCTGGAAATCAGCCAAAAACAAGTCCCTTAAAGTCAACTCTCACTACAGGGCTCTGCTCTTCGCGTCAGACCCCACGGTCGATTTCAAGGCGCCTAAGCAGTGGGTGATCTTCAGGATGAGCCCTGCCAATACCCTCCTCACCGTGGATTCGCTCTCAAAGCAGGTCCGGAGCGACATCGTCGAGATGTATCTTCCTGTAGGAAAGCACAGTTACAGGGTCGAATCTCCGTTCTATGAGGCGGAAGAAGGTTCATTCGAGCTTTCGGACAGCGTCAGGGCGGACATCCCGGTCAGGCTTCAGCCCTTCTATTCCTACCTTACCGTTAAGCCGGAGTGGCGCGGACGGCGGGACCTCTACATCGACCTTGCCCGCATAAGCAAAAAAGAAGCGACAAGCTTCCGTATGCAGGAAGGCTGGCACAGGGTCAATGTCTTCAGGAAAGACAAATGCTGCTACGACTCGCTTCTTCTCGTCGGAAGGGCGGAAAAGAAACTTCTCACCATCGCGGACGCAGACCTTCATCCCCTCCCCCTCAAGCTTACGGATCCGATGCCTGTCGCCCCGCCCGATTCCGTCGCGCTCGCGGCCGTCAGGCTTACTCCCATCAAGATCACAGCCCACGACCCGCAGGCTGAGATCTGGGTTGACCTGGAGAAAAAAGCCGTCGGGGAGTGGGAAGATTCCCTCTCTCTGGGCATCCACTTCGTTGAAGCCAGGAAGGAAGGAGTGTCCTCCTCCCCTCTCCGTCTCCTTATCGAGGACAGTTTCCCGAAGGAAATAACCCTCGAAGCCGCCGGAGCCGGATACGGCCTCGTCAACATCCACTGCAATGTGGCAGGCGCGGACATCACCATAGACGGGAAAGATTACGGGCAGACCCCTAAAATCGTACGCCTTGAAGCTACCAGGAACTACAGGGTAACTCTCTCCAAGGACGGCTACAAGGCTGTCTCCCAGAAGATACCTCCGAGGGGCAACAACCTCACGGACGTTTATATGAAACTGAAAAAGAAAAAAAGGATATGAAAAAAAGTGTCGTCGGCATTCTGAACAATGCCCAGGGCAAGATGAGCGGCTATGTGGCCCTTCTGAACTACCGCTACTGCAACCTGAGCGTACTGGCGCAGCCTGAAGCGCTGCTCTGCGTATTCGTTGATGTGGACGGAGAAATGATGCCGATTGAGAAAGTCGCGAAGGCAAGGAATGCACCGGAAAGGGAGGACCAGTTTGAGATCTACCCCAACGACAAAGATTTGCTCATGCCTATAGTCAAGGCTGTCAACGATTTCCACTCGGAATACAAAATCGAGCTTGTCAATTTGGACGAGGACGACGACGAGGAGAAAATCATCCTTGCGACGGTCCCCCCCGTGGATGATGCCCGCTACAAATTCCTGAAAGAAGGTATAGGCGTGCTTGCCGACATCTGCAAGGGTCAGATAGAAGCGACCTTCAACACCGCAACGGCGGAAATCGGGGTCAAGCTCGCAGGAGCCTCCGGTGAGGAAATAGATGAAGCGAAAGACATGCTTAAGCAGGTCCACGACAAGGCTACCGAGCTGGCAAAGAAGATTCAGGAGGCGAAGGAAGAAGAAATAGAGAAGGCATATAAAATATATAAGGAAGAGCAGGACAAGAAGAAGGAAGAGGAACAGAAAAAAGTGCAGGACGCCCAGGCGGCCACACAGATGAAAATGACGCCGGGCGATGAATAGTCCTTTCTGTGCGGACAGGATCGCCTCCGCGAATATAATGGTCGTGGGGTGCGGCGCCCTCGGCAACGAGGTCCTGAAAAACCTCGCCCTGATGGGAGCCGGACACGTCTGGGCGGTCGATTTCGACCGCGTGGAGACGGGGAACCTGAGCCGCAGCGTCCTTTTCAGGAAGGAGGACGCGCTGGAAGGACGATTCAAGGTGGAAGTGGCGGCGGAGCGCCTGAGAGGGATGAACCCCACCATAGAGGTGACTCCCGTCCGCGGCGACATCGCTTTCGATGTCGGCCTCGGGCTCATCAGGAAGATGGACGTGGTGATAGGATGCGTGGACAACCGCTGGGCCCGCTACTGCATCAACCGGCTCTGCATGAGGGCCGGGGTGCCGTGGGTCGACGGAGGAATAAGCTACCTGGAAGGCACTGTGAGGGTTTTTATCCCCGGCAAAAACTGTTACGCCTGCCAGCTGGGTCCCGAAGGGCTGAAAGACCTCGCGAGGAGGATGCCCTGCTCGGGAATCATACGCCGGGACGAGCAGGCCGGGAAGGCCCCGACGAGTTCCATCATAGCCTCCGTGACCGGAGCGGTTCAGGTGCAGGAAGCCCTGAAGCTCCTCCACCCGGAGCTTTTGGAAAGCGGAGAACTGACCTCCCTCTGCGGACGGATGTTCTGCTTTGAGGGTGAACATATGACTACGAAAGTCGTCTCGCTTGCCGCCTACGACGACGACTGCCCGGTCCACGACAGGTGGGAGCCGGTAAGGCCCACGGAAGTGACGGCAGAGACGACGGTGCAGGAGGCGCTTGAAGTGCTGAAAAAGGAGCTTGGCGCAAGCAAAATAACGATCCACCCCGGCGACTGCTTCGTGGACCGTGTTATAAGAAAAGACGGCGATGCATCGCTGGAAGTGATGCTGCCGGGACGGAATGTGGCGGAAAGGCTGGGAAAGGAGCCGGAGTGGAGGGGCATACCCTTCAGCGGCCTGTACCAGCACGAATACAGGGAAATTGACGATAGTTTCCCCTACAGGTCCCTCACGCTGGGACAGCTGGGGATTCCCGAAAAGGAAGTGCTGCTTGTCAGCACCGGTTCGGGAGAAGAATATATTGAAATGAAATGAGACAGTCTGTAACCAATACAGAGATCGGGGCTGAGATGCTGCTCTCCTTCCTCTATCCTGAGCTGGAGGACAAGTGGATCGTGCGCTATGACGGCACGTTCTACCGCAACTACAGCCACGACGCCATGGAGATAAGCCCGGAAGAGACCACGGTGTGGCTCTCCCGCGACGGTATCCTCGACCTGCTCCCGCAGGGTCTCCTCTCCATGGAGGACGAACTCAAGGACGGAGATGTCCTGGAAAAGCACAAGCAGCTGGACCTTCAGCGCCGGATCCTCTCCGAGGCGTTCCTCCCCTTTGATTCGGTGGAGTTCCGCCGCCGGCTGAAGGTGGAAAGGAATGTCTCCGAACTTCTCTCGGACAAGCTCTCCTACATCCTCCGGACCTTCTTCGGCTTCGACATCGATGCAGAGAAGAATCCTTACATAAGGGAATTCGCCGTCCTTCTGCCCTACGTGAGGCACTGGAGGGGCGATTTCGAGATGATACGCCGCCTGCTCTCCGCAATCTTCGGCTGCGAGGTCGTCCGACGCGACGGGCGCTACGCCGAGGAGGACAGCACGAGGGCCTGGATCCCCTCCGTGCGTTTCGAACTTCTAGTCCCGGACCTTTCCGCAGAAGAATACAAGGCCCTGCACAGGGACATCCTCCCTCTCAGGGACTTCCTCGCGGAGTGGTTCATCCCCGCAGAAGTGCGCCTTGAGATACTTCTCAAGCAGCACTCCGTCTCCCCTGAACTTTGCAAGAACATGATACTCGACTATAACACAGAACTGTAATATGGATATCGATGCTAGAATAAACTGGGCCCCCGGCATGGAGCTTTCAGCGCAGACGCTGAAAGAGCTTGACCGGAACCTGGATTTCCGCCAGCAGATGGCCGTCCGCGCCGCGATGGGCGGAGAAAGGTTCGGACTTCTGCCCGGAGCGGCGTTCTCCGCCGCCGGCTCTTTTGTGAAAAACACGTTCGAGATAGCACGTTTCCAGTGCTCGGCGGTGCTTCCGTCAGGAAAGCTTATCAGCGCCGACGAGCCTGTCTCCGTCGCGATCCCGATGCTTTTCGGGAAGGAGTACTACCTCACCGTCGCTCCCGGCGGGGAGGACACGGCCTTCGAAAAGGAAGGCGTGCCGTATGTCCGCCCGCAGAAGAAATTCGCGATCCACTCGCTGGAAGAGATGGCCGGAGAGGACCTTTTCCCCGTGGCGAGGTTCAAGGTCTCCGACGGGATATTCTCCCGTGACGACGATTTCATCCCGCCGTGCCTGCTTCTAGGAAGCGACTCCCGCTTTGCCGACTATGGTGCGGCATTCGCCGAAAAGCTGCAGGTCCTGTCATCCCACGCGAACCTTGCCGACGGAGAGGGCAAGCGCGCGCTCCTGCGCTATATGTTCATCCTCAAGGGATACAGCTGGGACGGAGGCGTCAGCGAGTTCATTATGCTCACCCGCGAGATCGCCCAGGCCATCGACTACTACGTCGTGAAGCCCAACACCGAGAACCCGGTCGAGATTCCCGCCGCTTCCCGCTACGACATTCAGAAGTGGCTGCAGTGGCTCTCGGACTACCTCGGAGGGGCCGCGAGCATCCTCGACACTGTGGTCCTGGAGGACGACTCCATAGACTACGAGGCACTTCTCGCCCAGGCCAAGGCCGAGCTTTACGAGAAACTCAATCCGGAGCTCCGCGCCGACCTCCTCCGCCAGATCAAGGAGGAGCTCCGCAGCGAACTCAGCGAGAAGCTCTCCGCGACCCTCAAGGCGTTCATCGAAGAAAAGATGAAGCCGGAGCTCCACGACACCCTTTCGGGCGAGCTGGATCCTTCTCTGCACGACAAACTCTATCCGGAACTCTACGAGGCGCTTTACAACGCCCTTTATGTGCCGGAGGAGGAAGAGGAAGAGTTTTTCCCTATGATGTAGCCTGATTATGAGCAACCTGTCAATCCCCCTGCGTATAGGAAAAGGTCGACTGGACCGTACGGACAACACCAGGAAGTCCATAGACAGCGCCATCGCGCTGCTTATGGCCACCACGTGCGGCGACTCCCCCGCCGATCCGGAATACGGATTCATCTTCAACAATCTCAAGTTTGAGATTTTCAACGAGAGCGAGGGCGTGGTGTACGATTCCGCTCCGGAAGAATCCGGAGATTCGGACGGTCTTTACGACAAGAAACTTACAGGTTCTTCCAGCAACCTCAACACCTTTGCCGCCGAACTGAGGGAGAAGATAGAAATCTATGAAAAAAGACTCACTGACGTAAAAGTTTCCATGACCTATGCAAGGCAGGAAAGGAAAATCTACGTCACCGTCAAGGGAAAGATCATCTCCACGGGGAAAGGCTACCAGTATTCCACCGTCATCAATGTATGGAAGTAAGCTGACATGAAACAGATATCATTTGAAACACGCCAGAAGGCCGACGAACTGCTGAAAGAGGCCCGGGCCGTATGGAATCAGAGCGACCGGTCGGAAGACCTCGAGAACCTCGGAGACGATCCGGTGTTCTCGCTGCTCATGACGGCCCTGGCATACCAGTCCAACGAACTCGACAGCGAGATCGAACGTCTCAAAAGCGAGGTGCTCGAAGACTTCGCACGGCTTCTCGTACCCTATGAGATGGGCCACGCAGTCCCTGCCACGGCCGCCGTCCAGACGGCCCTGCAGGACGACATCGGAGAGATAGCCGTCGGCGAAGGGACAGCCTTCCAGCTGAAGGGAGGCCACTCCTTCCTTCCTCTTTTCGAATCAAGGGCGCTCAACGCGGAAATCCACTCCGTTACGCGCCTTGACGGAAGAAGGTGGAAAGTCTCCCTGAAATTCAAGTTCCCAGTGAGCGACCTGTCGCAGTTTACCTTCGCGATAAAGGGAGTGGAATTCAAGGATGTAGCAGTGTCGATAAAGAACCGCCCGCTTCCCCTCGTGAAGCCCTGGCACTACTCGGAGCTTCCGCTCTCTCCGTTGTTCTCGCCCGAAGCGATGTCCTACAACCTCGGCCAGATCTGGAACACTTCGGTCCTCCCGATGGACCTTTTCGCCCGCCAGAACGTCCGTCTTTTCTGTATAAGAAAGCACTCTCCCGAAACATTTATCCCGTCGGAGACGGATCAGATCGACCTCGTATTCGAATTCTCGGGCATTTCCGACCGGTTCAGCTTCGACAAGGAAAATCTCGCGCTCAACGCGATCATCCTTGTAAACGCCAGCGTAGGAGAAGCCACGATCTCGGCACAGACGCCTATCGCCCGGCTTGTCGGAGGGCAGCCTAACCCCACGGACGAAGACATCTCCTCCCGCCAGTTCCTCCACCTGATCCGCCCGTCGGACAATCAGATCTACGGAGACACTGCGCTGGAGGTCAGGGGCGTTGCCGGAGACCGCTTCAACCAGGGAAGCCTCTACAAACTCCTCAACTGCATCATTACCAGATACCGTTCCGATTTCTATGCCTTCCGCCAGCTCAGCGGCGAGTCGGCCGGCAAGGCCGTCACCCAGCTGGAGTCGGCGATGGTGCAGCTCAAATCGGAGAGTGCGCAGAACGTCCTCAGAAACGTCTCCGGAATCTATCTTATGCCGCGCGGACCGCTCCAGCAGCAGAAGAAGGATTTCACCCTGACGGTGAAATACCTCACGACTGCCGGCACAGCCGTCAATTCTGCACTCGGAGGGCAGTTTGAAGCCCCCTCGGGCTTCCTGTCCGCCGGGACCTCGCTTATCTCCGCTCCCGTCCCCGGTATGGACGAGGTCAAGGACGAAGCCGCGGTCGGAAGCCTTCTGCGCTATTTCATGGTCACAGGAGACCGGCTCGTAACCATGGCCGACATCAAGTTCTTCTGCCGCAAGCAGCTTATGGTGCTCTACGGCATCGAGAGCAGCCTCATCAGCCGCCTCGAAGTAGGAAGGCGTCTCGAGAGGGATTCGACGGGCTGCGGCTACGAGATTGTAGTGGACATCGCTCTCGTCGGCAACGCCTTCATCAAGCGTTCCTTCACGGACAGACTTCCGGGAGCCGAACTCCTCCTGCAGAAGATGGCCGAGGCAAGAAGCACCGGCATCTACCCGATTAAAGTGAATATCAATATAGAAGACTGACAGATATGGAAGATTTCTTTTTGGATCTCGTGTATAAAAACAAGAAGGTACGCTTCAGGGTGATGAATCCGGAAGCTCCCCTTGGCACGCTGATGAATAACCTTCGCCACGCCACCGGCAGCGACGGAAGGCTCATCTTCGACTTCCCGTCCCTGGACGAGACCGGAGCCCCGATGGATTATTTCTTCGGAATGGAAGATCCGGATGTCCACGAGGTCAGGGTGCTGCGCCCCCGCATCGGACGCACCGACCAGACCCTCGCGGACTACAACGTCCATAACGGAGACACCCTGTTCCTCGTAGCTGATCCTTTCCCGGGTTAATGGAGAGCGGCAAATTCATACCGGAGCAGCTCAGCGGGCGCAACCGTCGCCTGCTGAACGAGTGGCGCCGGCTGGAGGAGCGCTTCAGCGGACGGCGGGACATCTCCGTGTCCGTCGAAGAGCGCAACGCCGCCGGCCTGCCCGTCCGCTACCGTGTGGATTACCGCATCCACAGTATCTGCGGCGTCGGGCAGCCTGAGCGTCTCGGCGAGAAAGGCGTGGCCAACCCGCCGCTTTTCGCCGACGAGTTCAAGATGGACATTACGCTCCCGGCGGCCTACCCCTGCGTGGACGGAGCTCCGGTGTTCCGTTTTCTCACCAGCGGCGAGGACGGCACCCCGATTCCCCACCCCTGGCACCCTAACATCCGCTATTTCGGCGAAATGGCAGGGAGGGTGTGCCTCAACCAGGACGACACCTACACGGAGCTCGCCTGGGGCGTCGACAGGGTGGCGCAGTATCTCCGCTACGACGTCTACCACGCCGTCTGCGAGCCGCCGTATCCGGAGGATATGCAGGTTGCCGCATGGGTGATCCGACAGGGAGAGCCCAACGAATGGATTTATTTTGACCAAGACTGATTATGAGCAGAACACATATACTGAAACTTCTCCTGACGCTTCCGGTGCTGTGCCTTATGGCAGCTCCGATGAAGGCGCAAACCGTAAAGAACATTTCCGTCTCCGCCGGGACCTCCTACACGGATCACATAGCCTTGTCCGAGGACTCGAGGGACTCGGATATAATGGTAAAGTTCGTCTTCGACGAGGACAACAACACCCTTACGGTCAGCGCGCTGTCGTACAGGACGCTGTTCGTTTTCCGTGAGGCGTCCCGCTACAAGGCGGTCGTATCCCACAAAAACCTGATTCCGGACAGGCTGCCCTACGTGGCGGATGCCGACAAAGGCAGCAAGTTTCCCCTTTCCAAAGGGCTCGTGAAGTCTATCCCCTCCCCGAAGAAGAAATACATATTCAACCGCTGGATTGAATATGAAGGGCTCCAGCCGGCCCCGGCCGACTACAAGATGGTCAACGACTACATCGAACAGACCTTCCAGATCCTTGGAGCAAGAAATTCCGTCAGCGTGACCCTCCGGGACCTCCTGCTGCTTGAACCGATGAAAAAATCCAGATGGCAGCTGCTTCAGGGGCGTGACCTCAACGCCAGGTACCAGATTCGTATCCAGCGCAACCCTTGCCTTGGCCGGGATGAGGAAATCGCCGAAGCGCAGGCTAACGTAGAGACCGTCAAGGCGGCCTACGAGAACTTTAATAAAATCTATGCAAGCGGCACGGTCCCCTCGATGGATGCTCTAAAGACCTACAAAGAGACAAAAGATGTACTTCTTACCCAGTTCACCGCCAAGCAGGGTCAGTCCCCGTGCCCGCTTCTACAGGAGGCGACGGATCAGTACAACCACTATGTAGATTCCATAGCGAACCATTTCTGCAGGATCGAGGCCCCGGAAGAGCCCGGGGAGGTCAAAACTCTGGACATCAAGATGATCTATGCCCAGGCCCGTCAGATAGACAAATCGGTAGCCCGCTACCTTGTCAGCAACGACGAACTCGAACGCTACGACCTCGTGACACAGTGCAACGAGATCATCAAGGACATCTCGGGCATTCTCTCAAGATACCCTTACGTCATGTCCGCAGAAGAAGAGAACGCAGTCAGAGTCTACAGACAGGCCGAGCAGTATTTCAAGAAAACGTGTAGATAGCATGAGCGGAAGATTGGTGTCATACCTTGCGGCGGCGGGGCTCCTTCTGGCGGCTTCCACGGCGCTTTGCGCCCAGGACAAGCCCGCCTCGGCGGAGCACCTCGACGAGTCCATACGCCTGGAAATCCAGGGGCGCGTGGACCAGTATCTCGGGGAGATGAGGGGGGTATACGACGCCTCCGTGGCCAGCCTTCCCATTTCACCGAACAGCCAGATCACCGAAGGATACCTCCGGATGATAGAACGCCGGCTGAAGAACGCGGAAAGCAGCCGCCGCTCACTCGAGATCCGCTGGAACAACTACTTCCCTTCACAGCAGTGGGCCGTCGCCCTCGACGAGACGCTGATGGCGAGCGTGGAGAGCTTTGAAATGATGAAGCAGGATGCCACCGACTCGCTGGAAGTCCGGAAACAGATGCTGGCCTCACTGCAGGCCTTCCTGGATACCCAGACGATGATCGCTAACCTGGACAGCACCTACAACACCCTTGGCAAGAGGGCTTTCGAACTTTCCCTTTCACCGAAGACGGCCCCTCTTCTCGAGAAGGAGAAACAGAAGGAGCAGCTTATCTTCTCGGCCGTTCAGGAAAAATTCGACGCAGCCAAACAGGCCGAAGAATACCGGCTGGTCTCACGCGCCCGCATGGAGACTCTTGAAGACGCCTATGCCGCCCTCAAGAACAAGTCCGACGCAATCCAGGAGATGACATACAAGCCCCTCATCCAGAGGATAAAGGACTACCTGCTGGGCCTCGCCGCAGTCGCGGTCCTGCTTATGTTCCTGAGCATGCTCAGGGCAAGGATCAAGGCAATAAAGGATGCCCGCGAGGCCATGAAGAAATACAAGGATGCTTTAAAACTCAACGGTTCGGACGAGTATCCGACCATCTGATATATGACAAGGATGAAAAGAATTTTCAGATACCTGATGCCGCTTGCGGCGGCGCTGGCCCTTCAGGCCTGCCAGTCAGACTTCCTGTCCCACCTCGGAGTCAGCGACCCGAGCGCGATGTTCGAGGCTTCTTCCCTGCCCGGCGCCAAAGCCGGAGCGCAGGAAAAGATGGTGGTCAAGGAAATCGAATTCGCACCCGACCACAAGACGTTCTCCATATGGACGAGCGTCGTGGACGACATCGGTCCCTACTCACTGACCGATTCGTCCACCGTCCGCATCGATGTCGAAGAATACGACGACGGCGTCCTGGCGGCCCGCCGTGTCCATCCACGCCTCGTTAAGGCCTGGAACACCGAGAGCGACCAGATCGCCGAGCTCGGCATCAAAGTGCTCGTGCTCGTGGATCTCTCCCTGCCGCAGGAGATTGTCGACAAGGAAAGGGAGGCTGTAGAAGAGATGTTCACCGTTCTCAACCGCAGCAATCTCTTCCTGGCATTCATGAACGACAAACAGGTGTCCAAGACCTACGGTATTTCCGACTACATCATTAAGGAGTACTTCAAGACAGGGTCTTCGAAAAAATACCTTTACCGCTCCATCTCCGCCAAAATGCAGGAGATGGCGGCAAGGCAGGGCCCCTGGGCCGACGCCTCGGAGGTCAAGCTCGTCGTTTTCTCCGACGGCCGCGTCTATGACGACGGCGACGTCCCGATGGACAGCGAGCATTTCAAGATAGAGAGCGACCTTCTCCACGCCGAGCTTCCCGACAGCGTCAGCGTCAGCTACGTCAACTTCAGCGTCACCCCTGCCGGCGCGGAGGCGGACGCCACGGTCACCGACCTCTTCACCTCCTTCTGCCAGTCCACCGGAGGGTCGTATTTCCCGAAATTCAACTGGACGAAGCTCGAAGAGACCATCCTCGGCAAACACGTGGATTCCATCATGTCCAACCGCTTCGATTTCGTCAATCCCGACAGGAAGGTCTACCGCGGCGACAACAACCAGCTCAAGCTGATCTTCCACAGCCTGGAAGAAAACCGCGAGATCGCCTCCGTCACGGCGAATATCCGCGAAGGCTCGCTCTACAAGCCCATTATCGTCAACGGCGACTCCCTCAAGGGGGTTCTCATCGAGGGCACGAGCATCGGGCTCTTGATTATCCTCCTGCTCTATCTGGTCTTCCAGTTCCTTGTGCCATATATCCGGTACAGGATATTCCTCCGCAAATACGTTGTCAGGCACACCGGGAGGGATATGGTGATCGGAGACGTCGCTGTAGCGGAGTCCTGCTACCTCTGCAAGGAGCCCTTTAAGGAAGGCGACGAGGTGGTGGTAAAGTGCGAACACTCGATGCACAAGTCCTGCTGGGATGAGAACGAGTACCACTGCCCCGAATACGGACGCCACTGCAAGGATGGCTCCCATTTCTACGACAGGGAGCACCTTGCCGACAAGAGGAACGCCCCGTTCTATATGAAATGGCTGCTGATGGGTGTCCTAGTTTCCGTCCTGGCCTGGATAGCGCTGTCCATCTGGACGAATTTCACGGAGAAACACATCCTCGAATACCTCATCCCCGTGGAGTACCTCAACGCGGACAAGAACGGCACGCACCTCAACCAGCTGCCGTCCTACGGTCTGTTCGTAGCCTTCTTCCTCACCCTCGGAATCGGGCTGATGTCCGTCAGGAACAAACATTTCCTGTCCCTTCTCGACATCTTCCTCAAATCGGTCGTCGCCGGTCTGGCCACCGCGCTGCTGTACCTGCTTGTCAGCCTGGCCTGCATAGGACTTCACCTTGAGTCAGTGAGTTTCATCCTGAACCTCATCCCCTGGATACTGTCGGCCTATCTGATAGCGCTCATTGGCACTGCCGGCAGCCGTATCAAACTCAAGAGGCACATCATTCTCATAGCCCTCGCGGCGTCGGTCCTGTCGATGTACCTGTGGTACTCCTGTTATATTATGATAGGTATAGACTTCCGCGTGCTGGTACTCTTCAGCATTATGATCTATGCTGTCGGAATCACTCTCGCCATCGCAGCGGCCGCACCGAAGTCGGAACACTACTTCCTGCACGCCCAGGGCGCGGTCAAGACCATGGACGTAGCCATCTACAAATGGTTCAGGGCCAATCCCAACGCCGTCGTCTCCATAGGCAAATCGGTGGACTGCTCGCTGCAGCTGTCCTGGGACCTCCAGAGCGACATAGCCCCCGTCCACGCCGAGATAACAATGAAAAAAGGCATACCACGCCTGACGGCCCTCGAAGAAGGCGTCACCTTCAATGGCAAGCCTCTCAAGGTAGACAAACAGGTCAGCCTCTACCACGGCACCACCTTCCGTATCGGCAAGACGACCTTCACCTACGAGGAAAAAGATATCTAAGAACACTGATAACCTGCATCCTCTTTCTCGGCTACTTCGCCTCTTTTATCCAGTAAAGCGATGAAAAGAATACTCCTCCCCCTGCTGGGACTTTTTATCTGCAACTGCCTGTTTTCCCAGTCGCTGCCTGTCAGGCTGTCGAAAGACAACATTCCTGAAATAGTTTCTCTCCTCACTCCGGAGGAGAAGGCCGCGCTCATAGTTGGGGCACGGTCCACGCAGTTCGACGGGGTCGGATACACTTCGCTGTATGTCCCCGGCGCCGCAGGGACGACTCACCCGGTGAGCCGGCTCGGCATCCCGGCGATAGTGCTTGCCGACGGCCCTGCCGGGGTCCGTATCAAAGACCGCCCCTGCACAAGGTTTCCCAACGGCACCTCCCTTTCCTCGACCTGGAATGCAGATCTTGTGGAGGAGGTCGGCGCAGCTATCGGCAACGAGGTCAGGGAATATGGAGTGGACGTGCTGCTGGCCCCTGGGGTGAACATCCAGCGCAATCCTCTCTGCGGAAGGAACTTTGAGTATTACTCCGAGGACCCGCTTCTCTCCGGCAAGATTGCCGCCGCCTACATTCGGGGCGTACAGAGCCAGGGAGTGGGAACCTCCATCAAGCATTTCGCGGCCAATAACCAGGAGCTCAACAGACTCTTCCTCGACGCCCGCATCGGGGCGCGCGCCCTCCGCGAGATCTATCTCAGGAACTTTGAGATAGCGGTCAAAGAATCGGATCCATGGACGCTTATGACGTCCTATAATTATATTAATGGTGTCTATGCCTCCGAGAACGGCGAGCTGGTGAGCGGCATCCTCCGCGAAGAGTGGGACTGGGAGGGCACAGTGATGACAGACTGGGGCGCCGGCCACGACACCGGGGCCATCGTTTCCAGCGGAAACGACATGATCCAGCCGGGCAGTGACGCCCATTATGAGGCGGTACTGGCCGGTCTCAGGGACGGCTCCCTGTCGGTCGCGGCAGTGGATTCCGCCGTGACGCACATACTTCGGCTTGTGGTTAAGACTCCGCGCTTCGCTTCCTACGAGTACTCCAACTGTCCCGACCTGGAGGCCAACGCGGCGACTGCGCGAAAGGCCGCCTGCGAGGGCATGGTGCTTCTCAAGAACGACGCTTCCACCCTGCCGCTCTCCGGCAGGGAAAACATAGCCCTCCTTGGAGTGGCCTCCTATGATTTCATCACAGGAGGGACCGGTTCCGGCGACGTCAACGGCGCCTACATCGTTGATCTTCAGCAGGGTCTGAGGAACGCCGGCGTCAGCCTTGACGGCGCCGTCGATGAGTTCTACGCCTCTTACATGGAATATGAAAGAGCCCGCTGTGCAGCTATCAACAAGCCGGGCAAGAAGTGGTACGTCGATGCCGAAAGGGCTCTTGAGGTGGTTCCTCGGGAAATAATCCTGGACGCCGCCTCCGCCGCCGATGCCGCGATTGTCACCATCGGCCGGGTTTTCGGCGAAAGCAAGGACCGCAGCTATTACCACAGCTACTGTCTCTCTGAAGCTGAAATCGAACTTCTCCGATGCACCTCCGAGGCGTTCCACAGGGCCGGGAAGAAATTGATTGTGGTCCTGGACACGGGAGGCATCGTGGACATGGCGCCGTGGCAGCATCTTGCCGATGCGATTCTCGTCTGCTGGCTGCCGGGATGCGAGGCAGGCAACGCAGTCGCCGACATCCTTCTCGGCAAGGAGAACCCTTCCGGCCGCCTTCCGATGACAATCCCGGTCCGCTACTCCGACGATCCCACCTTCGGCGACATCCCGGAAATCCTCACCGACAAGCCGTTCAACTATTCCTTCTATAGGCAGAACCTCGGAGACGACTTCAGGAAGCGCTACGAAATCCCCAATGTGGATTATGTGGATTACGATGAAGGGGTATTTGTCGGCTATCGCTACTATGTGACCGGCAGGATCAAGGTGTCGTATCCCTTCGGCTTCGGCCTCAGTTACACGACCTTCAGGTATTCCGACATGAAGACCGTCCTCGATGGGGACACTGTCCACGTCAGCGTCAGGGTTGCCAACACCGGCTCCGTCGCCGGCAAGGAAGTGGTGCAGATCTACGTAAAAGCTCCCGGCAGGGACATGAAAAAGCCCCGTAGGGAGTTGAAGGGCTTCGCCAAGACCGGACTTCTCGCCCCCGGCGAAAGCGCCGTCGTAGAGATTGACATTCCCGTCTCCCTGCTGGCCTCCTTCGACGAGCGCTCTGACGGGTGGGCCCTCGAAAAGGGCCGCTACGTCTTCATGGCCGCCCGCAACGCATCCGATCCAATCCGTAAATCAAGACTCAGAATCCGATGAAAGCTAGGGATATACTCATTCGTTACGGCATCTCCACCCTCGGGCTCATCGTAGTAGCCCTCGGGGTAGGGCTTTCCATCAAATCGAACCTCGGCATCGCTCCCCTCTCCTGCGTTCCGACCATCCTGAGCCTTCGCTGGCCGAATATCTCGATAGGGACATTTACGTGGGGATTCAACCTTCTTTTCATCGTGCTGCAGGCAATAATCCTGCGGAAGGATTTCAAATGGGAGCATGTGCTGCAGGTCGTGCCTATCCTCATCTTCGGATACCTAGTGGATGGAGCGGTCTGGCTCTTTAACGCACTCGACGCTCCTGCGACAAATTATTTCGTACAGATTGCGCTCTGCCTTGCCGCCGTAGTCCTCACGGCTATCGGCATACGCCTCGAGGTCGTCGGCGAAGGCTGGCTGCTTCCCGCCGACAGCACCCTCAACGTCATCACTCAGAAGACAAAGGCAAGGTTCAGCACGGTCAAAGTCATTATGGACGTCTCACTCGTCACTATGACCGTCATCCTTGCCCTCATCTTCTTCAGGCTCCTGACCGGCAACGGCGAGACCGTCGTCATACGCGAAGGGACCCTCATCCAGGCCGTCCTCACCGGACTCTGCATGAAGGTCACCGATCCCCTTGTCGACAGGATATTTTCCTGTCATTCCGAGCGTTAGCCGAGGAATCTAATCGCCCATAAACGCGAAGAACACCGCCAGAACCAGACAGGCGAAGGCAGCGAAGTGGTTCCAGTGGAAGCTCTCTCCCTTGAACATGAACATCATGATGGCGGTGAACACCGTCAGCGATATCACCTCCTGCAGGACCTTAAGCTGAACCAGCGAGAACGGCCCGCCATTGATGCGCGACCCAATCCTGTTTGCCGGCACCGCCAGGCAGTACTCAAAAAAAGCTATCCCCCACGACATAAGTATGATCAGTATCAACGGCCATCCCGTCGATATCTTCATCTCCTGAAGTTTCAGGTGCCCGTACCACGCGAACGTCATCAGCACGTTCGACGCCACCAGCATCAGCACAGTCCAAATTCCCTGTGGCATAATTCTCTCTCAAAAATCAGCGGCCCCGAAGTAGCCCCCGGAGCCGCTGAAAATGTAATTAACAAATTCTATTCGTAAGTAACCTTGATACTGGTCGCACGAACCTGGTTGGTAGATGCCGTAAAGGTTACCTCTTGTGCCGAGCCGATCCATGTTCCGACAGTTCCACTATAGGAATAGCCGGTCTGCTCAGCAAAGCACCCAGGACCGTACTTGGTCGTACCATTTGCAGTACAGGTGAATATAATCTCAGTAATATTCTTCCCGGAAGGTACGCTGAAGGTAATCGTACTACTCTTGAAAATTCTGATTTCAGATGCGATTGTTCCTTTGGATATAGCAACACTGACATCCTGCAAGGAGCCATTGATGGCAGTTTCCGTTCCACTCAACCCTCCGGCAGTGGTAGTAAACTCTACAGTGACGGCAGCGCCGCTGCTTGCTACCTTCTGGGTGCAGGTGACAGTCTTTTTAACTGTCGCGTCATCACCATGGGCGATTTCTATCTTAAGGACTTTGGCGGAGGTGCCGTTGTTGGCGGCCTTCGGATAGATATCGAGGGCTGAGCCACTCTTGGAGACCGACCAGTCGGATGCGGTGCCTTCGACGACACTGTAATTGAAGTTGCCAGCCGTAGCGCCCGCATTCAGAGTGACGGACACACCCGCCTCGGCGTCCGCGCCATACTCGTCAGCATCCCAGCTGAGAGTCTCGGGATCAACGGAGATAGACGCTGCATCGGGATCGACATACTCCTCGATTGTCACGAGGTGATAGTAGAAATTCGAAAAGCTGGTGTTGTAGCCATAGATATAGCCCGTCGTGGCGACATTCTTGCCATCGCAGGTAGTATTTGCCTGGTTAAGGTAGAGTACCACAGAATTGGAGTTAGTGATGTTCCTTCCGCTCTGAGCACCGTTCATCTTCACATACACTGCTGAATGGAAGCCTGTGGAAGTGAAAGTGGTCTGGTTGCTCTGAGCGACCGAAGCGACATCAAGATCGGCGGCGGTGCCATGATCGACCGGATTGCCGCTTGACTTCTTTTCAAACGTGCCTCCGGTAAGCTCAAGCACAACACTCTGGTAGGTAGCAGTCACAGGGTTAGTGACGGTGAATTTATCGCCGGCAACATAGCCATGACCGCTCTTGTAAAGAAGAATCTTTCCGGTGCTGTCTCCGACGATAGCGTTGCTCCCGGTGACAGCATAGACCAGCAGCTCTCCGGTCGTACCGGTAAATGTAGTTGCTCCGCCGGCAAGGAGGTCTGCAATGGTCAGGGCAGAGTTCTTCGCCTGGGTGCATTCGACTGTCTTGGTCACATTTGAGTCATCCTTATGGGTGATGACGAGGCTTAGGGTCTTCTCGGTCGTAGTACTGCTGTTGGCAGCCTTAGGAGAGACGGTGATGGTTCCCTGGCCGTTGTCTGAAATATTCCAGTTGGCATCCGAGGCGGGGCTGACAGAGTATCCTGTGGCGTTGCCGTTGAGACTGACGGTAATCGTCTGGGCATCGGTCGCATCCGCCGCCCATGAGAGGCTGGCAGGATCGACGCTGAGTGAAGGCACGTCCGGATCAACGGCGATTGAAATCAGATAATTGCCCTGGGCAAGCTGGGGGGCGTTGTTATAAAGACTGATCTTACCATATACAACGACCAGGTCGCCTACTGCTATCTGATCCGCGGATGTGAAGCTCGCGTTCTCCAGATACTTTCCACGGTACACCAGAATGCTCTGCTGGCCGTCGCTGATAGTGTATGTGGCATTGCCGTGCTGTGTGGAAACTTCCTGGATATCGGTAATCGTTCCGGTGACATATACCTGCTCGTCTCCTGAACCGCTCTCAGGATAGAGTGTCCAGATGTCACCGGCAGTGTAAGGATTCTCCTGTGTACCATCACCGACAGTCTCAGGACCGGGCACATAGGCCTCCTGGACTATGGTGAGGACAACTCCCTCATCGGCAATGCCCTGGCCTGTCATTTTGACAATGATGCGCTTGTCGGTCTCATCAGTGTTGGGAATGATGTTGATCGTTACCTTGTTGTCGCTAACGACAGGTTCTCCGTCGAACAGACCCAGTCCGCCGACCTTCGTGAGCGTCGGGAGCTCGGTGACATACTTGTTCTTGGTGTAAGGGAACTCGACGGTTGTCGTGGAGGCCGGGACGGTCTTCTCTACTCTTCCGTTTTCGTCACCTTCGAAAGTGATGCGCGGAGTGGGATCAGCCGCCACATCCAGCCTGTAAAGTGCGACAGGTTTTTGGGTAGAGTAAGACGTGCTCTTGAAATAACGGAACCTGTCCTGACCGGAGTTGGCATTGTAACGAAGGTGATTGCCCGAGCAGGCAATGTCAGCATCACCACTTTCTTCGATGGAAATACTGTTGACCACAGCCTCATCACGGGCCGCCAGGCCATTGGAATTGGCGGTCTGGCAAATATATTTTCCGCTGGCGGAAAGGATGGAATAACCGCCTTCCATGGCTTCAATGGTGAAGGCTGCAGCATCGGTAACGGTCGTCGAAGGGATGGCGTCGTCCTCAATGACAACTTCTATGTAATTGCTGGCAGCGTCAAGCGTTGAAAGGCCGCCGTTGAACGCCCTGGAGCCTTCCTCATAGACAATAAGGTACTGGCCGTCGTCAAGGCCGCTGTCGGAAGTAACCTTCAGGTAGCTCTTGTCACTGACGGTCGGGAGGTCCTTGTCGCGGAGCTTGAGGCCGATGACATTGACGTTGCCGGCCTGGAGCTGCATATCCGAAGGGGCGGTCACGGTGCGGTTGAAAGCGGTCGTACCGTTGTAATCCTCGGTCTCGACGATGAAATTGATCTCGGTGCCGGCAGGGATCAGAAGCGGGTTGACCACGAGGTAAACGGCGTTGAAGCCGTCGGACTCACCGACGGTGATTTCCTCGCCAAGATCAATCTCAGCCTTGACGTAGCTGCACTTGAGGGACTGGTTCCAATCCATGCCCGCAGCTGAAATCTTGGCACGGCCCGTCAGGATAAGGTCTGACGGGAGCTGCATCTTGAGGCTGGAAACCTTCTGGCCGAAAGCCTTGGCGTCGGAGTCCGCATTCAGGTTGATGCGAAGGATTGCCATAGGGCGCTGGAGAGCGATATTCTCCAGCACGAGCGAACCGTCTTCGACTACGGCATCGTCGCTGGAGTAGCCCATGAGGTCGGCTGCGGGATCGAAGGATCCGAGGACAGGATTCTGGACTTTCTTGAGGTCGAAGCCAAGTCCACCGTCGTTGTAGCCGGTGCCGAAAGCGGAAGCCGGGTAGAAAACGAAGATGTCGTAAGTCCCGTCTTCGGCTGTAAGTTCACCGGTGAAGATTGGATTGTTGTCAGTGGTCGGCTCAGCCTCAAGGATGGCGGGCTGGACCTTGTCATCGACATCGCCGAGGACGACGCCGAGGGCTTCACCGCTGTTGCTCCACTTGGCTTCGTAGCTGGAGCCGGTTTCGCTGATGAAAGTCCTGGTGGAAGGATCGACCTCGCGGGCGTCCTCCGGAGCGCCGGAGATGCGGACGCTTACCTTGGGACCGACGGGCTCTTCGGGGACATTCAGTTCGTTCTTGTTGCAGGAAAGGGCGGCAAGGGCGGCTATCGCGGCCGTTGCGAGGAAGATGCTGATTCTTTTCATAGTGCAGTCCATCTTTTAGTCCTCGTCACCGAATTCCCAGGAACCGCCTGTGCCGGGGTCCTGTCCGGGGGTTATGCCTCCTGCAGTTGCGGAAGCGAGAAAATTACGCTCAAGCGACACCTCGCCAATCCTTGTAGCGGGTGTGCAATAGTAAAGTTTTCCGACCATATTGAATTAGATGATTTAATTGCCAATCCGGGCCGCAAAATTAGTCATTTTATAAATCAACGCAAAGATAAATTTCGAAAAGTTATCAACAGTACTTTATTTTTCACAATGAGCGCAAATTTTACTATATTCGCAAGGAATTGTGTACGCAAACGAATAAAAGATTTCGATATGAAACGCCTTATCATTGTCGCCCTCGCGGCGCTCGCGGTCGTCTCCTGCTTCAACAGGACCTCGACCCCGGACACTTCCTTCGCACCCTACGTGACCGCCTACACAGGCGGAAGCGTCTCCCCGTCCGGACCGATATCAATCCGTCTGGCCGGCGAAGTCGCCCCTGAGAAGCAGATTACCGAAGGCCTGTTCTCCTTCTCCCCGTCCGTCAAAGGTACGGTGGTCTGGAACGGCCCCTCTTCGGTAGATTTCATCCCCGACGAGCCGTTCCTTGAAGAAGGGAAGGTCTATAACGCGACCTTCGCACTTCAGAAAGTGCTGGACGGCGCCCCGGGCAAGTTCCCCTTCTCGTTCATGGTGAGAAAATCCGTCGTCGCCGAGGAAGTGGACACTTCCGTCGATGACAACGGCTTCCGCATCAAGGGCATCAAAAAGGACCTCGGCGGCAACCCCCACATCGACATCATCTTCAGCGAGAACCTCGCCGGCCAGGCTTCCCTCAAGGGCCTCATAGAGCTCGAGGGCGTCGGTCGTCACTACATCGACGTCAAGGGCAACATAGCCTCCGTCTATTTCGAAAGCCCCGGAGAAAAGATAACCCTCAAGGTAAGCTCCGCCATCAAGAGCGCCTCCGGCAACGTGCTCGGCAAGGACTGCGAGGAGGAGATCCTCTGCTCCGAGGAGAAGCCGCAGGCCGTCATCGCCCTCAGCGGCAACATCCTCCCGGACAAGGGCCAGCTCATCCTGCCCCTCAGGGCCGTGAACCTCGCCGCCGTTGACGTCAGCGTGATCCGCATCTTCGAGAGCAACGTGCTTATGTTCCTCCAGGACAACGACCTGAAGGGCGACGACGACCTACGCCGCAGCGGCCGTCTCATCCTCCGCCAGACCTTCCGCCTCGACAGCGATCCTTCCATCGACCTCCACTCCTGGAACGACTTCCCCATCGACCTCACTAACCTCTTCAAGAAAGAGCCGGGCGCAATCTACAGGATCCGCGTCACCTTCCGCAAGGAATACTCTCTCTACGGCAAGGCCGACGACCCGCTCCGTTACACCGACAACGGCGAAGCCTCCCTCACCGAGGAAGACCGCGTGGTCTGGGACACCCCGTCGAGCTACTGGTGGGAGAGCTACTACGACTGGGACGAGTACGAGTGGGACGAGAAGGACGACCCTGACAAGCCTTCTTATTATATGGAAGAAGACAAATTCCCGGTGGTCAACCTCATGGCCTCGGAAATCGGTCTCCTCGCCAAATACTCCGGCGGCAAGGAAATCTGGGTCAGCGCGACAAAGCTCTCTTCCGCCAAACCGGCTTCCGGAGCGAAGATTGAAGTCTATGACTACCAGCTCCAGAAGATAGCCTCCGGCAAGACGGATTCCAAGGGCGACGCCGTCCTCAAGGTGGACCGCAAGCCGTTCGTCGTGACTGCGTCCTCCGGCGGCTCGACCACATATCTCAAGGTGACCGACGGCCGCGAGAACTCCTACAGCCGCTTCGACACCGGCGGCGAGACCGTCAGCGGCGGCATCCGCAGCTTCATCTACGGAGAAAGGGGCGTCTGGCGTCCGGGAGACACTCTCCACGTGACGATGCTCGTCTCCGATCCCGAAAAGCTTATCCCTGCAAGCCACCCTGCGACTATGGAGCTCTACACCCCCGAAGGAAGGTTCCACTCCAAGAAGATAGCTTCCGCAGAGAACGGCTTCTACGTGTTCCACATCCCGACATCCGCTTCCGACCCTACAGGCTTCTACAACGCCTACTTCCACCTTGGAAGCTCCACCTTCCACAAGAGGCTCAACATCGAGACAGTCAAGCCCAACCGCCTCAAGATCCACTTCGACACAGGCACTAAGATGCTCCGCGCAGGCGTGGTGACCGACCTCACTTTCAGCGCCAACTGGCTGACCGGTCCCGCCGCCTCCGGCCTCAAGGCGAAGACTATCATGACACTTACCCCCGGCGCAGCCCCCTTCAAGGGCTTCGAGGGCTACACCTTCAACAACCCCGCTTCGAGATTCTCGAGCGAAAGCTATATCGCCATCGAAGGCGTTCTCCCCTCCTCCGGCGAGCTCACTTCGTCGGTGATAATGCCCGACGCCTCCGACGCTCCCGGCATGCTTTCCGCCAACATGGTCAGCACCGTTATGGAGGCCGGCGGCGACGAGTCGTTCACTACTTCATCACTTCCCTTCTCTCCTTTCAGCGCCTACGTAGGCCTCAAACTTCCCGAAGGAGACTACCTTGAGACCGACTCCGACCAGACGGTCAGTGTCGCCGTCGTAAGTCCCGAAGGCAAGAGGGTCGGCGGCCACGAGCTGGAGTACAGGGTGTTCAAACTCAAATGGAGCTGGTGGTGGGAGAGCCGCAGCGGCGAGCTCGACTCCTATGTCAACGGCTCCGGAGCAGACGCCATCACCTCCGGCAAGCTAGTCTCCTCCACAAGCGGTGACGCCAAGTTCACCGTGAGGGTCGATTATCCCGAATGGGGACGCTACTTCATCTTTGTCAAGGACAAGGAGAGCGGCCACATCAGCGGCCGGGTCGTCACGATCGACTGGCCGTCCTACAGGGGCCGCGCCGACCGCCGCGATCCTTCCGCCCTCACGATGCTGACCTTCTCTCTCGACAAGAGGGAGTACTCCGTCGGCGAGAGCGCGACAGTCTTCATCCCCGCCTCCGAAGGCCAGGCCCTCGTGTCCATAGAGAACGGCTCGAAGGTCATTGAGCGCTACCACGTGGCCACTTCCGCCGGCAAGGACACCCCGTTCAAGTTCAAGGTGACAGAGGACATGGCGCCCAACTTCTACGTCAACATCACCCTCATCCAGCCTTACGGCTCCGCCGAAAACGACCTGCCGCTCCGTATGTACGGCGTCCAGAAAGTCATGGTCTCCAATCCCGAGTCCCACCTGGAGCCGGTCCTCAAGGTTGCGGACACGATCCACCCTGAAGAGGAATTCACGATCTCCGTCAGCGAAGCCTCCGGCAAGCCGATGAACTACACCATCGCGATTGTCGATGAAGGCCTTCTCGACATCACGGCCTTCAAGACGCCGGATCCGTGGGCCTCGATGTACGCCCCCGTAGCCCTCGGCGTCAAGACCTGGGATATGTACGACGACGTCGTCGGCGCCTTCAGCGGCCGGTTCTCGCCGATGTTCGCAATCGGCGGCGACCAGGCCAACGTCGTGGCCGCCAAGAAGGACAACCGCTTCAACCCGGTCGTCCGCTTCCTCGGACCCTTCACCCTTTCCAAGGGCACGGCGAACCATAAGGTAACCCTTCCGATGTACGTCGGAAGCGTCAAGGTGATGCTCGTCGCGGCCCGCGACAGGGCCTACGGCAACGCCGAGAAGACAGTGACCGTCAAGTCTCCCCTCATGGTGCTCAGCACGCTCCCGAGGGTCGTTTCCGACGGTGAGCAGGTAACGATGCCGGTCAACGTATTCTCCATGGAAGACGGTGCACGCGACGTCAAGGTCGCCGTCTCGGTCGACGGTCCGCTCAAGATCACTGGCAGTCCTTCCGCCTCGCTCCACTTCAGCGCCTCCGGAGACAAGGTAGTCCGCTTCGCCCTCTCGGCCGAAGGCACGGGCACGGCCGCCGTGACCGTCAAGGCCACCAGCGGCAGCCTCCACTTCGACGAGACGATCAACATCGAAGTCCGCAATCCGAACCCCGTGACCGCCAAGGTCTCCGACTCCATCCTCGCCCCCGGCAAGGAAGTGACCTTCGATCCCGAGGACGGCAACGGACGCCTCACCCTCTCGACATTCCCTGCGGTCAATACTTCCGGGATGTTCACCAAGATGAAGGCCTATCCTTACGACTGCACCGAGCAGCTCTCCTCCAAGGGCCTCGTGATGCTGCACCTTAAGGGCCTTCTCAGCGAAGCCGAGGCCGCCGAAGCCGACGGCATCATCAACCAGACGATAGCCGACATCTACGGCCGCCAGAACTCCGACGGCGGATTCGGCTACTGGAAGGGCTCGAGGTCCGACACGTGGGTGACCTCACTGGCCGGCCAGTTCCTCTCCGAGGCGGCCGCCAAGGGATACACCGTCAACAGCAAGGTCCTCAGCAGCTGGAACGCCTACCAGAACCGCGTCTGCCAGGCCTACAAGCTCGTCGGAGGCTCCGTCTTCTCCGAGCTCGACCAGGCCTACAGGCTCTACGCCCTCGCCGTCGCCGGCAAGGCCCAGGTGTCCGCCATGAACCGTCTCAAGGAAAATCCCGACCTCGGCTACAGGGCCGCCTGGATGCTTGCCGCAGCCTACGCGGTCTCCGGCAAGGCCTCCGTCGCCAAGGACATGATCAACACCCTCACCAACGACTTCGACGACAACGAGTCCGGCAACTCTACCTACGGCTCATCCCTCAGGGACAGGGCCATAGCGGTCGACGCCCTCGCCCTCACCGGCGTGGACGCAAGGACCCTCGCGCTGGCCGAAGCCATGGCAGGCAGAATCAACACCGGTTGGTACGGCACCGGCGAGGCCGCCTTCGCGGCTGTCGCTCTCGACCACCTCGCCGCCAAGGTCCCGAGCCAGGCCGTTTCCGCCGAAATCGGCGGCAAGAACGTCGCAAGCACCAAGTCCGCGCTCACCGTCGATATCCCCGCAAAGTCCGTCGTGAAGAACACCGGTTCCGGCAACATCTACCTCTCCTTCACCGACATCTTCCAGAAGAAGGGCCGCGAGAAGGTCGAGGCCGCCGCGAACGGACTTTCCATCAGCGTCTCCTACGCCGACTCCAAGGGCAAATCGCTCAGCCCGGCCTCCATCAAGCAGGGCGAAGAGTTCACCTCCAGCGTGACAGTGAGGAACACCGGCATCACCTATGTCGGCAACCTCGCCCTCTCCGAGATGATCCCTTCGGGCTGGGAGATTGTCAACGAAAGGCTGCGTTCCGGCGTTGAAAGCGCCGACAACGCGGACCTCCGCGACGACCGCGCCCTCTGGTACTTCGGCCTAGGCGCCGGTTCCTCGAGGACGTTCAAGCTGAAACTGCGCGCCGCCTACGAAGGTGACTATGTCCTTCCCGCCATCAAGTGCGAGGCGATGTACGATCCTTCCATCTCCGCCAACACCGCTTCCGCATCCGCAGCGGTCGTGAGATGAAACGCAGGCAGGCCATAGCGCTTGCAATAGTATCAGGTCTCCTGGCAGGGTATCTCCTGACCCTGCCGGGAGACCTTTTCAAAGGTACGCACTACTCTACGGTGGTCGTGGACAGGGACGGCGTCCTTCTCGGCGCGAAGACGGCTTCCGACGGGCAGTGGAGGTTTCCTCCCTGCGACACGGTCCCGGAGCGCTACGCCAAAGCCGTCATCCAGTTTGAGGACAGGCATTTCAGATGGCATCTCGGAGTCAATCCGGTCTCGCTCGTAAGGGCCCTCATAGGGAACATCAAGGCCGGCCACGTCACTTCCGGCGGCAGCACCATCACGATGCAGGTGATAAGGATATCCCGGCGCAAGCCGCGAACCGTCTGGCAGAAGGCTGTCGAAGCGGTCCTCGCGACGAACCTCGAACTCCACCGTTCCAAAAAGAAAATCCTCGCGACCTACGCCTCACACGCCCCTTTCGGAGGCAACGTGGTCGGTCTGGAAGCGGCATCCTGGAGGTATTTCGGAAGGCCGCCGTCAGAGCTTTCCTGGGCGGAAGCGGCGACCCTTGCAGTCCTGCCGAACTCCCCTTCTTCAATCCATCCCGGGAAAAACCGCGACGCCCTGCTCCTGAAGCGTAACCGCCTTCTGGAGCGGCTCTGCGCCCACGGCGACCTGGACAGCATGACCCTGGAGCTGGCCCTTGAAGAGCCGCTGCCGGAGGCTCCTCTCCCCCTTCCCTCCCTCGCCCCGCATCTTGTCGCACGCTACGACGGGGCCGAAAAGACCGTGAAGACCTCAATAGACGCCCACCTCCAGAGGATGGTGTCGGAGACGGTGGACCTGAATTCCGACTATCTGGCCGTAAGGGGGATAGCCGACATGGCAGCAGTTGTCATTGACATCAGGACCGGAGAGACGATAGCCTATGTCGGCAATGCATCGGTCGAAAGAAAAAGGGACGGCGCCATGGTGGACGTCGCCTCAAGGCCACGTTCCACGGGGAGCATCCTGAAGCCCTTCCTGTACGCCGGAGCCCTCCAGGAGGGGGTAATTCTCCCGAGGACACTTCTCAAGGACACCCCCGTCAACATAGGAGGTTTCTCACCGCAGAACTTCGACCTGCAGTTCTACGGCGCGGTGCCGGCGGCGGAAGCGCTCGCCCGTTCCCTCAACGTGCCTTCGGTCCACCTCCTCCGCGATTACGGAGTCCCGCGCTTCCACTCGATGCTCAGGGAAGCCGGGCTGACCACGCTTACCAAAGAGCCATCCCACTACGGCCTGTCGCTGATTCTCGGCGGCGGCGAAGGACGCCTGGACGAGATCACGGCGGCCTACGCCGGTCTCGTGAGGAGTTTCTACGACATCGACAAAGATTTCCCTGTCCGTGACAAATGGGCGCTCTGGTACACCTTCGACGCTCTCAAGGAGGTCGCGCGCCCCGACGACATAGACATACACCTTCTCCGCTCCGTCAGGAAAGCGTCCTGGAAAACGGGGACCAGCTACGGCTTCCGCGACGCCTGGGCGGTGGGAGTCACTCCGGAATACGCGGTAGGCGTCTGGGCCGGCAACGCCGGAGGCCAGGGCGTCCCGGGCCTCACCGGGGCGCAGGCTGCAGGCCCCGTGATGTTCGACATACTCAACCTCCTTCCTCCCTCCGACGCCTGGTTCGACGAGCCGGCCGGCGGGCTTGAAGCCGACGTCTGCCGTGCTTCCGGCCACCTCAAAGGCATGGCCTGCGACGAATACGACCGAATCACCCTGCCGGAAAAGGCCATGAACAGCGAGGTCTGCCCTTACCACAGGGAAGTGGACGGAGACCACGTGTTCATCCTTCCTCCCGCCATGGAGTGGTTCTACAGGCCCCATCACCCGGAATATTCAATTCCGCGCAAATCCGACACCGCTCCCATGGAATTCATCTATCCTGAAAGCGGAAGCACCATCTATATCCCGCGCCAGCTCGACGGGTCGGTGGAAGGAGCCGTGTTCCAGATAGCGCACCGCCACAGCGACGCCACTGTCTGGTGGCACCTCGACGGCCGCTACATAGGCGAGACCCGCTTCATCCACCAGATGAGACTGGCGCCGGAGAAGGGAAAACATACCCTCGCCGCGGTTGACGGCGAGGGCAATACGATTTCCGTGACCTTTACGGTCTCTTAAGCCTCCTTTTCTACTTTTAGGTGGACATCCCTCTGAGGGAACGGGATCTCGATGCCGTTCTCGTTGAGGGCGTTGTAGATGATCTCCTTAGCCGCGGCGATGTAGGCATATTCTTCCTCGACGAGGACATACTGCTTCACTGCGAGTTCGACGGAGCTGTCGGCAAGGTCGTTGACGGTCACGGTGAGTTTTCTTGAAGGATCCAGCACATAGCGTCCGAAGCGGTCCTTCTTCTGGAGGACGGAGAGGGCATCCATGATTATGCCGCGCACCTTCTCAACATCAGTCCCGTAGCTCACCCCGATTACTATCTTAATATATTCGTAAGAGTTGTTGCGGGTGAGGTTCTTGAAGTTCATGTTGAAGAGCGCCGTGTTGGTAAACGCCATCACTGCGCCTTCGAGGGTGATGATCTGGGTACTCTGGTAGGTGATGCTCTCGACCTTGCCGCGCACTCCGTTGCACTCGATGAAATCGCCCACCCTGAGGCGGCCGGACATAAGCTGGATGCCGTAGATGAAGTTGTTGAGGATGTCCTTCATGGCGAGACCGAGACCGGTTGCGAGGCCGGCGGCTATGATCGAGATGGCACCCATCGGTATCTTCAGCATATAAACCGCTATGATTACATAGAGGCCCCAGACGAGGATGCTGATAATGTTGTTCGCAAGGGTGAGGTTGACCTGGTTGGCGTGGATGAAATCCTGGCCGCTCTGCGCAAGGACCCTCTCGAGCTTCTCTACCTTGTAGGCCGAACGGAGAAGGTAGTCGAGGTACCTGAACACGAAGAACATCGAGCTCGCGAGGACTATCTTGTAGAGCGACAGGTAGAGGATTGCGTTGCCGTCCTTGTCCACGAGGTTGAGGAAGGGGTAGAACAGTATGGTCTTGAACACCTCGGTGAGGTCGAACACGCCGGATGCAAGGTGGAGCGAGAACGGCACGCTGAGGACTGCGATAACGGGCATTATGGCCATTACAATCATATCGAAGATCCAAGTGACGCGGATGTTGTCGCCCTTTTTGCCCTTGAGGGCGGTTGAGACCTGGGAATTGTCGGCGGAAGCAATCTTCTTTTCGAGGACCTTGACCCTGTAGGTCTCGAGAAGGTCGAAAAGGGCTATCACGGTCTCTATCGAAGCCAGCTGGAACAGCCACCAGATCAACGCCTGGATGCCTAGAAGGACATACCCGGTCAGGGAGACCACGGAGGTGACACCGATTATGAACAGGGTGATCCAGGCGAAGATCATGTCGCTCCGGCGTATCTTGCCGCGAACCCTGCGGCAGACGAAAGCCTGCCAGACGAAGAAGGCGATGAGCACCGGCGGAAGGACCAGGTTCACCATCCTGTTGGGTATGAAGATGACCCTGAAGGAGATGACGATGAGACCAAGCAGCACGACAGGGATATAGGAATAGAGCGTCGGTCTCATCTGGTCAGGGTCGAGGCGGATAAGCAGCGAGACGAGAATGGCAGCGACGAGCCAGGCAAAGACAATCACCAGATTGGACGCCTCGATGAAGAAGTTGTTTTTACTCACATAGGAGTAGATTACAATAGCCACTGAAGAGAGAATGACCCCTGAAAGCAGCGTAATGCACGGCAGCCTCTTCTTGAATTCAGTGTCGCGGAAAAGAGGGATCCAGCGCTTCAGGAGCAGGACTACCAGCACCGAGAACAGCGAAGCCGCCAGAATACAGAAGATGACGAGGGCAGAGAACCCCATGACCACCGGGCCACGCCACTCGCTCTTTACGATGGTCCTGTTGTCCTTTGCGTTGGAGGCCCAGCCATACTTGGCCTTGATCTCGTGGAAGGCCAGGGTAGCATAGCTCCCGAGGTTGGCGAGAACCTTGAAGTAGTTGTCCTGTCCCTTGATGAATATATTTTTGCGAAGGATCTTATAACGCTCCTGGGCATAGTTGTAAATCCCCTCCAGGCGGGCGCTGGCATCATCGTAGTGGTCGCTGTCGATGACGACCCTGTTGCGGAACCGTGTGTTCATATCGAGGAGGGCCCTGGCGTAGAAGAGGCAGGAGTCCCTGTCCTCGAGGCTCTGCGCGTCGAGGACGAAAGGACGCTCACGACGGAGTGTGTCGCCGTCGCGGATGATTATGCTGTCTCCGGGCCCGACCATCGGAGGAGGAGTGGACATCCTTCTAGCCTCCATCCGGCCGATTCCGAGGCTGTCATAGACGGCCTTCCTTGCGGAGTCCATCTGGATCGCAGGCATCTTGCCGAAAGGGCTGTCCTTTGTCGGGAGCTTCTCCAGTGCTTCGACAAGGCGCTCGTAACGGTCTATCTCAAGATTGAGCCTTGCGAGCATGTCGTCATAGGGCATCTTGTTCTCGTTGAACTCCTTGTACTGCTTGGTCACCTCCTTGAGGGCATAGGTCACGTCGAAGGTGAAGTCCTGGTTCTGGGAGTAGAGGATTAGGCTGAGCTCGTTGCACTTTTTCACAAGGTCCGCCAATGCACCGCGGCGGGTTTTGTTGCGCCCGCGCATCCTCTCTCTCATGTTGTTCATTTTGTCGTAGTCCTGCCTCAGCTCATAACGGAGCACGGACAGGGTCTGCGGCAGGTCCTTCTCGTTGAAAACGGCATAGACCGGCAGCGCGACAAGACAAAGAAGTACGGCAATTATGAAATATTTCTTTTTCATACCTTTAATTCTGTTTTCAGCCGATAAATATAGTGAAAAGATATTGTCCGGAATAATTTGTTTTCATATTTTTGCACATATAAGAATTCACTGCCATGAAAAAAACAGTCATCGCTGCGACTCTGATCGCGACAGCACTTCTTCTCGTCTCCTGCGGAGGCAAAGGTAAAAAGGCAAAGGACGCCGACGGCAAGATAGACGCCGTCGAGGCCGCCAAGGATCTCATGGACAAGGCACCCGAGGACCGCAACACCAAGGAAGCCGCAATCTACTGGCTCAAAAAGAGCAACGGCATCGATTACAGCGCCATCGCCCCCTCCTGGGAGCTCGACGAATCCCGCAAGTACACCTTCACCGGCGATGAAAGCTCCGTCCGCTTCAACTTCTTCAAGAAGGAAGGCGAGTACACTGTCGAGGATCACGTCGCCGACGTGCGCAAGCTCTTCGCCGCGACCGCGGCCGTCTCCGAGTGCGGCAAGAACGTCGTTGGTTTCTCTTCAGCCAAGACCAAGGAAGACGCGATGAAAGAAGCCGACCTAGAAGACCTTATCGAAAAGGGCAAGCCCTCCTACATGTTCGGCATAGAACTCTACATCGGCATGTACTCCTGGGACTTCATCAAGGACGAGGCCTTCAGGACATGCTCAGTCGGAGTGCTGACAAAGAAAGTCGACGGCGACGACGTCAAGTGCGGCTACTCCGTCGAGTTCTACAAGGGCATGCAGATGAGCTGGGAAGACACCGAGAAGGTCCTCAACGAGACCCTCACGGACGAAGTGATGGAAAAAGCCGTCAAGGAATACAATAAGAAAAAGTAAGCCTTGTTCTCATTTTTAATTTCGATAGTGGCGCTCGTCGCGGGGTATTTCCTCTACGGGCGCTTTGTGGAGAAGATTTTCGGGCCTGATCCCGCGAGACCTACTCCCGCCGTCGCCAAGGCCGACGGGGTGGATTTCATCAAACTGCCTTCCTGGAAGGTGTTCATGATCCAGTTCCTCAACATTGCGGGGACGGGGCCCATATTCGGCGCCATAATGGGCGCGAAGTTCGGCCCGTCGTCGTATCTCTGGATTGTTTTCGGCTGCATTTTCGCGGGTGCGGTCCACGACTACCTCAGCGGCATGCTTTCCGTCCGCAACGGCGGCGTAGGCCTGCCTGAGCTCGCAGGCAAATACCTGGGCCGCGGGATGAAGTCCGCGGTGCTCGTATTCTCCGTAGTGCTGCTGCTCCTTGTCGGCACCGTCTTCGTCTATTCCCCCGCCCTTATCCTCGGAGACATAGCCGGCAACGGTTCGAAGACCGCCATCATGATCTGGGTCGGCGCCATATTCCTTTATTATATCGTGGCGACCCTCCTTCCGATAGACAAACTTATCGGCAAGATATACCCCCTCTTTGCCTTCGCCCTCCTTTTCATGGCGCTGGCGCTGATGGTGGGGCTCTTTGTCAAGTGGCCCTCGATTCCGGAGTTCTGGGACGGTCTGTATAACAGGGGTCCGGAGGTCGGCCTCAAGGGGCAGCCTATATTCCCCTGCCTATTCATCACCATTGCCTGCGGCGCGATCAGCGGCTTCCACGGGACCCAGAGCCCCATGATGGCCCGCTGCATCAACAGCGAAAAGCACGGAAGGCCCATTTTCTACGGCGCCATGATAACGGAAGGCATCGTAGCGCTCGTCTGGGCGGCGGTCTCCTCCTACTTCTTCTTCGACGGCGGAGCGCTCGAGGTCGGCTCCGACCTCTCGGCCGCCGCGCCGACCGTGGTGACGAAAGTCTCCGAGGGCTGGCTCGGCATTGTCGGCGGGATCCTGGCAATCCTCGGTGTCGTCGCCGCTCCGATAACCAGCGGCGACACCGCCTTCCGTTCCTCGCGCCTCATCATAGCGGACTGGCTCAAACTCGACCAGAAGTTCATCGGCAGGAGACTCATCATCGCCCTCCCAATGTTCCTCGCAGCCTCGCTGCTGCTCTGGTTCAACGTCGCCGAGGAAGACGGCTTCAACATAATCTGGCGCTACTTCGGCTGGGCGAACCAGACCCTCGCGGCGTTCACCCTCTGGACCGCCACGGCCTACCTCGTCCGCGAACGCAAAGGCGCGAGCTACCTCATCGCCTTCCTCCCGGCATGCTTCATGACTGCCGTCTGCGTCGCCTACATCCTGACGGCAAAGATAGGCTTCAACCTCCCCGACTCATGGAACCTTCCTATCGGAGGCGCGACCTTCGCGATTTCCTTCGCAGCGTTCTACCTTATCCGTTGGAGAAAAGCAAAACAATTGAAATAATATAGTATGTACGACAAAGAAAGAGGGCTCTACATAGCCCACTGCGACAACGGGCCTATTTCCATCTGCGGTAAAATGGCCAACCGCCACGGACTCGTCGCCGGCGCGACCGGCACCGGCAAGACCGTCACCCTCCAGGTCCTTGCGGAGACATTCTGCCAGGTAGGAGTACCCTGCTTCATGGCCGACATGAAGGGCGACCTCTCCGGCATCAGCCAGCCCGGACGCCTGTCCGGCTTCATCGAGAAGAGGATGCCCGAATTCGGTATCGAGAATCCCGAGTTCCAGAGCTGCCCCGTGCGCTTTTTCGACGTATTCGGCGAGCAGGGCCACCCCATGAGGGCGACCATCTCCCAGATGGGCCCGGACCTTCTCGCCCGTCTTATGGAGCTCAACGAGACCCAGGCCGGAGTCCTCAACATCGTCTTCCGCGTCGCTGATGAGAGGGGCCTTCTCCTCATAGACCTCAAGGACCTCAGGGCCATGCTAGACTATGTGGCGAAGAACGCCGCCCAGTTCACTACCTCCTACGGCAACGTCTCCGCAACCAGCGTCGGAGCCATCCAGAGAGCGCTTCTTTCCCTCGAGAACCAGGGCGCCGACAAGTTCTTCGGCGAGCCTTCCTTCGACATCTACGACCTCCTCCAGTGCGAGGGGACCAAGGGCATAATGAACGTCCTCGCGGCCGACAAACTGATGCTTCAGCCGAAGCTTTATTCTACCTTCCTGCTGTGGCTCATGTCCGAGCTTTATGCGACTCTCCCCGAGGTCGGCGACATGGAACTGCCCAAGCTCATATTCTTCTTCGACGAGGCCCACATGCTCTTCGACGGCACTTCAAAGGCCATGGTCGACAAGATCGAGCAGGTCATCCGCCTCATCCGTTCCAAGGGCGTCGGCATCTACTTCATCACCCAGAGCCCTACCGACATCCCCGAGAACATTCTCGGCCAGCTCGGAAACCGTATCCAGCACGCCCTCCGCGCCTACACTCCTAAGGACCAGAAGGCCGTCAGGACCGCCGCGGACACCTTCCGCCCGAATCCCGCCTTCAACACGGCGGACGCCATCATGAACCTGGAGACCGGCGAAGCCCTCGTCTCCTTCCTCGACGAGAAGGGCGCCCCTGCCGTCGTCGAAAGGGCAAAGATTCTCTTCCCTCTCAGCCAGATCGGCGCCATCTCCGACAGCCAGCGCGACGAGATCATCAAGCGCTCCCGTATATGGGGCCGTTACGACCACCCCATAGACCGTGAAAGCGCCTTCGAGGTCCTCCTCGCCGAAAGCGAGAAGGCGGCGAAAGAGGCCGAAGAGGCCGCCGCAGCTGAGGAAGCCGCGAAGCAGCAGGCCATCCAGGAGAAGGAGCAGGCCAAGGCCGATAAGGAAGCCGAGAAGAAAAAGAAGGGCGGCATAGGGTCCAAGATCCTCAAGGGCGTCCTCACCGCAATAACGGGTGCTGTAGCGACCTCCGTCGGCAGCGCCGTCGTGGGCGAAAAGTTCAACGGCAAGAAGACCGCCAAGCGCGCCGCCAAGAACGCCACTTCCTCCGCGACCAGGACTATCACCCGTTCGCTGCTGGGCAATCTTATAAAATAAGTGGTTGCTACGCGAAGAAGGTAAAATGGACCTTCCCGTAGGTCTTCTCTTTGACGAAATGCGGGTGGTCCTTGAATGAATACGTCCCGGGGTGCTCGAGAATGAAGTAGCACTCCGGGTGTATTATATCCGCGGCGAAGACCTTGTCCGGGAGGGTGTCGAGCCCCTCGAGGGCATAAGGCGGGTCTGCAAAGACGATGTCGAACTTTTCGTGGCAGAGGGGCAGGAAGTCGAAGACATTGGCACGGACCATCGTGACGTTCTGCAGCCCGAGCCGGGCCGCCTCCTTCTTTATGAACGAGGCGTTCTCCCTCGCCATCTCGACGCAGTAGACCCTGCCGGCGCCGCGGGAGGCGAACTCAAAAGCGATGGCGCCGGTCCCGCCGAAAAGGTCGAGGACCTTGAGGTCGGCGAATTCGTACTCGTTGTCCAACACGTTGAAGAGGCCTTCCTTGGCGAAATCGGTCGTCGGCCGCGCGGAATACCCGTGCGGCGGCCTGATTTCCTTGCCCTTCAGGGCTCCGCCTATTATTCTCATATCATTTCGACCGCCTTGAAATAGCGGCAGAGGGAAATTTCTTCCTCAGCCGTGACGGGGGTGCGGAAGGAGATGGTCGAGACCTCGGGGTTGAGCTGGAGGGATTTCATCGAAAGGAAGATGAAATACTCCGCCGTGGTGAAGTCGGGAGCGTCGAAGACATTGGCGAGACGAAGGGTCCGGCCCTGGGCTATGACCAGGAACAGGTGGCCGTCGCGGAAGGATGCGATAATGCGGTTGTACTCCCTGAGCTCGCCGATTGCCTGGATAAGATAGTACATCTCAGGCAGCACCGGCGCCTGGCTTCCGTCTTTCTGAAGCACCATCCTGGAGATGACTCCGGAAAGCGTCTCCCCCACTGAAAGCGAATAGACAAGGACCGCATCGACGGAAGGGATCTCCACGTAGCTTACCTTGTCCTCAGGGTCGAGAGGACAGACGTCGGCAAGGGCCGCACGTCCCGTTTCGGAGTCGAAGAACTTGGAAGGGACAAGCGTGCACTTCGGGGTCAGGAGCGAGATTTCTACCGAATCATAGCTCTGCGAGAGTTCCTTTGAGGAGAATATGCTCTCCGGCGAAAGCCACGGCGAACGCTTCCCCGACGGGCGGAGAGTAAAAGAATATCCACTCAATGAAACTTGAATGGATATTCTCTCTGAGACTGCAGACGGCATGGGGACTACTCCCAGTTGCCGGCGTTGTTGTTCGGAGCGGACACGCTGCCGACCTGGAGGCCTTCGTACTTGTTCTGGTTCTCCCTGTCAGCCTTGAGGTTGACGATGAGCTGGCGGTTGAGACCCTTGAGAAGGTCGTCATACGGCATGCGGGCCTCGAACAGAGGGACCTGGACACCGGAGACCATCTTCACGATCGCGTCCATCTCGACTCTCTTGCCGCCCGAGAACGGGATGTAGGTGATGGAGTCGATGACGAAGCCTTCGCGGCTGGCGAAGAGGGTGTCTTTTACGGCGAGAGGTGTGCTGATGGAGAACACGAGGGGCTGGCCCTGACGGTAGAGCTCGAGGAGCTCTTCATTGGTGATCTTGCGGTTCTTCTTGCGGACGGCGGCGGTGTTGGCCACGGCGACTGAGTCGTCCTGGGAGCCGATCTGCATGACGACGTCCATCTTGCCGTTGTTGAAGAAGTCGATGAGGGAGTCGGGATCCGCGGTGAAGTGATTGGTTACGCTCTTGAAAGCAACTTCGATGGTGCGGATATCCTTGAGGCGCTGGATGGCGACTTCCTCCCTTGCCGCTTTCTCTTTGTTGAAATTGACCGGCTTCATGATACTGGCGTAAATCAGCCACACGAGAACCACTGCCAGAACGGCCAGAAGGATTTCAACGATAATCTTGACGAGTTTGTTCATTATGTGATGTTTTTGTTATTTCGGACTAATCCGGACAAATTTAACAACAGTTTTGCAATTTTCAAAAAACTTTGTCGAAAAATGCCGGTGCTCTTTTTCTCCACCTTCGGTTCCTGACGGAACCTTCGTCCCTCCCATCTGCCGATGGGCCCCTCCCTCTAATATGCCGAGGGTGGCACGTTGCGAAAAAGAGCACCGGCATTTTTCGTTTTAACGGCAATAATTTATATCTTTGTAGGATATGACAAAAGCGGTGTGCATAACGGATGAAAAGCTGGCTTCGCTGAAGGGCCTTATAGACCCAGCGGAGAATATAGCGGTGATCTCGCATATGAACCCCGACGGCGACGCCGTGGGGGCGTGCGCGGCAATGTCGTCGTTCCTCAGGGAGTATCTCGGCAAGAAGGACGTCACTGTCGTGCTGCCGGACGCTCCGGGAGAGCCGCTTTCATTTGTCACGTCCCTGATTCCGAAGCTCATGGTCGGAAGAAGGGATCCGGAGGCGGCCGCAAAGGCCATTGAAAGTGCCGGCGCCGTGTTCGTAGTGGACCTCAACAGGCTGGAGCGGACAAGCGTCCTGGAGCAGGCAGTGCGCCTCGCTGCCGCCCCGAAGGTGCTCATAGACCACCATCCGGGGCCGGAAGAGGAGCCGTTCTCCCTTGTTTTCTCCGAGGTCAACGTGTCCTCCGCCTGTGAACTCATCTACCACATTCTGACACGCATCTGCGGGGGTGCGGCGAAGCTTCCCGCCGACTGCGCGACAGCCCTCATGTGCGGAATGACGACGGACACCAACAACTTCGCCAACTCCGTCTTCCCATCGACCCTCAGGATGGCCTCCGAGCTGCTGGAAGCCGGAGTCGACCGGGACGCAATCGTGCTGAACCTTTTCAACAGCTACAGGACCAACCGCATACGCCTTATGGGCCACATGCTGGACAAGTGCCTTCGGATCACCCCCGAAGGCGCGGCCTGGATGCTGCTTACAAAGGAGATCAAGCAGATGTTCGATTTCCACGACGGGGAGAGCGAAGGCTTCGTCAACATCCCTCTTGCCTCGAAAGAAATACGCCTCAGCATACTCCTTACCGAAGAAGACGACAGGATCAGAGTCTCCGTCCGCTCGAAGAAAGGTACCTCGGCGCGGGAGATAGCCGGCCGCTTCTTCAACGGCGGCGGCCACGAGAACGCCTCCGGCGGCCGCCTGATGATACCGGCCGACATTCCCGGCGTCTCCGCCGTCGAAGCCTATGTAGAAAACGCCATAAAGCAGTGCCTCGGATGAAAAAATACCTTCTCATAGCGCTCGCCATTCTGGCAGCCGGCTGCACCAAGCAGTCGGTCCAGGTCTTCTACGACAACCAGGAGAAGACCATCGAAAAATTCGTGGAGGCCCACAAGGACTGGACGCCGACCTACAACAAAGGCTCGGTCCGCCTGACCGTCGCCGAAGGCACCTCCGAAGAGACTCTCTCGAAAGGCGGCGTGGTCTCTTTCTATTACGCCGGATACATCCTGAGCGGCACTTCCGTTTCCGCGTCGAACATGTTTGCGACCAACGACCGGACCGTCGCCGAAGCCGCCTCCTGGACTATAGCCGACGAAAGCATCTTCGAAGTCGAGACGGTCGAGCTCGGGACCGACCGGCTCCTTGTCGGACTCGAAAACGGGCTTGAAGGAGTGCGCGCCGGAGAAGAATGTTACATTCTTTTCTCCGGAAAATACGCCTATGGCAAAAAGGTTGCAGGGACGATCCCCTCGAAATCAGCCCTCGTCTATCACATCAAAGTTGAAAGCATAACAAACTGACAATATGAAAAAAAGTGCAGCAGCGCTCACGATAATCGCCGTTCTCACCCTTACGGGATGCGCAAAACAGGTCGTCAGCAAAGACAACGAAGGACTCGCAAGAATCTTCGACGCCTGGATCGAGTACTACTACGGCAAGGCTCTCGAAGACGGGACCTACCAGGAAGGCAGGACCGGCCTCAGGGCGACACCGCTCGGAGATAACGGCGTAATGCTCCTCGGCGAGGAGACCGTCGGGGACGGCGACGCCTGGGACCCTTCCGCGAAGTGGGTCAATGTCGACTTTACCATCACCGACCTCGACGGCTACATCTATTCCACGACCGACGAGAACACGGCCCGCCGCGCAGGCCTCTATCACGACGGAGACTACTACGGCCCGAAGACCTGGTACATAACCGACGGATCGGTAGGCTGCTATGCCGGCGTCGCTGACGCACTTTCCGGCATGAAAATCGGCGGCAAAAGGAAAGTTGCCATCCCCGGATGGCTTATCACGACGGACAGGTACGGCTCGAAAAAGGACTATCTTAAAAAGGCCGACGAGAACGCCGTTTCCTACATCTACGACTTCGAGCTCCTTGGGATGAGCGAGGACATCTTCCAGACCGAGATCGACTCGATGGAGATATTTATCAACGAGAATTTCGCTCCTCAGTACCGCGACTCAGTCGCCTATGACCCCGAAAGCGGCAGCAAGAGAGGCTTCTACTTCGAGAGCCTCGGCTTCGGCAGCCCTTCTTCCGGCTCGAAATACAAGATGCCGGCGGATCCTGCTAACTACGACATGCCGAATGACACCACGATCTACGTCAACTACACAGGACGGCTCCTTAACGGACTTGTCTTCGACACGACCGAAGCCGACACGGCGAAGGTCCACGGCATCTACTCCGCTTCGAAGGCGTACGCTCCCCTCCCCGTGATCCTCACGGAAAAGTATTCGAACATCACCCTCAACGGCTCCACGACCATCACCGGCTTCAGCGGGGCCCTTGCAAAACTCCACCCTTACGAGAAAGCCAGGACCTGTTTCTACTCCCTTCTCGGCTACAGCTACACCGGAACGGGGAATTCAATCCCTCCTTACGCTCCGCTCATTTTTGACATCCGGGTAGTCGAACAGCCTTAGGATGAGACAGAGCGAATCCCCGACCGAGCTCGGAACGAAGAAAATAGGCGCGCTGCTCGAGCAGTACGCCATCCCCGCCATCATTGCGATGACGGCTTCTTCGCTGTACAATATGGTCGACAGCATCTTCATCGGCCATATTCCCGAAGTCGGCGCCCTCGCCCTGTCCGGACTTTCGGTCACTTTCCCCCTGATGAACATCTCCGCCGCCCTCGGCACCCTCGTCGGGGTCGGCGCCTCAACTCTTATTTCCGTCCTTCTCGGACGCCGTGAATACGACAAGGCAGGTAGAGTCCTTTCCAACGCGCTCACCCTCAACATCCTGATAGGCCTGCTGTTCACCACGGTGACCCTTCTGTGGATGAATCCCATCCTCCGTTTTTTCGGCGCCAGCGACAACACCCTCCCCTTTGCCCGCGATTATATGATCATAATCGCCGCAGGCAATGTAATCACCCATCTCTACTTCGGCCTCAACAGCATCATCCGCGCTTCGGGGAACCCGAAGACCGCAATGTACCTGACCGTCTTCACTGTGACCTCCAACGCAGTACTCGACCCGCTGCTGATCAGCGTGTTCGGGCTCGGGGTCAGGGGCGCGGCCATCGCGACGGTGATCTGCCAGGCGATGGCGCTCGCCTACACCCTCAATTTTTTCAGCGACAGGAAGAGAGTGGTTCATTTCAGCGGCAATGTCCTCCGTGTGGACTGGCCCATCGCTAAGGACTCCCTTGCCATCGGCATGGGGCCTTTCCTGATGAACCTCGCCAGCTGCCTCGTGGTCCTTTTCGTCAACCGCCAGCTTCTCAGCTACGGCGGTGACCTCGCGATCGGCGCCCACGGGATTCTCCACCGCATATCATTCATATTCATCATGGTAGCGATGGGACTAAACCAGGGGATGCAGCCGATAGCCGGCTACAACTACGGCGCGAGGCTCTACTCCAGGGTCCGCGAAGTCTATAAAAAAACCGTCATCTGGGCGACCGGCGCCCTTACCCTCGGCTTTCTCGTCAGCGAAATCATCCCGATGGCCGTGGTAACAATCTTTACGAACGATCCCGAGCTGGAAGCGATAGCCGCCCACGGCCTCATGATAGGGAACTGCATGCTCCCTATCGTCGGTTTCCAGATAGTCACGACCAACCTTTTCCAGAGCCTCGGCATGGTCCGCAAGTCCATTTTCCTCTCGCTGACACGCCAGCTTATTTTCCTTCTTCCTCTTATATATTTCCTTCCCAGACTGTTCGGAGGAGTAGACGGCGTGTGGTGGAGTTTTCCCATTTCGGATGCGCTGGCGTCAATCACGACCGGTATTTTCGCCATACAGCTCATCCGCA
>CADAXR010000006.1 GCA_902791945.1 uncultured Bacteroidia bacterium
TGACAGTATGCTCGGAAGGCTGGCGGAAGCATCGGAACTGGCCAACATGTCAGTGATTCAACGAGAAGAATACGACAAAGCCATGAAAGACGAATTTGCGAGACTTGTAGAAAACAATTTCGCCCGCGAAGAAGGCGAAGCAAAAGGTAGAGCGGAAGGGAAAGCAGAAGGCAAGGCGGAAATCGCCAGAGCGATGCTGGCGGAGGGGATGGAGCCAGCCTTGATTATTAAATTGACGGGGTTCTCCGCCGAGGAGCTCGACGGCCTTACGGCAGAGCAGGTGTCAGCTCTGAAATAACGCCATCCCATCTTAGCCCCCTACCCACCTCTCTCCTCGCACGCATGCCGTGCCCGGAACTGCGGTAAATTCCACGTCAAAAAAAGCGGACAGGGTTTTGGGCCCTGTCCGCTTTTTCTAATTAGTTAGAGAGCTGGCGGTAGTCACTGTTGCTGCGGGATCTTCACCCTAGGAGCCGCCAGATAGGCCTCTTAATTAGTAGAGAAAACAGCCTTTGAAAGCGTTAATAGACCATTTGAGGAACCCGATGCACAATCAAACTCTAATTTGTAAAACTTGTTAGCCGCAGGGCTTGCAATAGTCACAGATTGGTTGCCAGTAGCTTTTGTAAATGTTCCTACTGATGTCCAGCCTGAGGTCTTGGAACTGCTGACGTATAGCTTGATTGAATTAATTTTGTCAGCGGTCAATGCATCTATAGTAATGGTCACAGTCTTAATCGCCTCGGTAATTGCCTTATCAGTAATAATCGTCGCTACAGACGCATTATTCTTCCTTCCGCACTTGACATAACTCCAACCATTATTATTGTTGTTGAAGTTGGCCATGTTGACTTTGAATCCATCCTTGGTAGCGTCCCAAGAGGCAGTATAGCCACTAACAGAGGAGCTATTGTATGATGCTCCCCACTGAATAGTGTACTCGGTAGGAGTTCCACCGCCGCTTTCTGTAAACGTCGCATTGACATTAACGTTGCCGGAAGGCATAGTAAACTTGTCTGAGGCGACGGTGATGGAGGTGCTTGTGGAAATGTTTGTGACGTTCCAGGCGCTAAAGGAATATCCGGTAGAAGGAGCCTTGGTGAGGGTTATTTCGTCACCCTCTTCAGCCCAGGTCCTGTCTGCCGAGATTGTGCCGCCGACAGGCGTTCCTACATTCACTTTGTAGAAGATAGCCGAGGCAACGTCGCTGTCGTCCATTCCACTCTTGGCGGCTATCGCCTTAACCGTCACGGGAGCGGAAAGCGACGAAATGCTGAATGCTGAGCTATACAGCATGGAAGATGAACTCGGAGTTGAACCGTCCAGAGTATAGTAAATAGACGCTCCGCTGGTTGAAGTGGACAGGGACACATTGCTGCCGGAAAGGCTGATTTCGGGCGTGCTGACAACGGAGGAGGCAGACGCCGTCCTCCAAGAAATCCTGATTTCAGACAGATACATCGCTCCACTGTTGGACCTTAGGCCAATATACTGATAATCACCGGTTACAGTAAAAGTGGTACTGGTCCCGCATACAATGGTACCGAGGAGTATCCCTTGTTTCGATGTGTCATAAAGATCAGCCGCAGACGAATAAGCGGAATTCTTCCCGTAAATATTAAGCGTACGTCCACTTACGGTATTTGACTCCCAAGTCACGGTGATTGTGGCGACATACCCTCCGGAGCTGGTCGTAACAATACCGGAATTATTGTTGTTGGAACGCAGTTGGATGGAATCATGGTCACCCGCAGAATTTCCGGCATATACTGCAGTGGAATTTGAGGTTTTCCCACTCCAACCCGTGTATGAGGTTCCTGTTACTTCTGTGAGTGCGCGGTTCAGGACATCTTCAACTAGATTGCTCTTGGCATTCTGGGTTACAGTCAACTCGATATCTTCAATCCCCTCACATGAGATTGTCAGGGTCGCCGTCTTCTCAGTTGCATCGTTATTGGGGTTGAGAGACACGACAACTTTGTTGTTGGACGCATCAACCGTTGCCGAGGCTACGATATCATCCGGATCGGATGTAATGCTCACTGTCGGGTTGGCCGTAAGATGAGAAGCGGTATAACTGAAGCTTGCAGAAGTCGCGCTAGATGCGACGGTCGAGGAAGTTGAATTAAAGACAAGAGAGGGAACTATATCATTCGCTACGGCAGGAATAACGCGGACGGCCCCAGGGTACGACGTATCGTTTTTGTAAAGGGAGAAACGAGGGAGAGTTCCGTTATTATAATTGAATCCTATCCATCGTTCATCTGACGTCGATTTTACAGAGATATGGTACAACTGGTTGTTGTTGCCGTCTTTTGACTGCTCGGAAACGGTAAACGCAGCCTTATTGGTCTCCGGACCGAGAGTCAAATTAGCACTTGCGGCTGTGCCTGCCAGATATTTTTCTTCACTTAAGGATTGTATGCTGTATGTGGCATTTTCCGCATCATAGGTAAACTTCCACACGGATGCGGCCGGCACGGAAAGTTTCCCGTCAACATAAGTAGTACCCAGCGTAGAATATGTCTGGTAATTTCCAGTGCCCGTCGTGTTGGCGGTCATCATCAAGTCAGCATCTAGATTAGTTTCACCCATCAGCGCGATTACATAAATGCCATCTTCTACCAGTTGCTCTTCGGGGGCGTCTTCTTTCGTAGCATTTGCCAAACTGATACCCAGAGTGTTCCTGGCATTCTTGATAAAGGTCTTGCTGATGCCGCTGTATGTCTTGGTATAAATATACTTATTGGTTGTTACGGAGACAGAAATCTGAGTAGCCGTAAAGGGAAGGGCTGAGAACCAGAATTCGAGCGTATTGTTTGCAGTATCAACGTTCAAATTTGATGCGTCAATGGTAATTGTACTGACCGGATCGGCGCCTGCCGGGAGGGTTACGGCTCCCGTCGTCAGATCAACGTAATGACGGCCTACAAGGTCGGCGTCACTTTGTGCAGAAAAGGAAATCTTACGAAGAATCTCCCCGCTTTCCAGCGCAGGGAAATTCTTTAAGGTGATGTCTCCGTGTGCCACAAGGCGGGTCCACTCCAGCCTGACCATTCTGTCCTGAGGAATACCACTGTAGTCTCCTACCGACTCTGCTACCATTATATCCGCGGACGAGTCAAAAGAACCGGACGAAGCAGGTTCTTGAGTTGAGGGAATGGTTACGGTAAGTGACGGCATATAGGCATTCGCATCAGTGTTTGTGCAGGAACTCGGATATATACCATAGAATTTATACGTACCCGTGTCCGACATAGTGAAGTCTGTAGGGACGGCAAAATCTATAATCTCCGCTTCAGTACCAGCTTGATTGGAGGTATAGAGTTTGGCGTACTTTCTATTTTCAATATCGACATCTCCGGCTGCCTGCTGCCAAACATCATCTTTAAGAATAGCTACACGGATTTTATCCGAACTGCTCCAGAATATTTTCCTTTCATCAGGACGCCATACTGTTTTTGTCGCATTCTCAAGTTCTGGTTTTTGAGAGGAAAAAAGAAGTGTCACACCCTCATTCTGAACGGAGGATTCGTAATTGTCCGACTCTTTGTTGCAAGAGACAAGCGCCGCACTTATAGCAAAGCAGGCGACTGAATATTTTAGAAAGCTTCTCATAACTCCAAAGTTTTAATCTTCCAAATCTCCAAGGTCGTTGTCACCGATATAACCGCCGCCGGCCTGACCGGGACTCATAATATTCTCCTCGAATCGTACCACGAGGAGTTCGCAATCTGGTTGAGAGTACGTCTCTTTGATTTTCTTCATAATGATATGGGATTAAAGTAATTTATAACCAATTATTTACGGGGCTTGCGAAGCCGTCCTAAGCAATGCGCATTGGGGAGGGGCGCCGTACTTATTTGACGATTAGCTTGCTACCTTCTTTTTCCGAGCGGCAAATTTAGCCATTATTTAGTTATCCCGCAAGGTTATTTTTTAAAAAATTTCTATCTGAAGCTGAGCTTCGCTCCCTTTTTCAGGGCCGCGGCATCGAGGAAGCGGTCGTGGAGGCGGCGGCCGTCGAGACGGATGTCGTTGTAGACGGGGCCGGGGCCTTTTGCCGTGACGACAAGGCGCCTGCCGCCGGGGAGTTCGACTTCGGCCCTCGGGAATAGTGGTGTGCCGACGGCGTACTGCCCGCTTCCGGGGCAGACGGGATAGAAACCGAGGGCGGAGAAGACGTACCAGGCGCTCGTCTGGCCGTTGTCCTCGTCGCCGCAGTAGCCGTCGGGGGCGGCGCTGTAGAGGCGGTCCATGGTTTCCCTTATGTGAATCTGGCCCTTCCAGGGCTCCTCCGTCCAGTCGTAGAGGTAAAGCATGTGCTGGGCGGGCTGGTTGCCGTGGGCGTAGTTGCCCATGTCGGCGACCTGCATTTCCGTTATTTCGTGGATCCTGAAGCCGTAGTAGCTGTCGTCATAGACCGGCGGGACGCGGAAGACGGAGTCGAGCATCTCCCTGAAGGAGGGTTCGCCTCCCATCGCCTCCCTGAGGCCCGGAATGTCGTGGAAAACGCTCCAGGTGTAGTGCCAGGCGTTGCCTTCAGTGAAGGCGTCGCCCCACTTGTAGGAGCTGAAGGGCTCCTGGAACGAGCCGTCGAGGTTGCGGCCCCTCATAAGGCGGGACGAAGGGTCGAAGACATTGCGCCAATTTGCCGAACGGTTTTCATAGAGTGCGACCTCTTCTTCGGGGCGGCCGAGGAGCTCCGCGATTCGGGCGATGCACCAGTCGTCGTAGGCATATTCCAGGGTGCGGGCGACGTTTTCGTTGATACCGGCGTCGTAGGGGACGTATCCGAGGGTGTTGTAGTACTCGTGACCCTTGCGGCCGGAGGAGCCGACGGAAGGGTGGACGTTCTCAGTACCGTGGACAAGGGCCTTGTAGAGAGCCTCCAGGTCCTCGCGGGAGGTGATGCCCTGGAGGGCGGCGTCGGCCACGATGGAGGCCGAGTTGTTGCCTATCATGCAGTCCCTGTGGCCTGGAGAGGCCCATTCGGGGAGGAAGTCATTCTCCCTTGCGATGTTCGCAAGGCCGGCCTGTATCTCGGCGTTGACCTCCGGATAGACGAGGTTAAGAAGCGGGAAAAGGGCCCTGAAGGTGTCCCAGAAGCCGTTGTCCGTGTAGAGGAAACCGGGTTCCACCTTGCCGTTGTAGGGGCTGTAGTGGACTGGATTTCCGTCACCGTCTATCTCGTAGAATTTACGGGGAAACAGCGTACTGCGGTAGAGACAGGAGTAGAAGGTGCGCATCCTCTCTTCGGAGCCGCCGGAGACGCGGATGCGGCCGAGGACGGAGTCCCAGCGCTCCTGCGCCGCGGCGCACACTTCGTCGAAGCTCCGGCCCTCCACTTCTGTTAGGTTGAGGAGCGCCTGTTCCGGAGAAATGAAGGATGAGGCGGCATAGAGGGTGACGACCTCGCCTTTTGCAGTCGCGAACGTGCCCTCGAGAGGGACGTCTGATTTAATCACGAAATAGTTGCGGAATCCCTCCGGAACGCCGCCGTGGTTCTGGACGCTGTATCCGGAGGCCAGATTCCCGTCGAAAGCCACCTCGCCGCCGCGGAAAGGGTTCACCGCGACCCCGGAGCGGTCGCTTTCCGGGAAGGTCAGGCGGATTACGGCCGCCCTTTCGGTCGGTGTAATCTCGACCTTGACGTCGTAGTCGGCGAGATAGACGCTGTAGTAGTAGGGCCTTGCCACTTCGCTTTTGTGCGAGAACCAGCTGGCGTGCTCCACGCCGTCATCTCCGGTAAACGGCATAATGGAGAAGGCGCCGTAGTCGTTGATCCAGGGTGACGGCTGGTGGGTCTGCTTGAAGCAGGTTATCCTGTGGGCGCCGTACTGGTAGGCCCATCCGTCATCCTCGCTCCCGGCCGTCACAGGGGTCCAGAAATTCATGCCCCAGGGCAGAGCTATTGCAGGATAGGTGTTTCCCGTGGAAAACGTCCAGTCGGACTGAGTCCCGACAAGCGTGGACACATAGTCCGACAGGTGCTCTTCCGGCGTTTCCCTGCAGCAGCCGGCAAAAAGGCATACGGCCAAAACGGCGGCCGCCCGTTTCATACTTGTTCCCATTGTCTTCTCAGGTTTTATTCTCGCTTCACAAACTGTGGACCCATGTTTCATTGACCCAGCCTACGGAACGTCCCTTTCCCCGGACTTTACCGTCCACACCATCCAGCTGCAACTGACGGAACCCTTCATCTCCCGGTTTCAGGTCGAGGAACGGAAGCAGGTAGCATCCGTGATCCAACAGTGTTTCTTGTACAGCCCTTACCGGGACCTCGGACGGATGGCATTTGCTCCGGACAGCGAGTGCTGCCAGGGCGCCGGCCGCCTGCCCGATTCCCAGGATAACGGGCTGCAATCTTGTGGAGCCGTTGATATCGTACTCTACGGAGATGGCCTTGTCAGCCACCAGGAAATCCTCCAAAGAAACAGGTATCACAACTCCCAACGGCACCGAGAATGAGGGGATACGGCCATACGGCGGAACATTAAGTTCCTTCCACTTCGGATATTGTAGATGATGATGGTCAACCGGGTAATCTCCAACGGCGACGGCGCGTGTATATAGGTCATAATCGTAGGGATGGGCTGCCGCCTCAAACGTCATCGTGTCCCGTCCTGCGATACGTCGTGCTTCCCGGTAATACGGATAGAACGGAAGCCCGTCTTCCGAGGGATAGACGTCATCCGCAATGCCAAGGCGGGTATATCCCAACTCCTGCTGTATGAAATATAAGAAGCCCAGTGAGCGGTTCCTGGCACCTTGCAGAGCCTTTTCACGCTCTTCTCTGGAAAGGGTCAGATAGTCCAGATAGTAGTCATTGCCTGAAATTGGCCAGTTGATCATGATCTTGCCGTCAGGCAGCTGGCCATAGGACAACATCTGCTCCGGAGGCCATAAATGCTGGCCGTCCGGGTTCAGGCCTTCGCAATTCTCCGCAAGCGGGTTGAGGCAGCAATTCCGGTAACGGTCGACATCATAATCTTCAGGGCGAGGTATAAGGACATCGTGCTCATACTCCTTCACTGTCAATACATAAGTCAGGTCCTGTACCGGTCCGTCGGAGGGCAGGGAAGGAATATCCAGCGCAGAGGCTACATCCCCAAGTTCCGTCCCGTCAACAAGGATCCGGGCGCGGACCTTGCTCCCGTCATCCATGACGATGACCCAGTCTCCCCCGGAATGCGTCACGGAATGGTAGTCTGTCTGCAGACGGAGATGAACGCCGGCTTTCCGGGCCATCCCGAGCAGGATGTCCGCTCCATCGGCCGGATTGAAGAGTATGTTGCTGACCCATCCTGATTTGAGCGCTTCATAGCCACCGTATCGTGCTGCGAGCGAGTCGCTGAATTCGGCAAAGATGCCACCGCGCAGGCGGTAATTGCCGTCAACGGCACTGACGCCCGCACTTGTCAGCATTCCGCCCAGCCATGGAGACTGCTCGATGATAAGGACGGAAACCCCGTTGCGGGCAGCTTCAATGGCTGCGGCGGTTCCGCCTGTGCCGCCGCCAATGACGACGACGTCATATTTTGTCGTACAAGCCGTGCCCAGCATCAGCAGGACGATACACCACAGGAAACGTTTCATTGCACTTTTTCCATGATAGAGACGAACGACAGTACTTTGCGCTGCCGCCCGTCGGAAGGGTTATTCTGCAGGGTCCCTTCTGAACCTGTCAGGAACATCGACGAACCGCCGCCGTCAAGATTGAGAACATCCTTACATCCAAGTCCTGTCATAATCCGTGCGAGCTCATCCAATGTCAGCCCGGTACTGCCGCCGCTGTTGCGGCCATCAGCGACAAGGAGTACGACAAGACCATCAGGATTGGATCCGATTGCCGTGCGGGGCGCACGGAGGCCTGACGCATATATGTCCGACTGGAAAAGCTCGTGGTTTGACAGATACATCCCTGAGAGGGATTTCATGTAATCGAAGCAATATCTTCCGCCCTTGACCAGTACGGGACCTCCGCCGATAGCGCTATATGGCGTCCAGTTCTGAAGGAGCGGCAGGTTATTGTCGGGATACAAGACCGGACCTCCGTCATAGACGGGAAGCGGTTCGGCATAGCATTTTTCTCCGTTTTGCCAGCCTATGGCTGGCCTGTCGGAAGCGTCGACGCCCCAGAATCCCCGAGTGACTGTATAGCCGCGGGTCCGGGTCAGCTGCGTTACATTTGATGCCTTCTTGACACCTCTGTCGCATACATAACTGTACGACATCGCAGGGGAGGCAAAATACCCTCCGTTGGTCAGTGCCAGGACCCGTCCTTCTCCGGACAGGGTCTCACGGATATAAGTACCCGGCTCAATGAGGGTCTGTGAAATAGTGGTGCGGATTTCGACCGTCCCTTTGGACAGATCCGCCATGACACACCAGAGATTGACATGGTGGCCCAAAATGTCGGTTGAGGTCTTCTTCAACGCTACGCCCTGGGGGAGCGATCCGGCCGGAATGTCTTCCCAGGTAAGCGTTACCGGCACCGGACTCGCACTCAGGCGGGCTGTCCCGGCGTTTCCGGAAATCCTTCCGGCTGAATTCTCAGCCCAGGGGAGGAAACGGTACGTCACATTTTCCTCCAGGTCTTCGGAGAGCAGATAGGCAATATCTCCGGCGGAGAGACTTTCTGCATAGGAGATATCACGGGAATCAGTTCCGTCGTCACGGCTCCTGGTAACCCCGAACGTGACAGGATCACCTCCGTCGGAGAGGACTTTGAGGCCAAGAGCGGCCATATGCCACGATGCCTCCACGGGGAGAAATGAAACTTCCGGCGGTGCTATTTCCGTGAAAGAGACAGACGAGGCCGGAGACCTGTCCGTGTGCCAATAAGACTGAACGGTATAATCGGTTCGCCCCGGATGGAAATCCGTGTCTGTCCAGGATGTTGTATTCGCCGGCAGGAAAAATTCGGTGGATTTGCCGTCGCTCCGGTTCTTTTTCCCCACCATATAGCCTTCCTCCCGGTTGCTGAGGTCCTCCCATTGAAGGAGAATACCATCTTCCGTCTTCTGTGCGGTAAGGCCGCCCGGCGCGGCCAGGACCCGCTCGGCAGGAGGCACAGGCCCGTCAGTGCCGGATTGGCTTCCCTGCGCGGTTTTCTCTCCGGTACATGAGACGCAAGAGAGCATACAAAACAGGATTATTGTCATTTTCCTTCTCATAGACCCATTCTGAATTCCAGGACACCACCTTTGGTGATATCCTCGTAGGTGATATAGGGCAGGTCGTATGGCTTGCCGTTTAGCCGTACTTCACGGATATAACTATTGTCCTGAAGCCCCTTTGCAAGGATTGTGAATGTGTTTCCGCCCACGCGGACAACCGCCTTCCGGAACGCCGGAACGCCGAACCAGAAGCGGGGCCTCGCCGGCTCCGTCTGGTAGAATCCAAGCGTTGTGAGTATATACCAGGCACTCATTTGCCCGACATCTTCATTCCCGGCAAGGCCGTCCGGACGGTCCGTGTACATTTCCCGACGGACCTTCCGGAGCAGGTCTGCCGCCTTGTCGTGTTCTCCCAGCATGCTGTATAGGTAGATGGTGTGATGGCCGGGTTCATTGCCGTGGGCGTACTGCCCGACAAGTCCGGAAATGTCCATGGAGGCATTGTCTCCTTCCACGACGGAAGACGCCGTAAACAGGCTGTCCAACTTCCCAAGCATGGCTTCGCGGGAACCAAACAGACTGCACAGCCCGTCCGTGTCGTGCGGAACCAGCCACAGATACTGCCAGGGTGTACCCTCCACATAGTCACTCTCAAAGTGGTCTGACTCGCAGGGATTGAATGGCCCGGAGAATGTTCCGTCCGTCTTCAATCCCCTGAGAAAATGCGTTTCCGGATCCCAGAAATGCCTCCAGGATTGGCTGCGGGCACGATAATGAACCGCTATTGAATCCGCTCCAAGGAAGCTTGCCGCCTCCGCCAGGGCTGCATCGGCAATAGCGTATTCCAGATCAGTGGCCACAGACCAGTTGTACAAGTCGGACGGGATGAATCCGTATTGCATGCGAAGGTCCTGACCACGGTCGGGCCGGTCGGCCGTAGCCGTCATGGCATTTAGCAGCATGTCCTTGTCCAGACCGCCTGTAAAGCCTTTCACAATATTGTCTGCGAAGACGATGAGTCCCGGATTGCCGATCATGCAATCCGTCTCATTACCCATCAGATGCCAGACTGGAAGGTCTCCCTGGCGCTGATAGATCCTATAGAAAGTCCGGGTGAAGTCATCCATCCTCTCCTGATGGATAAGGGTTGCGAGCGGCATGGCCGCCCGGTAGGTGTCCCAGAGAGAGAAGGTCGAGTATTCCGTTTCGTCCGCATCCACATCGGAGAACAGACTCGGCGCGACCATCGTATGGTAAAGCGCGGTATAGAAAACCGTTTTTTGGACGGGGTCGTCGGTTGAAATGGCAATTTTGCCGAGTTCCCGGTTCCAGGCGTTGAGAGCGGCAAGTTGAACGGCTTCGAAATCCCATCCGGGCAACTCGGCCTGCATAGCCTTTTCCGCACCCTCCATGCTTACCGGCGACAGGGCCACCTTTAGCAGCACCTGTTCCCCTTCCGTCGTGTGAAATCCGAACCTGGCATAGTGCGCGGGCGTATCTTCGATGTGCCTGAAAGGCTTTGAGAACACGGCGTAGAAGTATTGCTTCTGATCCTTGGCCCAACCGGAGGAAAAGCGCCATCCACGAATGGAGACGCTGTCAGTAACTTCAATATGCGAGTCTGTCACCTTGTCCCAGCATCCGCCGTTTTCCAAGTCAAAGACCAGTGCGGCGTCTTCCGAGGCAGGGAAAGTGTATCGGTGGAAGCCCACGCGGGATGTGGCGGTGAGCTCTGCCGTAATGCCATACCGGAGAAGCGGAATACTGTAGTAGCCCGGCCGTGCTATTTCGCGGGAGAGGTCACCGTAAGACCATAGGCCACTCCACGGATCATCTTCCGTTCCGCGCGCATAGACGACATCTCCCGTGACCGGCATGACGGTCACGTCAAAAAGGTCTCCGATACCTGTGCCACTCAGATGAGTATGGCTGAATCCGATGATGGTGCTGTCGCCCGCGTGATAGCCGGAGCACCAGTCCCAGGACTGCGGGATACTGGTCGGACCAAGTTGTACCATTCCGAACGGAACATTGGCTCCCATAAAAACGTGTCCGTGGCCACCGGTTCCGATATGCGGATCGACAAAAACCGTGTAATCAGTCTCCGGGGCACAGCAAACGGCCATAAGGAGTGGCAGCAGGATCGTTTTTCTCATAGGTCGGGAAAAGGAATGGGATAACTGTAATAGGCCTTGAATATTTCCTGGACTTCAGGGATTTTCAGTCCGTCGAACCAGAACTGCGATTCGCCGAAGGTACCGATCTGCCGGTTGTACTGGAGTTGGGCGGCGATTTTATCCACGGGAAGGATGGCGTCGCCATTCTTTAGGATCATCGCAGGGTTGAAGAGGGGAGCCGTTGTCTTTTCCCTTACGGTTGCCAGGGTGGCAGAAGCATCCTGTTCATAATTGCTGATCACATAGCACTGGACCGTCAGCAGGTCGACGCTGCCGTCGGCAATCCAGCCCGGCCAGTCCTGCATCAGGACATTTTCGCACCAGGGATACTTGTTGGGTGCAAAGCAGACGATAAGTGAAGGCTTGATCGCCTTCAGTTCCGTGTGCATTTTGGCCGCGAATCCATTCAGGACATCCAGTCGCCAGCGGACCCAGTCGGCATTGTTATAATCGGCCGGAGCCGCTTTCCCGGTGGCCGCCAGATAACGCGCTTTGGTCGTCTCGTCATAGCCGGAATTGCGCGGCATCGCCGGCAGGCGGTCGTCGCCCTGGATGCCATCCACATCGGGATAGCGGGTCACGGCCTCTTTCATGAGGTCCAACATGAATTTCTGGACCTCCGGATCGTAGCCGTTAAGATAATAGTCCGTATCGTTGTAATGGCAGGCGGAGCCGTTATCCCGAATCCCAATCCAGGAAGGATGCTTCGCCAGGACGGGATCGCTATTGTTTACTTTCCCGATACCATGCATGAATCCATATTCGAACCAGAGAATCACTTTGATGCCTCTGGCGTGGGCCTCCTCGATGATATCGTGGACAGCATCACCCGATCCACCGGTGTAGGAGGCGTACATGTTGCCGGCCGCCATGGTCGGCCAAGTGCTGTTTTCCTTTAGCACATCGCTGTTCCAGGCCGTCTTGGAGGCCGCCCAGGCACAGACAAACAGGCAGTTGAAGTTGAGAGAAGCGAGTAGGTCCAAAGACTTGCGGACTTCACTGTAGGAGAAGAATGAACCCGTATGGGAGGGGGAGGGAAGATAGACGCCGCGGACACCTGTATCTTTCGGGTACAGGGATGCTTCCAGTGTGATTTTCCTGGTGGTTTCTCCGTCTGCGGCAATAACGCTCACTTCGCGGGGGGACGAAAGGTCAATATCCGAGATGGACGGGGAGAAACGGAGCGCCTCCTGAGTGTCAGCCTCGAAGGAAAGATGATGGAGATCTGCTCCGAAAGGAAGGCGGAAAGACAGTTTGTCTCCCGCTGGCCATGCTTTTACCAGATACCGCATTTCGCGCATCGAGGAAAAGGCTGTCGAAGAGGAAGCCCTGACGGATACGGTTACGGCATACCGAATTGCGTTGCCCTTCACATCGGAGAGATAAATGGCCTTCAGCGTAGCCAGGTCGGTCGTTTCGCCGCTTGCCGGGACGGATGTAATTCCCTTGTCCAGCTGGATATCTACCACACTCTTTCCGGCTTTGCTTCCAAACGGAAGAACGATGCTCACGGTACGGGCGTCATTGTCTATTTGGACGGAAGCTTCCGGCCACGCGGCAAAGGCAATGCTCCGGATGGCCCACTGCGTTTCCGTCTCAACCGGTTTGACGGATGAGCACGCGGAGAGAAGGCAAACAAGACAAAGGAACAGTCTGGTCATACGCAAATATAAAGAAAAAGGGATGGCGGACCCGGTCCGCCATCCCAGTGGAAAAAGAATTATTCGATGGTGAATACGGCCAGGCCGGCGCCGGGCACATAGGCGGAAATATAAATCTTGCCGTCGATGGTGCGGAGGATGCTGTTGCCCAGTCCATTTCCGTTCTTTTCAGCCGTGATGTCGTTCTCGACAGGGTCGCCGAGACCGAACATCCAGGTTGCGCCAGGGGTTTCCAAAGAGGCCTTGAGCGTCTCACCGTTGAGTTCGGTGATGCGTAACTGGCCGTCCTGGTACGAGTTGCGGAGCACGACGTAGGACATATACTCCTGTTCGTTGAAGGTAAAGAAGCGGATACCGTGGAGCGGATTGGCAAAGTAGGCGCCGGGAAGCTCCAGCTGGGTGGTCGCCGTGGCGCCGTCGACCGTGAAGAGACGTGATTTTGCCCCGGGACCTCCGCCGATATACTGCGTATCGTCATACTTGTAAATAGCGCTCCAGTTGCCCTGCTTGGCATCATAGCTCACCTTGGTAGCTGTCGTGCTGATAACTCCATCGGTTACAGTGAATACATAGGCGGCCTGCTGCGAAGTAAAGTCGTGGAACCAGATCTTACCGTTTTTCCAAGTGCCTTCTACTGACATCTGGTCGCCGATGCGGGCGGCTTCAGGGAGATGATAGGACAGGACTTTTGTCGGTGTGCCATCCACGGAATCCCACTTCCAAATCACGAATTCGCTGGCCGTGGAATTGACCATATTGCTAAGAAGGGTAACATAACCGCCATTGCCGTTTTCCATGGAAGCAAGGGCGCAGGAGCCGAACACGCCACCGGCAGCATATTCGCCCATATCCATAGCTTTGGTATTGGACGGGTCTGTGATGGAAACGGCAAAGAGGGTCTTGTTGGTTTTGGCAAGATAGATATATTTATCATCCATTGTCATCGTACGCATATTCTGATCGCTGGCAGGAATGACAGCGGACCACCAGGCGTCGGCATCGGCGGTAACCGGTTTGACATAACGGCCCCACAGGCGATTGACCTTGTTGATGCCGGTGGTGACTACCTTGACGGTCTCTTCGGCTTTGACTTCGTCACAGACAAGCGTGAATTTCACGCCGTTGAGCTTGTCGCTGAAGTCGATGGCATTGGGCGCCTCTTCGCTTGCGGACTCGATAACCTCGTCACCAACCTTCACGACAGTGTTGGCGGGCGAGACTACGAACGAGACGGAGACTTTGGTCAGGTCGGCAGAGCCTTTGAGCTTGGCGATACCGCTTGCCACATCGACGCCGTTCAGTTTAATGGAAACAAAGTGAGGCTGCGGAGCTGCTGCTGCGGCCGTGATCACATACTCGGCCTTTGCCTTGCCCTGGGTCAGCTCAACTTTCTGGGATGCGCCTTCGGCAGCATAGTTGAAGGTTGAGGAGGCGGGGTTCGCCGTGACGTCGTCAGGGAGACCGACGAATTCAACCTGGAGGGCGGCGAGTTCGGCCTTGTCAAGATAATCCACTTCGATGTAGATTGTCCTGGCGCCATTGTCAACCTGGACAAGATAGTCTTGGCTCAGGTTGTTGACCTTGACATTTTCATTGGTAAGGACGTACGCAAGTTTCGCGGCATCCTTCTCGCATGCTGCCAGTGTCAGCAGCATCAGCAAGGGAAATAGAAATTTTTTCATAAATGTGTGTTAATTAAATGGTTGATGGTTAAATTATTGCGTGTATTTGCAAGTCAATTGGTAGGATTTGACGGTCCCGTCGGCTGCCGTAATACGGAAGTAGAGCGTCTTATTACGCAGGTCATAGAAGCCTTCGAAGCCGTGGCCGAGCGCCGTCCCGCCGGCGTCGGTCAGCTCAAGAACCGCCGTAGGTGGAATGGTCGCTTCAATGCGGCAGCGCTGGAGAGCCTCCTGGGTAAACCTTTCGTCGGTCGGGAAAACATAGCTGATGAGGCCCCTCTCCCGGTTGAAGGTGCCGGTCAGCAGGTTCAGCTCCTGCCGGACGGAAGGCTGCTCCGCATCATAATAGACAAAGCACTTCAATCCGTTAAGGGACGTGTCATCCGATCGGGTCGGGAATTGCAGTTTCTGGCAGGAAACTGCCGGGGCAAGGAGAATCATTGCCGTCAAGATCCACTTTTTCATCACCAGTCGCTGTTTTGCCGTGCAAGACGGTTGTTATTGATTTCTGTCTGTGGGATCGGGAACCGGTCAAAACGTTCCGGATATTTGCGGACACCCATCTCGCAGATAATCAGTTCGGGCGTAAAAGTCCCACCTTCGGCCGGATGCCACCAGACACCGCTGTACTTTTTGCCGTCCAGTACACCGGCCGCCCGGCCAGTACGGCGAAGATCCCAGAAACGGTGACCTTCGAAGCATAGTTCGACGGCGCGCTCCTTGAGGATAACATCTAGGGCGGATTCCCACGAATCGATCGGGGGCGTATAAACTTCTCCTCCGAAACGGGCGGTACGCAGCGCGTCAACGGTCTCCCAGGCAGTGGTATAGTCTTCTTCCCAAGCGCAGCACTCAGCATAGATCAACTGCATCTCCGCATAGCGGAATTCAATCCATGGCTGATAGGAACCATTGACCAGGAAATCATGGTTCCCGGGATCAAGCAGTTTACGGATATAGTAGCCTGTGACTGTATTGCCAGGTGAATTGACCGAACCATAAGGCATATATTTCATATCCACTCCACCTTCATGGCATTCCAGCATGCGACCCTTCCATTCGGCCTGGTTGTACAGGACGCATTTCGCAAGGCGCGGGTCGCGCGAGGCCACATTGTCCGGAGTTATAAAACGTCGTGACGCATCGGATATGTCGAAGGTCGTGCCGTCCGCATTGTCGAACATATCCACGAATTCCTGGGTGGGACCGGCCAGGCCGCTGCCGAAATTGCCGTTCAGGCACACGTCTCCCGGCTGGGAATACTTGGCGTCGAATTGATGGGTCAGTATGCCGGAAGAGAATCCGTAACCCCAGATAGCTTCCTTGGAATCCAATGAGGCGAAGATGTCATCATAATCTTCTTCGTAGCCATATCCGCCTTCAGCATTGATTTCCTCCACAGCCGCCTTGGCAAGGGCGTAACGTCCGGCATATAGCATGGCACGCGCCTTCAGGGCAAGAGCGGCATAACGGTGAAGCCTTCCGCGTGAGTCTGCCCGTTCCGGCAGATGGGAAGCAGCAAATTCCACGTCATCCTGAATGAGGTCCCAGGAGTCTGACAGGTTCGCCCGGGCATGGTCCTTCCCCTCTGCATTCATGGTCTTTATGTCCGTATAGGGGATGACGCCCAGGTCGTCCTTTTCGGAGGCGTGACAGCGCATGATCAGAAAGTAGGACCAGGCGCGGAAAAAGAGCGCCTCCGCCTTGAACCGGTCGGCCACTTCCTGAGAGAAGTTTTTCCTGTTTTCTTCCAGACCGTCCAGGAATTCATTGATCCGGCGTATCCAACCGTAACAGGTCGTCCATGCATCGAAGTAATTCTGCGTGGCGCGCTGCTGGCCGTCGACGGTCATGATCAGATTGCAGTCGCCGGTACCGGCCACGATCCCGCCGTATTTGAGGATGTCGGTCAGGCCGTCCGACATGTTGGCATTGCTGCCGCCCAGGGCGTTGGAACCAAACTGTCCGAACTGATATATTTCCTTGTAGAAATAGTTGAGGTATCTTTCGGCATTTTCCGTGTTCTTGAAGGCGTAGGCCTTGTCGTACCGGTCGGTCGGAGACAGATCCACCGAACTGCAGGCCGCGAAGGTCAGGGCCACAAAAAGAAGGTTGACAATCTTTTTCATAGGCGTGGATCAGAATGAGAAATTAAGACCAAGGCTGAAAACCCTTTGCTGGGGATAATAACCGTTGTTGACGCTTGGGGCCTCGGGGTCGATACCCAGCCGTTTCAGTTTTGAGAGCGTCAGCACATTAGTGGCGTTGAAGTAAACCTTGACATTGTCGAGGTGGGCTTTCCGTGTCCAACGGGAGGGAAGGGTATAGGAGAGGCTGAAGTTCTTAAGCCTCAGGTAGGAGGCATCCCTTCGCCAGAAATCACTCGCGACGGCATTGTTGGTGCTGGAAGCGGTGCTCAGGCGCGGGTATGAGGCCTCTGTATGATCCGGCCTCCAGCTGCCCTCTACCAGGTATTTCGGCGGATTGCTGCCCCACTTGAACGACTGGGTGTAATAGGTGCCGTCCGAGAAACTCAGGGCGGAATACATTCCGCAGAGCATAATATCGGTCATCGCCGCCCCCTGGAAGAAAAGTGAGAGGCCGATGCCTTTCCATGCAAAGTCGAAATTAAGGCCGAACATCATCTTGGGGAGCTGTGCGCCGGCAATCCATGTCCTGTCATCAGTCGTAATCTTGCCGTCTCCGTTGAGGTCCTTGTATTTGATGTCGCCGAGGCGGACGGCATCGCTTGTTTTGGGCGATGACAGCAGTTCATCTTCAGTCTGGAACAGTCCTTCGGACACATAGCCCAGGACGGCGCCAAGGGGCTGGCCGATCTTGCTCTGGTAGGAAGGGATGTTGTCGCTGTCGTTGGTGCTTACATAGCGGTTTGCTGCGTAGGTCAGATTGGCGGAGATGCTGTAGGTGAAATCCCTGACACGGTTCTTGTGTCCGAGGACAATCTCGAATCCTCGAACATCCACGATGCCCTTGTTGACAATGGCGGAATAATTGCCGCCGATCGAGGGTGGGAATTCCCCGGCACGGGACTGGAGAATGTCACGCGTCACTTTGTAGAAGACATCCCCTTCGAAGGTAAGTTTTCCTTTCCATAGCGAAAGGTCCAGACCTGCATTGACGGTGGAGGTCGTTTCCCAAGTGATGTCGGCATTGGGAATGGAAGTCGTGTAGATGCTCTGATCGGGCAGGCCGGCTATAACGACATCCGGATTCTTGGTAAGTCCGACGCCCTGCGCATATAGGAAATCGGATATGGCATCATTGCCGAGCATGCCCCAGGAAGCTCTCAGTTTGAGATTGTCGAGCCAGCGGCGGGACGGCTCCATGAACGGTTCTTCGGAAATTCGCCAGCCGGCAGATACGGCGGGGAAAACGCCAAGCCTGTGTTTTTTGGCAAATTTGGCCGACCAGTCCATGCGGACTGAGGCCTGAATAAGGTAGCGCTGGTCGAAGGCATAATTGCCCCGGATCAGAAGGCCCTGACGTCCTGTCAGGTTATGATTGCCCTTGGAGGAATTGGGCGTGATCTCGCCGCCGAAGTCCAGGTCGGGAATCTCTGTGATGACGAACTTCTGACGGGATGCGGAGAATGTGCGGTAGTGCGTCCCGCTCTGTTCCCATACGACATCGCCGCCGACATCGTGTTTGCCGAAGGTGTTGGCATAATTCAGCTGGGCCTGGACGGTGTAGCGTCCGAACAAGGCGTGGGTCTCAGTGAGGGAATTAATTCCTGTGGAAAGATGCGGGGAATTACCGGGGGTAAGGATGACGCCGCCGTTCCCGTCGGAACTCCCATATTGGGGAGTAACCTGGGAAAAGGGAAGCATCAGGTGCTTTTGGAGTGTGCTACGGAAGTCATAGCTGCCCATTGCACGGGCGGTAAGCCCTTTGAGTTTGGAAAACCTGTACTCCAGACTTACCGATGACTGTACATAGTACGCACTCTTGTCGTTGAACCCTGATTCGTCTCTGGCGATGAGTGGATTCATGTATCCGATGTATTGCCCGTCAGGAAGTTGCGGCCGGGTAGTAGGACGTGCGGAAATGGTATAGAATACGATGTTCTTGTAGCCGTATTCCGCGCCGCCGTTGTCAAGTGAGGCGGTCGGATCGCTGCTTCCGGCGGAAACGCCGGGCTGATGGCGCCTCTCGATACGGCCCGAGAGGTCGAATTTCAGCGTAAGCCCTTCCGTGAGATTGATGTCCACGTTGGAGCGGAGATTATACCTTTTGAACCAGACATTGTCGATGATGCCATCCTGGCTGAGCAGGTTTGCGCCTACAAAATAGCGGGCTATACGATTGCCTCCGGAGATGCTCAAGTTGTGGTTGTGGCCGAAGGCAAAATTCTTGAATATCAACTTTTTCCAGTCCGTGTTCCCGAAAATTCCCTGCGGGTCACCTCCATTTGCCACGTACTCGGCCTGCTGCTCGTTGTACTCGCGCGCCACTCCGTCCAGGTCGGTTGCCAGGTTGTGCCAGTAGACATATTCGGGACCGTTCAGGAGTTTGAGCATGTCGGCATTGGTCGAGAATGTCACGGCTCCGTTGTAGGTCAGCACAGGTTTGGAGTCGTCGCCGCGTCGGGTAGTCACCAGGATGACTCCGTTGGCTCCTTTGACGCCGTAAACTGCTGCGGATGCAGCATCTTTCAGGATGGTGATATCGGCAATCTCGCTGGGATCGAGGTTGGAGAAATCCCGTTCCACTCCGTCCACAAGGATGAGCGGCGTGGATGTCCCTGTCGTGGAAATGCCGCGGATGTAAATGCTGGCTTCGTTCTCTCCGGGGAGGCCAGTCGTCTGCCGTGAGACCAGCCCCGGCAACTTGCCGCCGAGCATGTTATTGATGTTGTCGACAGGCGCCTGTTTCAGAGAATTCTGATTGATGGAAGCGATGCTTCCCGTCAGGGTCCCTTTCTTCTGGACGCCGTAGCCCACGACGACCGTCGCTTCCAGGAATTCGGCATCTGGCTCCAGAGTGATGTTGATAACCTTGCGGCCCCTGACCGGCTCCTCGCCGGTCCTGTATCCGATGAAGGAGCACACCAGGACATCCGATGCCGATGCCGCAATCTCAAAAGTACCGTCCAGACCGGCGATTACGCCCTGACCGCTGTTCCCTTTCACCTGTACCGCGGCATTCATCAAAGGTTCACCGTTCTCATCGAGGACTGTGCCCTTTACAAGCGGGGACGCTGCAACCGGCGGAGGAGCCGTCTGTGCATTTTTCCTGCTTACTGATATATTCTTACCGTTAATGACGATGTCAATGCTTTGTGGAGCGAAAACACGGCTGATGGCCGACTGCACGCTTTCGTTCTCGAGAGTAAGCGATACCGTCCTGGAGATGTCCAGGTCGTCCGACTTGACGACAATCGAATAGCCGGAGGCTTTCTGGATCTCGGTGAGCGCCTTGCTGATCGGGACAGAACGCAATGTAAGGCTGATCTCCTGTCCGCGCAAAAGGAAGGGGCTGAAGAACAGCATCACTATGGCGATTCCACGGATTATATGCTGAACGACTTTCATCGGGTTATATATATAATGTCATTTTTGTGGTTGATGTGAAAGTGGTTGCCGGTGTTGAGGGCGGAAAGGATCGCATCTACTCCTTCGCCGTTGATGAAGGAGGCAAAATATCGCTCGGCGGATAGAGAAGAATCTTCGATGATGATTTTGACCCCGAAGTGGCGGGTGAGTACGGCGGCAATGTCGCAGAGTTTCTCATTGTTGAACTGGAGGCCGCCCGCCTGCAGGACCTCTTCATAATAATTGGCGGCAAAACGGCGCCGTTCCACGCTTCCGGACTGCTTGTCATATTTCAGGAGTTCGCCGGGAGCCAGCGTGACGGAGCCTTGCTGACCCTGCATACGGACTTCGACCGACCCTTCGAGAAGGGCTACCTCGTCTTCTTCTTTGTCCAGGAAGGAACATACATTGAAGCGGGTGCCGTGAACGGTTACATCCATGTCTCCCGCGCTCACTATAAACTTTCTCCCGGGATCTTTCGCTACGTCGAGGAATGCCTCTCCTGTCAGCATCACCTTTCGTTCCCGTCCGGAGAAATGGTCAGGATAGTAGAGCCGGCTGCAGGGCTTGAGGAGGATGGTGCTGCCATCCGGCAGGCTGACGGTGCGGGATTCGGAGTATTTAGTCCCTACCTGCACCCATTCGACCCTTGCCTCCGAGGCGCGGTGCAGCGCCCAGAATGAAAACAACAGGAGCGGGAGGAAAAGAGAAGCGGCGATGCCGACGGTCAAACGCCTCAAAATGCGTATTTTACTGTTTCGGGTAATACCGGAGCGTTCCGCGAAAGTCCGGAATCCCTCTTCTGTAAGCATGGCATCATCCGACGCCGAGTCTTCCAGCATCTTTTTCAGGATGATGTCCGTTTCCGGACTGTGCTCATTTTCCAGCAGGAATTGTTGGAAGGGGGTGTCGTTTCCCATTGTCATCACCTTGATTACAAAATAGAAAACACGCCGGAGAGGCTTGTCCCCCAATCAGGAGAGATGATTTTTTTTGAGATCGGTCAGCGCAAGGGTAATATGCCGCTCGACGGTCTTCTCCGAAAGCGAGAGTTTCTGCGCAATCTCTTTATTGCTGAGGGATTCCCGACGGCTCATAAGAAAGACTTTCCTGCGTTGCGGCGGCATATTGTCGACGCAGGTGCGGATACTGCTAATCAGATCCCGGGTCTCTGCCGGGAGATCGGATGCCGCGTCTCCGCCGATGCGCTCGCTCAGTTCCAGGGTCAGCGTTTCTGCAAACTTGCGGTCCCGGATGAAATTGATGGAAGCCCGTTTGACGATAATGAAGAGATAGTCATCGATAGAGAGCGCTTCGTTGAGTTTGTCCCGATTGATCCAAACTTTCATGAATGCTTCCTGCACCAGATCCTTTGCGGCCTGGCGGTCACCGGTCAGTTTGTGCGCAAAGTTGACGAAACGGGCATAATACAATCCGAACAAGGTCTTGTAACTGCCATAGTCGCCCTGTTTCAGTCCGGCTATCAATTTTGCCTTGTCCATCTCCGTAAAGATTCTTCTGGAGACAAATATATCTTCTTTCGGACATTTATGCAAATGTCCCTGCAATAACGGACGATTCTGCTGTCTGGAAGGATTGACTCTATAAAGCTGGCGTTTTCGCTTCGTGATTTGACAAATATAAAGAAATTCCTAAATTTGCTGCACTGATCACAAAACACTAATTGGGCAGTTCGGGCAAATACAAGGCGTTTTCTGACGGCGAACTTGTCGCCGGAGTCAAGGGTGGAGACGAAAGGGCGTTCGACGCGCTTTTCCTCCGCTGGTATCCTCAGGTGCGTAAGTTCCTGCTGCTGCTGGTCAGGGACAAAGCCCTTACCGAGGACCTCGCCCAGACGGTTTTCATGAAACTCTGGGTCTACCGCGACCGTCTCGACCCCGCCAAATCCCTCAAGAACTACCTGATGGTCCTTTCGAGAAACGCCGCGCTGGACGTTTTCAAGTCCAAGCGCTTTCTCATCGACACGGACAAGGCCCCTGTCGAAAAGGAGGGAGCGGAGCGCACCGAGTACCGGACGGAGTTCGGCGAAGCCTATTCCAAGATCCTCAAGGCCGTGGAGGAGATGCCCGACCAGAGGAAGCAGGTCTTCAAAATGAGCCGTTTCAAGTCTATGTCCAACGACAGCATAGCCGAAGAGCTCGGCCTTTCAGTACGCACTGTTGAAAAACACATCCAGCTTGCCCTGAAAGACATTCGAAAAAATTTCAACTGATATTACGTAACAGGTCCGTTTCCGTCGTTCTTTACTTACCAGTAAAGAATTTTTTATATATGGAAATCAATCCGCAACTGTTACAGGCCTATCTGGAGGGCAGGTTGTCTGAGAAGGACAGCTTGCAGGTTCAGCTCTGGCTTGCCGGGCACATGGGAGATGCGGAAGCTACCCCGGTCCTCGAGACGGCTTTCGACAGCTGCCGCTCGGAGGCCGGCAAGGCCGACGTCGTCGCCTTGTCCGCCACAAGGCACCGGCTCGGCCTCGGCGGAAAACGCCCGTCCGGGGCGATTTTCTGGCTCGCGGCGGCCGTCGTGGCCCTCCTTGTCTGCATCCCGTTTGCCGTAAGGACCGGATACCGGCTCCATAAAGCCCCCGCTCCCGTCGCATGGCAGGAGATTACGGTGCCGGCGACCCAGACGCGCGAGGTGGCCCTCCCGGACGGCACGGTCCTCACCCTCAACGCCGGGTCCAGGGTGACCTGGCCGGAAGCGTTCACAGGCAAGGAAAGGCGCATCTTCCTTGACGGAGAAGTGCTCGCGGAGGTAAGCAAGGATCCGGAAAGACCGTTTGTCATCCAGTCCGGCGACGTGGATGTCCGAGTTTACGGGACCACTTTCGACTTGAAGGCCTACCGCGAATCGACCATGCTCGAAGTCGTACTGATGGAAGGATCCGTCAGCCTGGACATCCCGTCTGAAGAGGGGCGTCGTGAAGTCCGCCTCACCCCCGGCGACATCGCCCAGTTCGACCGCAGCGACGGCGACATTTCCCTGGGCAGGGTGTCTCCGCAGGGTTTCAAGACCTTCTCGGACAACCGTTCCTTCAGCTTTATCAATATCCCGCTCTCGGACATTGCCGCCGACCTGCAGCGCTCCTTCGGGACACCGATAGTGGTGGCCGATGCGAATGTGGCGTCCAAGCGCTTCCTGGCCTTCTTCACCAACGGGGAAGACCTTGACGAGATTCTGAAACTGCTTGCCCGCAACGGCGGCCTCAGGGTCGTCCGTTCCAACGGCACCATATATTTATATGGCAACAAATAATGATACTTACTATTAACCAAACAAACTGCAATGAGTAAATCAAGCCAACTGCGCACACTTCGCGCAATGCTTGTGTCGCTTGCCCTTCTGGCGCCGATTCTTGCCGGCGCCCAGAACGTCACACTGGACTTGAAGGACGTCACCGTTCAGGAAGCGGTGACAATGCTCCAGAGTCAGGGCAACTACACTATTGTGATCAATGCAGAGAACGTAGACCTTCAGAAAAGGATATCCGTTTCTGTTAAGGATGCACCGCTCTCGGAGGCTCTGGCCCAGATTTTCGCCGGGCAGAACCTCGATTTTTCAGTTTCCGGCAACACGGTGTCGGTGACGCGGCACAAGGCCGCCCCACAGGCCCAGACCGGTCCGGTCAAGGCGCCCTTCAAGGGCGTGGTCGTCGACCGTAGCGGCGAGCCGCTCATCGGGGCTTCGCTTATTGACAAGGAGTCCGGGAAATACGCCCTGACCGACGACAACGGCGAGTTTGCCTTTGACGAGCTCACTTTCCCGGCGTCCCTGACTGCTTCCTACATCGGATTCAACGACCAGGAATTCCAGATCACGGGTCGCGAAGCCCAGCCGTTCAATGTCGTGATGACAAGCGAGAACACAGTCCTTGAAGAACTGGTCGTCGTCGGTTACGGCACCCAGAAGCGGGTCAACCTGACCGGCGCGGTGTCGGTCATCGACGGGAAGGAGATCAACTCCCGTCCAGTGACCAACACCGCCATGGCCATCCAGGGCGCCGACCCGTCCCTGGTCCTCACGACCTCCAGCGGCTCCATCGACGGATCACAGTACAGCGTCAACATTCGAGGCAAACTCAGCATCAACAGCGGTTCGCCTCTCATCCTCGTGGACGGCATCGAAGGCACTCTCACCCAGGTCAACCCCAACGACATCGAGAGCATCTCGGTCCTCAAGGACGCCTCGGCCTGCGCCATCTACGGCGCCAAGGCCTCCGCCGGCGTCATCCTCATCACCACGAAGAGCGGCGCCGAGGGCAAGGCGAAGATCACCTACAACGGCCGCGCAAGTTTCTCGATGAACACCACTTCGACCGACTTCATAACCAACGGTTACGACTACATCAACCTCACCAACGACTTCTACAAGACATACAAGGGCTATGGGGCCTGGACCTACACCGACGAGCAGATGCAGATGCTCTATGAGCGCAGGGGCGACAAGACCGAAAATCCGGAGCGCCCCTGGGTCATCCCTGACGAGACCGGGACTTATTCCTATGTCTATCTCGGCAACTTCGACTGGTACAACTTCATATTCAATAAGATACGTCCCGAGACCGAGCACAACTTGACGGTCCGCGGCGGCACGGACAAGGTGAAATACTATGCATCGGCCCGTTACCTCTACAGGGAAGGTATCTTTGCCGACAAAGCGAAGGATATCTACAACGGCATCTCGCTGCGCGGCAAGGTGGACGCAAAGATCGCCAAGTGGCTGAACTACTCGACCAACATCAGCTTCGAGCGCACCAAATACGAATGGGGCGGATTCTACGAGCTGGACGGATCGGCCCAGGTGCTCAGTAAGGACGAGGCGATGCAGGGCATTATCTGGAATGTCACCCAGAACGTCAGCCCCACATATGTCCCCTACAACCCAGACGGCACCATAGCGATGGTCCCGGGCTTCATGGCCGACGCGACATCTCCACTTATGTCGGGACGTGCCGGCGTTTTCATGGACGAGCGCTACCACAACTCCAACACCAACAACTGGTGGACGTGGACCAACAGGCTCACCTTCAACATCTACGACGGGCTCAAGTTCATCGCGGACTACACCTACCGCAGGCGCGACCGCAGGGCCACCAACAGATGCCTCCCGACAACCAACGCCTATGACAACATCAACCAGCGGATGTATGTCGGCAACGGCCTGACCGGAGGTCTCTTCTCCAATGGTTCCATCTACGATTTCACCCGCGAGTACCGTTACTATCAGAACGGCAATGTCATCAACGCCTACTTCTCCTACGACAACACGTTCGCCAAGGACCACCATGTGTCGGCGACCCTCGGCGGCAACTACGACGACTACTACAGCAGCGCCATCACAGTGCAGCAGAAAGGCTCCCTCAGCGACGCCCTCTCCTACATCAATATGGCCAACGGTGAAATCGAGGAGGCCTACCAGAACAATTCATCCTACAGGACCCTGGGCTTCTTCGGCCGTGTCAACTACGACTGGAAGGGCCGCTACCTGATTGAGCTGTCGGGCCGTTTCGACGGATCCTCCCGCTTCCCGAAAAAACACCGCTGGGGCTTCTTCCCCTCCTTCTCGGTAGGCTGGAGACTCTCCGAGGAGCCTTTCTGGGAGAAAGTCAAGCCCTACGTGTCCAACGCAAAGTTCCGGTTCAGCTACGGTACCCTCGGCAACCAGCAGGTTGACAACTATTACTACTGGGAAGAGATCAAGACCAAACTTCTTGAAGGCTACACCTTCGACGGAATCACCAACGCGGCTTACGCATACAGCGAATCCCCGGTGTCCAGCAGCCTTACCTGGGAAACGGTGGTCAACTCCAACCTCGGCATCGACCTCGGCTTCCTTCGCAACCGCCTGACCCTGAGCGCCGACTTCTTCATCCGTGACACAAAGAACATGCTCACCACCGGAATGACCCTTCCTTATGTGTACGGCGAAAACGCTCCGAAGGAGAACGCCGCCAACCTCAGGACGAAGGGTTATGAACTGGCCATCAGCTGGAAAGACAACGTCACCGTCCTTGGCCAGCCGCTCTACTACGGCATCACCGCAACCCTCGGCGACTTCGTCACCCACATAACCAAATTCAACAACGAGAAGAAGCTCCTCAGCGAAAACTACGTCGGCAAGCGCCTCGGCGACATCTGGGGCTATGTGACCGACGGGGTATTCGCCACCGACGAGGAAGCCGCCGCATACGAAGCCTCCATCGAGTCGTTCGACACTGTCAACAAAGGCATCAAGGCCCAGGTCGCTCCCTGGAACCACCTGATGTCAGGCGACGTCAAGTACAAGGACCTCAACGGCGACGGAAAGATCAACACCGGCGACAACACCCTCGACAATCCCGGCGACCGCCGCGTCATAGGCAACTCCCGCCCGCGCTACAACTACGCGATCAAGGGCGATTTCAGCTGGTACGGAGTCGATATCAGCATCTTCTTGCAGGGTGTCGGGAAACTCAGCTGGATGCCCAACGGCAACTGCATCTACTTCTGGGGTCCCTACTCATACCACCGCCCGACCTTCATCCCTACCGACTTCGAAGCCAAATGCTGGTCTGAAGAAGAAGGCGCTGACAACAGCAAGGCGATATTCCCCCGCAGGAGAGGCCGTATCGCCACCACCAGCAACCTTGTGACATCCGATTTCTACCTCCAGAACGCGGCCTATCTGCGCTTGAAGAACCTCACCGTCGGATACACTCTTCCCATCAAGAGCAATGTACTGGAAAAAGTACGTTTCTACTTCTCCGGAGAAAACCTGTGCTATTTCTCACCGATGCGGAGAGCCACAAAGTACATAGATCCTGAAGTGGCCACGACGTCGGTCTCCGAGGACTGCACCTATCCGTATTCCAAGACCTTCTCTTTCGGTGTTGACATTACATTCTGACGACTATGAAAAAGATTATCATACCATTCGCCCTGATTGCGGCCTTGTTCACGGCTTCTTCCTGCGAAGATTTCCTGACAAAGTCGCCGGAGAGTTCCCTTTCTCCCGACTCGTATTTCTCGAGCGCGGCGGAACTCGAACTCTGGGCCAATAAATTCTACAACGATATACTACCTACGGCCGGCGAGCTCGCGGAGCTCAGTGCCGACGACAACGGCTCGTCTTCCTCCCTTACCGCAATCCAGAAGGGGACGCGCACTCCTTCTTCCAAATCCTGGAGTGCAGGCACCTGGAAACCGCTGCGCAACATCAACTTCCTGCTTGAAAACAACAAGTGCAGCGACCTTGTGACCAAGCAGATGTACGACGGCGTAGCCTATTTTTTCCGCGCCTGGTTCTACTTTGAAAAGGTGCGCCAGTACGGCGACATCCCCTGGTACGACCACGTGATCGAATCATCCGACACGGAAGATCTCAACAAACCCCGCGACCCTCGCGGCTATGTGATGCTGAAGGTGATGCAGGATCTCGACAAAGCTTACGAACTGCTCCCGGCAAAATGGGCGACAGACCCCGTGTATCACGTTTCAAAGGATGCTGCTCTCGCCCTCAAGTCCAGGGCAGCCCTGTTTGAAGGAACTTTCCGCAAATACCACGCGGGCACTGAATTCGTCCCTGTTGACGAACAGACCTTTGAAGGCATTACCATCTCCTCCGAGTGGTTCCTCCGCCAGGCAGTCGATGCCGCCGGCAAGATGCTCGGTACCCGCCAGCTCTACACCGGCAACACGCTCCAGCTTTCAGCGGTGGACGCCAACGCTTCCTACCGTGAATATTTCATCCTGGAAAGCGCTGAGACCAGCGAGACCATCCTGTCACGCCGCTACAGCGTCGATGTGATGGTGCGCCACGGCATTCAGTTCGACTATAAAAACCAGAGGCGCAGCGCTTCCCTCGAATTCACCAACCACTACCTACAAAGAAACGGTCAGCCCATCCAGGCCAGAACGGGCTATGAGACCCTCAGTTACTACGACCTCTTCCAGAACAGGGACCCCCGTATGTCACAGACTCTTCAAGGGCCGGATTTCGTGATGGCCGACTTCGACGAGACGAGCGAGGCGACCCCGAAACCACATCTGAAGGAACAGCTCTCCTGGGAACGTACCTTCAACGGATTCAGGGTCATAAAGTACATCTCCGACACAAGCCACGAGACTGCCACGACCTCTACTACCGACTTCCCTCTCATCCGCTACCCGGAAGTCCTGCTGAACTATGCCGAGGCCAAAGCCGAGCTCGGTGAACTCACTCAGGACGACATCACGAAGACTATAGATGTTATCCGCGCGCGCGTAGCCATGCAGCCAATGACGATGCCGACGATGGCCGACGGTTTTTTGCTGCAATACTATAAGAAGGTAAAAGAGGACGCCCCCCAGCTCGCTGCCCTTTTGGAAGTGCGCCGCGAGCGCACCGTAGAGCTCTTCTGTGAAGGCTTCCGTCAGTGGGATCTGCTCCGCTGGGGTGAAGGCGCCAAACTGACCCCGAAAGCCACCGGCGGGTTCCACGGTATCTATATCGCAGGCTCCGAAGTGGGGACGGATATCGACCTTGACAAAGACGGCAAAGCCGACCTCTATATCTACAGGGGCACGAAGGGCAACTCACAGGCCCCTGCGACCAACCAGATCCAGCTGGGCAGCGGCTATTCGCTGTCGGAGGGGGATCACGGCTATCTCACCTACTGGGCTGCCGAAGACTATGAATGGAACGAAGGACGCGACTACCTCTGGCCGATTCCTGCCGACCAGCGCACCCTCACCGGGTTTGCGCTGTCGCAGAACCCCGGCTGGGACGACGGTCTTTCCGAATAAATCGAGGATGCTATGAAAAAGATATTTTCTGTAATATTTCCCGCCATACTCGCACTGATGTGCGCATGCGGAGAAAAAAACACTGAGGATTTCGGACTGCCTCTAAGCGTTTCAACCACATCCGTGGACATTCCCGCCCTCGGTGGGCAGATGGCCATTTCGGTCACTTCCCACACCGACTGGATAGCCCGTTCCTCCGTAAGCTGGCTCAAACTGGTAACCGCCACGGGAAAAGGCGGGGACCAGCCTTCCAGTTTTATGGTCCAGGTCGATGAAAACAAGACCACCTTCGAGCGCACCGCCACAATTACCGTTCTCAACATCGGCAAGGAGAGCCTCGAAATCGGCTTCACCCAGGCCGCCGGCAGCGGCGAAAGCACCTCCGGCAGGGGCATTAACAATGCCGAGGACCTCGTGGCCTTTGCAAAGGCCGTCAACGGCGAGGGATCGATAGCCCAGTATATGGTGGACGGAGCCGTCAGAATCAACAACGACATAGACTGCTCCTCCATCACCGAGTGGATTCCGGCAGGTACGGAGGAAATGCCTCTCACCTACAACATCAACGGCAACAACAAGACCCTCTACAACATCAATTGGAAGATTGACGCGTCTGCCTCGCCCCATCTCGGCTTCATCGGATACGCCAGGAACGTCACCATCGGAAAACTGAATTTCGGTTCCGAAGGGAGCAGGATTGAGTTTACCGGCGAGGCGGAAGGCAAGGTCCGCGCCGGCGCGATAGTAGGTTACGGCGTCGGACTCACCATGGAAAAGGTGACCAACAACGCCGACCTCACCGTCACCGGGACCGGTGCGACCGGCAACAACCTCATCGTCGGCGGCCTTGTCGGCTATATGGACAGCGCCAGCTCGATTGGAGGTACCCTTAAGGCAAAGGGATGTGTCAACAACGGCGACATCACCGTGAGCGTCGCCGGCCAGGAAGGCGGCCTTGTCGGCTATAATGCGGGCGTGATAAGAAACTGCTCGAATTACGGAACCATAACCGGGCCTTCGGACGGGACCTACGGCCCCGGCTGGCTCTGCTCCTACAACACCTCCAAATCGAAAGTCAAGGAAAACTACGGCTACGGATTTGTCGGCACGACTCCTGCCATGATGCGCAACTCGATGATGAACTGCGAGACGGCTTATGCCCTGGAGGAGAACACTGTGGACTGGACGCTTGACGCCTACTACGACTGGGAGGAAGTTGAAAGCAAACAGCTTCACCCGGGCGCTGTCTATCACCACTACAGCTGCACCAACGTCCCCCGTCAGGTCCGCGTGCTTGAAATCGACCTGACAAACCCGGGCATAGAGATTACGCAGGCATTTGCCGGAGAAATAGTGCCGAATCCCAACTGGATAGGCTCCAACGACAACAACAACGGCTTCAAGCTGCGCGAGCGTCTTTCCGACGTGTGCTCAAGGCGCCGCAGCGAGGGGCAGAAAATCCTCGCCGGTGTCAACTGCTGCTTCTTCGATTCCAACGACGGATTCCCCCGCGGCCACGTGGTGGAGGAGGGAGAACCGATTTTCATCAACAACCCCGCCGTCGTAAGTAAACTGCCCAACCACGCCTGGGCTTTCACAGTGTTCGAGGACGGCACGGCTTCCTGCGGAGTCAAAAAGTTCAGCGGGAAAATGAAAGCCGGCGGCAAGGAATACTCCTACAGCTCGGTCAACGACACGATTCTCCGTCACGCCTCCCCCAACTACCAGGCCAACCTGTTCACTTCGAGATATGTTTACAAGCCCTATCCGGGCGAGCCTGACAATCACGTCAATCCGCTCGCGAAAAACGTTCTCTACGTAGTGTGCGAATACACAGGGGCCAATATGACGGTCAACACCGGCTATGCGGCCGCCACTGTCGTCGAAGTACTCGACGGCAGGGCCACGCCACTGACCAACCTACCCTACCAGACCTCGAAAAAACGCGTGGTCGTAGCGCTTTCCGGGGATATGGCTTCGGAGTGGAGCACATTCATCCAGCCGGGCGCAACCGTTGAGTTCAAATGCGACATGGCAATCGACGAAGACGCTTCGAAACCGATCCATACCCTGGCATCCACGATGTACCAGATTATGAGGGACGGCGAGGATGCGTCCAACACCCCGGGGCCCGACGCCAGTCTCTACTCCAAATTCGACCCGAAGACGTTCCCTGTAGTAAGCCAGGACGGGACCAGGGTCTGGCTTGTCGAAATCGACGGACGTCAGGTAAGCAACGGCTGGTATTCACTTGGCGTCAAAGGCTATGAGATGTATCGCATCGCCAAGAAACTCGGCGGCTGGTGGGTCACGGGCATGGACGGGGGCGGCTCTTCGTCCATATGGGTCTATGACGCTTCCAAAGGAAGCGGCTCCATTGTCAGCAAGCCTTGCGATTCAAGGGGAGAACGCAGCTGTATGAATTATATACTTATAAGGGAAAAATAATGAATACCGATATGAAAACATTTCATTCCATAACCCTCGTACTTCTTGCCGGAGCGGTGATGGCGGTGTCCTGCAATAAGAAAGATCCCGTCTATACCATCACGGCCGACAGGACGTCCATCCTGGAGATAGCCGCCAACAATCCGGGCATTGAGGCTATGATCATCACCACGGACGCTCCCTACTGGATCGTGACGACTCCGGACTGGATCAAGCCGAGCGCAATCCACGGAGTGGGCGGAGGAGAAAGCCGTATCATAACTTTCACAATCGCTCCCAACTACAGGAACGAAGCGACGACCACCCTCGCCCGCAGCGGAGAAATCAAGTTCTCCGGCGGCAGGACTTCGCTCACCATCCCTGTTTCCCAGCAGGGTCACGAGGCATACATAGACCCGAGCCTGAGCATAGGAGGCATTCCCTCTGTCAGTGAGTTCCTCGACTTCGTGGAGGCCGTCAACGACGGCGAAGCCACCATCAGGTGGATGAACTCCGATTACGAAATCGAGCTCCTCGCCGACATCGACCTTTCAGGCGTGAGCGAGTGGACTCCAATCGGCAACGCCGAGAAGTCCGGCAACAGCAACAATGCCTCAAAAGCCTCAGGGAACACCTTCGAAGGCGTGTTCAACGGCGGTGGCCACACGATCCGTGGTTTCAATGTGACCGCCGACATCGGCGAACAGGGCACCTGGGGACTGTTCGGATATCTTTCCCACGCTACCGTCAAGAATCTCAACGTGGAAGCGAACCTCAACCTGACCGCAAGCGGGATGGCCGACGCCGGCGTAATCGCCGGTACGGTTTACTGCTCGACCATCGAGAACGTAAAGGTCACGGCGACAATCAACTCCACCGGCACCACTACGACCAAGCGTTTCTCCGTCGGCGGCATCGCCGGATTCATGTTCAGTTCCTACGACCTCAATAACCAGACGTCCTACGACAGCTTCATCAAGGACTGCGAAGTGACGGCCACGGTCAACATGGACTGCGGAGCCAATGCTGCCAACAACGTCTCATGTGCCATGTACGGCGGCATCGTGGGTTTCGCTACCAACATCAAGGACGACTCGCGCAACTACATCGAGAACTGCGTCAACAACGGCACGATGAAGGTCAGGCTCGGACGCTGCAGCGGCATCGTTCCGACCTGCAACTACGGCACGATCGTGAAGGGCTGCACCAACAATGCCTCACAGGTCAACACCATCGTAGGCGGCCGTATCGGACAGATAGTCTGCAACATAAGCACAAATTCAGCGCTCATCGACTGTGTCAACAACGGCGACCTCACGACGACCGATCCCGGGACGACAACCGGAGCGCTTGCCGCTCTCGTCGGTGACGACACCGTCTATATCGAAGGCGGCGAACGCATCGCGAACACCGGAACGATTCTCGGCTGCAACACCTCCTACCTTGGACTCATCGGTGCGAATATGACCCACTTCGACCATATCAGCAACATAGTCCTCAGCGGCCATCTCGGAGTGTACAAGAGCGACGGAAATCACGAGATGTATGCCGTCAATTCCTCCAACATTATGTCCTATGTCGGTAAAATCGGCAGCGGCTATGCTGAAAAGATGACCAACATCACCTACATCACCTCCGGCCCGGAGCCCGAGACACCGTCGGAAGGCGGCGGCATCTCCGACCTCGACCCTGTTGACGACACGTGGAACTAACAGACAGACAAGCTATGAAAAAGATATCGATATTTTTTGCACTTCTCTGTGCGGTCGTCTTCGCGACCGGCTGTGCCAAAGAGGCGATGGACGCTCCTGGAAGGACCGTTCTCAAGGCTTCAATGTCTTCAATGACAAGGACCGCCATCGACGGGGTCAAGGTCAGCTGGACTCCCGGGGACGCAATCTGCGTCAACGGTGCCAATTCCTATCCGCTGACGGAAGGAGGCGCGACCGCGAACTTTGAGTTCAGGGCCGCACTCACGGCTCCCTACAAAGCTGTCTATCCGACTTCCATCTATAAGGACGCCACAACGGTGACGCTGCCTCTCCTTATCAATATGGATTCCTTCAGCGTCCCGCTTTCGGGATACCTCGCGGAAGGTGATGAGATCATCTTCAAGGCGATGACGGCCCTCATCAAACTGTCCATCACCGGAGAATCCACGACGACTGTCAGGGATGTCACCCTTAAAGGACTCGGAGGAGAGCAGATCAGCGGCGATTTCACGATAGACTATGAAACCGGCGCCATTACCGGAGCCTCCGACGGTGAAGCCTGCAAGGCCGTGAAGGTCAATGTGGGCAAGGCTCTCTCGTCAACGCCCCTGGTTGTCTATATCCCGATCCCTGCCGGAGAGTATCCTTCCGGCTATCAGATCGACATCATCGACACGGAAGGCGGCATCATGCGCAACACTGTCTCGGCCCGCACGATAAGCGCCGGACAGCTCAGGCAGATGCCTGAGACGGCCTTCGAACCGAATTACACCGAAGATCCGGTCATCGGCGGCATACCTAATGCTGAAGAATTCCTCGCTTTCGCCAGCGCCGTCAACGAAGGGCGTTCTACGAAAAGGTGGGAAAACGAAGAAGGCTGGATAAATCTCCTCGACGACATCGACTTTGACGGAGTCACGATGTGGACTCCCGTCGGCCACGCGACCGCCCCGTGGGCAAGTTACAACCCCCAGGTGACGACGGGCAATCCTTTCACAGGTAAATTCGACGGCAACGCCCACCATATCAAGAACCTCAAACTGACGGACGCGGAGACCGTGGAAGGCCGGCATTTCGGTATTTTCGGCTATCTCGGCCCCGGAGCGGTCGTGCAGAACTTCGTCATTGACGAGACCTGCTCGCTGACCGTTACATCCTCCGTTTCCCACAGCGCAGGACTTATAGCCGGAGTGGCGTACGACGCTTCGGTCCGCGATGTCACGAGCTATGCTCCAATGTCCTACAGCGGAGGCTGCACCGGCTACCTGCACATGGCCCTCATCGGCGGCATTTATGCTAAGGATGCGGGATGTACCGTGGACAGCGTCCACAACTACGGCAAAATGACCGTTACGAACACCGCCAACCTCAATGCAGGCGCGACGGCCATCCATTGCGCCGGTATCGTCGGCTTTGCCAACGCTCCTACGGGTAACGAAAAGCACAACAGGATTGCCGAGTGCAACAATAATGGAGATATGGTCTCCCAAGCCGGCAGGCAGGCAGGTGTCGTCGCGGTAGCCAATGCCTGCACCGACATTCTCAACTGCGAGAACCGCGGCAACCAGACCAATTCGATGAACAAGCCCGACGGGACGCGTCTGGGAAATATCTGCTGCTACACGAACAGCAATTCCTCCATACAGGGCTGCAAGAACTACGGCAACCTCATTTCGACGACCGGCGGTCGCGTGGGCGGCATTGTTTCGCTCCCGAACGCCGGGGTCTATGAGAACAACGAAAACTACGGCGAGATCATCTCCGACAGCGATTACCGGGGTGTCTTCTGGGGCTATGTCACCCAGGCTGCCGCCTGGAGCGGCGGAAAGGCCTCCGGCAAAGTCGGGAAGTACAATAACGGCAGCTACCAGTATGATGTCTATCCCGAGAGTGAAAAAGTCAAATATCTCGGCAAGGACGGCTCCAGCGGGAAATGCACGGTCACGAACGTCATCATAGACATCGCGACCGGTGAAACCCCTGTCAATCCCGATCCGGAACTTGACGTCGATGCCGATTTCCGTATTTTCTTCATCGGCAACAGCTTCACCAAGGACGCCGTAGAGCATCTGCCCGGCATCCTCGCCGCCGCCGGGCTCAACAGGATACAGATGGTCCACATGTACTATGGCGGCCGTACCATCCCCGAGTACAACGACGGATGGCTCTCCTCCAGTGACTATCACTGCTATGTCTGCAACCCCGGCCAGACCAGCTGGACGGATATCACCGGAAAGACCCTGGCCTCGGTTGCCGCGACAGGCAAATGGGATGTCGTCACCATCCAGGAGCACACCGGGCGGCAACTCGCCTGGGGCTGGACCGATACCGAGAAAACGGCGGTCCAGGGCCTTGTGGACAAAGTGAAGGCCGCACAGACGGAAAACGACGCCACCCCGAAGATGTATTACATCCTCTCGCAGGCCTATCACGACCTGTCGAAAGCTCAGAATGTCACCAAGCCCTTTAGCGACACCGACGGGATGTGGACAGTCATCGCGGAGCAGGGACAGCACGCAGTGGAGGAATGCGGATTCGACGGCGTCATATCCACGGGCGCAATGCTCCAGAACCTCCGTACCTCCGGCCTCAACAACTCCCTCGGCCTTACCCGTGACGGCTATCACATGGACTACGGCATCGCCCGCTACGGCGCCTCCTGCACGGTCTTCGAGACCGTCATCGGCCCCTTCAACGGCAATGTAAAGCTGGACGACAACACCTACCGCACCGTAGGCGACAGCGAAGGCACGACGGCCATTACCGACTCCCGCGCGCCCATCGCCCTCAAGGCCGCCCGCTATGCGATTGCAAAGCCTTACGAAGTGACTGACATGGAGGGAGAAGGCGGAGATGGGCCCGAGCAGCCCGTGGAGCCGGACAATATCTCCATCGCCTCCGCCGCAGACCTTGTGGCATTTGCCGCCCGCGTCAACAGCGGCGACAAGGCCGCCATCATTGCGAACGTGACCCTCGCGGCCGACATCGACTGCTCTTCCATCACGGATTGGACCCCGATCGGCAACTGCACCCTCCCGACCTGGGCCCACAACAGCATCAGTACCAGCGGAGTGCTCTTTACCGGCACGTTCGACGGACAGAACCATTCCATCAAGAACCTCCATCTGAACTTCTCCCCGACCGCAGCCTACGGCGCCTACGGCTTCTTCGGCGGCATCGGAGCCGGAGGTACGGTGAAGAATATCGTGTTCGACTCTTCCTGCTCGATGAATATTTCGACCGGCAAGGCCGGTGTCTTCGGAATGCTCGCCGGACTCGTCCTGGACGCCAATATTGACAATGTCAGCAGCTCCGCGCCCATAACCGGTGGCGGCACATCCTCCCTTGCCAACAACAATGCTTCCGGCCGCGTCGCAGTCGGCGGTATCGTAGGATGGGCCCACGCGGTAAGCGAGGACATCACCCTGAGCAATCTCTCCAACGCCGGCGCCATCGGCACTTCCACTGCGGAATTCAGCCGTGGCGGCAACGGCGGCAACGGTGCCAACGGCTTCATGCTCGGCGGCGTGGTAGGATTCTCTTCAAATAATAACAGCACGAAGACGCAGACTCTCCTGAACCTGCAGAATGACGGTGAGATCTACACCAATGCCGGCCGTGTTTCCGGTATCGTGTCCACCGCCAACAGGTACACCCTTGTCAAAGGCGCGGAGAACAACGGCGACGTCCACTATTCGGGCAGCGGCACGTTCCGTCCTGCCAATATAACCTGTATAGCAGGTGAAGGCGTCGTCCTTGAGAACTGCGTCAACAGAGGCGACCTGATCGCTCCTTCGTGCGCATCCGCGGCCGGAGTAATCTGTCTCATCAACCACGCCAACGTTTCACTCACCGGCTGCAAGAGCCTGGGTGCGACGATTGTCTGCACCGGCATAGACACGACAGCCGGGAAGGTGACCTATGCCGGCGCACTATACGGAAGTATAGCTTCGACAGCTACTGGAGCTACGTTCTCCGCTTGCTCGGTAAGTGGCAAGGTCGGCAAGAGCACCGATGCCCTCCTTACCCTCACGGCGGAGAACTACTTCCCGTACGTCGGAGCCGCCAACGCAAACTGCGCCACCGCCACGTCTCAGAACATAACCTTTGCAGAATGAAATAATACAATATAATATATATGAATATGATTTACATCAAACCAAGCACGCGCGTTGAAGTGCTGTATCTTGAGCAGAATCTGCTCTACAGCGGGCTGAAGGACATGCCCGACAATCCCATTTATCCCGGCGAGGAGCTGGAAGGAGACGAATAGGAGGACACAGCTATGAAAAAGACACTTTTTATACTGGCTATTGCAGCCCTCGCCGTTTCCTGTGCCAAGGAAATCGCCACTGAAGCCCCTGTAGCGGGGAACAAGGTCACCATCCGCGTTTCCATGCCGGAGGAGCCCTTCTCGAAAGTCTCCCTCACCGAGGCGGACGACAACCAGTCCATCGCCCTTGCCTGGGAGGCGGGCGACAAGATTTCCGTCAACGGCCTTCCCTATACGATCAAGGAAGGATTCTCCGCCCACGAGGCCGAATTCGAAGGAGAAGAGCCTGCCGAGACTGAATTCACCATTATCTATCCCGGCAAATATGCCTCGATAGACGATTTCAACGCCCGTTCTTATGCGGAGCAGGCGCAGACCGGCAACTCTTCCACCGCTCATCTTGAGTACAACGCCGCCCTTGTCGGCGTCGGTGAATACACCGCCCCTAAATTCGACCCGGAGTGGGCCGCGGACAATGGCGGAAGCCTGATTCAGAACGCTGTCGTGCAGCTGCGTCTCCAGCTCCCCGCCGATGCCACGGATGCGACTTCCGTCACCCTTTCGGCCTCAAGGGCGATCTTCCCGACGACCAATGCGGGAGGAACACTCGTGAAGGAACAGACCCTCGCGCTGAATAACGTGACGCTTCCCGCCAACAAGATTCTCGAGGCCTACATGATGGTCTCGGCGGCAGGAGTGGAAATCCTCTCCGGCGACGAGCTGACCGTCATCGTCGGGACCTCGGCGGGTATTTTCCTCAGGAAAATCACCCTTGAGGCCCAGACCTGGACCGGCGGCGGGCAGTACACCCTGCAGCTTAAGGTACAGGACGAGAACCGCTTCGAAATCAGCACCGTGGAAGACCTCAAAGAATTCCGCGACGGCGTCAACAGCGGCGACATGCTCTGGCAGAATGTCCACGCAGTCCTTCTCAACGACCTCGACTGCTCCGGCATCACCTCCTGGACTCCGATTGGAAACGGAACATTCAACAACTCCGACTACACAATCAGCGGCCCCGCTTTCCGCGGCATTTTCGAGGGAGGAGACCACGTGCTCCAGCACTTCAGTTTCAACGGTACGCCCGCGGCTGGAGGCACTTACGGATTCTTCGGCGTCCTTGACGGAGCGACCGTGACGCAGCTTACTTTCGGAGTCGGTGAAGAGGATGGAGTCTTCAATGTGACTCCTTCAGGGATGATGGCGGCCGGCGTCCTCGCCGGCGTCGCCCGCAGCTCCACCATCGAGGAGGTGACTAACAACAGCCCGATGAATATTCCTGAAAATACATCGTCGAGTCCCGCCTACTTTGGAATGATAGGTTATCTTCTCGGCACTCCCGACGGTCCTGTCCACCTGAATGGCTTGAGCAACTACGGCGAGATTAACGTCAAGTCCGAAAGCAATACCCAAAATAATTCAAACGGATTCCAGGTGGCGGCCGTGGCCGGTTTCAGCCACACGACCAGTTCTGATATCAAGAATTTGCTCGAGAACTGCAACAACTATGGCAAGATCACCACGACATCCGGGCGTTCTGCCGGCATCCTCGCGGCTGCCAATGACCGTACCGATATCGAACACTGCCTGAACGCCGCTGATATCACGAACACATGCGGCAATTGCCGTATGGGCGGTGTTACGGTCATCCTGGGCAATGGCGGTTCGATGAAGGACTGCTCCAACTACGGAACTCTCGTCTGCACCAAGTCCGACGGCCAGGTCGGCGGCCTGATCTGCCTCGTCAACCACACTGCCGTTTCCGTGACCGGCGGCGGCAACCACGGACTGATAGTCAGCGACCTGGCAACATACAGGGGCACACTTATCGCCAATATCAACACTGTCAACAAGGTGGATGACATGGTGGCCGGCGGTGCTGTGGCCAATTACAACGGGGGCGAGTTCCAGTATCCCGTCATCATCACCGAAGATAATTATATGAGCTATATCGGTGTCATCAAGAGCGGTATGGAGAGCAAGGTGACGAACATCAGTTTCGAAGCATGGGACCAGTATCCTGCGGACAACACCATTTACATTTCCAATGCAGCGGAGCTTCTGGCCTTCGCCGCCAAGGTTAATGCCGGAGAAGTGTCGGCTACCGACGTAGTGAAACTTACGGCCGATATCGACTGCTCTTCCATCAGCAACTGGTCGCCGATCGGAGATTATAAGATGACGGCCTGGACGCATGTCAACCTCACCGGAAGCGGCCATCCGTTCTTCGGCACCTTCGACGGACAGGGTCACAGCATCAAGAACCTCAGTATGTCCTTCTCCAACAGCGGCAGCTGGAACGCCTACGGTTTCTTCGCCTGCATAGGCGACGGCGCGACGGTCAAGAACCTGACCTTCGACGCTTCTTGCTCGATGTCGGTATCCGCTTCGTACGGCGGCACTTTCGGCGTGCTCGCCGGTATGGTGCTCGGAGCTACGGTCGAGAATGTCAAGAACTACGCTTCCGTCACGGGAGGAGGTACATCCTCTCTCGTCAACGACAATGCTGCCGGACGCACCATGGTCGGCGCCATTATCGGCGAAGTCCATGTCAGTAGCGCCTCCGCCAGCCTGACAGGACTGCACAATTACGGCGCTATCGGATCTGCCGCCCAGATATTCTCCAGAGGCGGTAATGCCGGCACCGGAGGAAACGGTTTCCACGTCGGTGGCATAGTCGGCTTCTCCACAAATACGAACAATTCCGTTGTCGTTAATTTCAAAGACTGCGTGAATGACGGTGACATCTACACCGATGCCGCCAGGTCTTCAGGCATTGTGGCGGCTGCCAACAGGTATACCGTGCTGAAGAGCTGTACCAATAACGGTGACGTGACCAATTCGTACAGCGGAGCTGCGCGAATGGCTAATATTACCTGTATAGCCGCAGCCGGATGCGTCCTGGAGGATGTGTGCAACACCGGCGACCTGATTGCTCCCAATGCCGCTTCCGCGGCGGGCGTCATCTGCCTTGTCAACGACAACTCGGTCAAGCTTACCCGTTGCAGCAGCATCGGTGCTACCATAGTCTGCACCGGATTTAATACTGCTAACAACAGCGTCAATTATGCCGGAGCCTTATATGGCCGTTGCCAGAAAACTGCAACGTTCTCCGGATGTTCCGTGAGCGGAAAAGTCGGAAACAGCACGGATGCTCTCCTGACCCTGACGGCGGATAATTACTTCCCGTTCGTCGGCGAGGCCTATTCGTCCAACACGACCATCAATTCCACCAATATTACATTTGCCGGTGAATAAAAGGGCTTTCCATACTGTCTTCCTGAGTCTCCTGGCCTCCGTCGGACTGATGTCCTGCGGCGGGTCGGGAGACCCGGAGACACCGGAAGTACCGGAGCTGCCGAAAGATGACGGGGTGCTCAGCGTCCTCGCCATCGGCAACAGCTTCTCTGCGGACGGGATGGAATACCTCTACGATATCCTCAAGGCTGCCGGGGAAGAGAAGGTCTTCCTCGGCAACCTTTACATCGGAGGATGCACCTTGGAGACCCACGCCGGGCACTTCAAGACCGACGATGCGGCCTACACCTACTACACCAATTCTACAGGGGAGTGGAAAAAGGCGACAGGGTATAAGCCTCTCGCCGCGCTGGAGGAAAGGGAGTGGGACATCGTCACGATGCAGCAGGCAAGCGGTGTCTCCGGGAAGGGCGAGACTTTCGAGCCTTATCTCAGCGACCTTGTAGCCATTGTCAGGGAGAAATGTCCCGGTGCAAAGCTCTATTGGCACATGACCTGGGCTTACCAGGGCAATTCCACCCACAGTTCCTTCCCAAGCTACGGCTCGGACCAGATGACGATGTATAACGCCATTGTCGGAGCCGTACGGCAGAAGGTGCTGACGAAAGAGGAATTCGAGAAGGTAATCCCTTCCGGGACGGCAATCCAGAACCTCCGTACAAGCCTCTACGGCGACACGGTCACCCGTGACGGCCACCACCTGTCCTACGACGCGGGGCGTTTCACGGCGGCGCTGACCTGGGCCGGCGCCCTCTGCGGGGCGGACCCGGAGAGCGTCGTCTGGCACCCCTCACAATATGTCTATACCGACACGCAGGTCGGCGCCATACGTGAGGCGGCGGCGAATGCGCTCCGCACCCCGTACGAGGTTACGGAGTCTTCATATCCGCCGGAGCCTGTGGAAGAGAAAGAGACGCTGGAGGATTACATCACTGATGCCGGGAAGGATCCGGCGGATTACACGAAGATGGAGATCCCGTTCACGAAGTTCGCCTACTACAACTCGACCAACGCGACGATGCTCTCGACGATGTACACGCTCGAGAATCCTAACGGTCAGACCAACCTTCACGATTTCTGCGCGACGCCCATATACACGAAGGAGGATCTTCCCGACGGCACACTGATCGTCGTCAAGAACGGGTTCCAGTACCGCCCGGAGGGATGGATCACCCTGACGACAAAGAATTCGTCCTCGGCGCGTCCCCAGGCCGTCTCGGCCAATCTGACCGAGGTGAACGCTTCCTGGTGGGGAAGCTGGAACTACCGTGCTTTCAACCTCCTCAAGAATCCCCGTGCGACGCTTTCCGAGGCCGATGCGGCCGAGGTCTGCGCCGCCTTCGGCATATTCACGCCCAATGAATGACAAATGAGATTCCGTAATTTTCTTCTGGCACTTGCGGTTGCCGCTATCTCCGCCGTTTCCGTTTCCGCGCAAAGCGCCCGGGAAGCCATCTCCGAAGATGCCCTCCGCGCTGGGGGAGTGTACTATATGTATCCCTTCGCGGATCATAAAGTGACCGCCCCTCCGAAGGGATATACGCCGGTTTACCTCAGCCACTACGGCCGTCACGGCGCACGCTACCTTCTCAATGAAACGCAGTACGAGCGCAGCCTCGGCGTCCTCAGGGACGCGCACGAGGCGGGAGCGCTCACCGAGACGGGAGAGAAGATCTGGGAGACGGCATCGGCCTATTTCGAGGAGACGTGCAAGTACCGCGCGGGCGACCTTACGCCTCTCGGCTGGAAACAGCACTACAGCATAGCGCAGGGTATATACAAGGATAACAAGGCGCTGTTCAAAAAGCGCCCTGCAGTCACGGCCGGGGCGACGCAGGTGCCGCGCTGCATCGTGTCGATGACGGCCTTCTGCCAGGGGCTTTTGAAGATGGACCCGCGTCTTGAGATTTTCGAGAGCGCATCCCGCTTCGACCTCGACGAGCTGAACCCCCACGCCAAGGAGAATCCCCGCCGTGAGTCGCCCCAGATGGAGGAAGGACGCTACAAGCGGACCGACCCCTGGGGTACGAAACTGGGGGGTTTTATCGATGCCAGGGTCGATTACAAGGCTATATCGGGCCGTATTTTTAAGGATCCCTACTTCCCTAAGCCCTATCGTGGCGCCAGGGCCTTCGTAACCGACTTCTACGATCTAGTTTTCAATATGCAGTGTACGGGCACTGAGCGCAGCCTGCTGTGGTTCTTCACGCCCGAGGAGTGCTACGCCCTCTGGGAGGTCAACAACTACATCCACTACATGGAGGCGGCCCCGCCCGCCACGATGCGTGACCTTCCGGCCTTTGAAAACCTTATCGCGGACGCTGACCGCGCCATAGCCGCGGGAAAGCCGGCCGTGCGCCTCCGTTTCGGCCACGACACCTGCTTCCTGTTCCTTGTCTCGATGATGGGCGCCGACGGTTTCGACATTGTTCCTGAGAGTGCCGACGGCATCTCGGCCACATGGTTCAATTACCGCGCCCCTATGGCGGCGACGATGTATCTGGTGTTCTGCAAGAACCGCGGCGGGGATGTGATTTTCAAACTCGTCGTCAACGACGTTGAGGCCACCCTTCCTCTCGAGCCTGTCTCGGGCCCCTGGTACCGCTGGGAAGACTTCAAGGCGGCGCACATTTGAAAAGTCCCTGGAGCAGATATTGTAAATATTTGCTATATTGTGGGGTCATTTCAAATGTAACGGTGTCATGAAACGTATTCTTTCACTTCTTTTTCTCGCGTCTGTCGTCGTCTGCCCCGCATTCGGACAGCAGAAACTCTCCGATAAGGAGCTCGCCAGCGTCATCTGGGCTATGGGCCAGATGTATCCCGACGGATTCACCGTGAGCCTCGATTCTCTGCGTCAGCCGGCAAAGGGCCTTGCGGTCTCCTACAAGGAGACGCAGAATATGTTCGACAAGAAGAACATCCCGGCGGTCATCAAGCACGCCCGCGCCCATGAGAACATGGTCGGCGGATGGTACGACCCCGAGGAGGGCAAGTACTATTTCGACAGCTCCAGGATATTCCCCGAGGACAGCCTCGCCGCCGCCCTGGCGTTCGCGAGGGCCAATCACCAGCACACCGTCTATGACTTCGACAAAGGGATAAATATCCGCAGCAACTACGAGCAGAAGGACATCCGCATCATCCTCGACTGCGACATGGGCTCGTCGACCGACGACATGTTCGCCCTCATGATGCTGCACCGCTACATGGATATGGGCCGCTGCAATCTCATCGGCGTAGTCGTGGACCGTATGGGCCGCGCCAATGCCGACATCGTGGACGTCCTCAACAATTTCTACGGACACCCGGACGTCCCCATCGGTCTCGAGACCGACGGCCAGAAGGACACCCACGTCTGGATCACTTACCACAACCTGCCGTATGCCCGTAACACCGATGGCGTACCTATGTTCAAGCGCAGCGTCGGGGATAACGGGACCTACATGGAAGGCTACAAGCTCTACCGCAAGCTTCTCGCGTCCCAGCCGGACCGCAGCGTGACTATCGCCTCCATCGGCTTCGTCACGACTCTCGCCCGCCTGCTCCAGTCAGGCCCCGACGAGTATTCTCCGCTCAACGGAGTCGAGCTTGTCAGAAAGAAAGTCAAGGACATCTATGCTATGGGCGGCGTCTTCGGAAAGGCCGTCGAGCCCGACTACAACTTCCTCCAGGCCATAGATTTCTCGCTCAAGTTCTTCGAACTGCTGCCTAAAGAGGTGGACGTCGTCTTCTCGCCCGGCGAGGTAGGCGACCCTCTGGACTACCGTCCCGAGCTCGTGATCTCCGACATGAGCTGGACGGACCTCCACCCGATCAAGTGGACCTACCAGTTCCTCAACTGCGACACCGGCCAGAAGATGTGGGATCCCCAGGCGGTCATCAACGCAGTCGAGGGAGACGACTTCTACAAGCTCTCCGAGCGCGGCTTCGTCACTCTCACCCCCGCCGGCGAGACCCTCTTCACCCCCGATCCCAAGGGCAACTGCCGCTATCAGTTCCCCGGCGACCGTACCTGGTGCGACACCGTCCTCAAGTACATCCGCCTGATGGCAATCCAGCACTGAGCAGCGCTTGCATCCCATTTCAGCCCGGCAGGTTTTGAATACCGCCGGGCTTTTTCGTTACTATGGACAAGAATCTGTATTCTGTTTACGATCAGTTCTTCGTCTTGTGGCTCAGGTATAAGGGACTGATTTGACGACCATCATCCCCTGCGGCGCCTCGGCGACCTTCCACCACCCCGACGGCAGGACCCAAAACCTGCCCTCAGGCACTCACGAGTTGTCCATTAATTTGTAAAATAGAAAAAAGTCTTTACCTTTGCAGTGAGACGATTAAATCGTGACACGGATGGACAAGGGATAGTGCAAAAGTCCCCGCCGGCTTAATCCTCGCTTTTTGAAGTAATTCCGTCCACGTAGTCTTGGGGCGAATCTAGCAGGAGGTCGATTGGGCCTCCTGCTTTGTTTTACCAGCGTCTATGGCTGTAATACAGTATTGAACTTTCGACATATCACTGCGCTTGACCCCGACAAGCATTTTGACCAGACCAATGCCCGGGCAATGGTAGGACATCTTTATCATACTTTCAAAACCACGTTGGTTGTTTTTTTTAGGGTTTGCAGGTAACTTCTCTATAAAAACTGCATTTGTCAAAATTGCATCCAATTGAAGAACGGCAAGTGTGGATAAATAAGTCAGAGAAGCGTGACCTGCCGTTTCTTTTACGGAGATAAATCTTATGTTAATATCGTCTTTAAGGCTTAAATTATACTTCTTGGATTCAGGATTGAGTTGTTTCCAATTATGATAAAAAGACATTATTATCTGTTGACGACGCCTCCTGTCCTCTACTGTATCTCCTGTAGGGATATCATCTTCGCGAATGACAATTTCTTTATTGTCTTTTTCATCGACAGCGATAGGGGGGTCGCTTAAATCAGGCTCTTCAATATAACCGACAAGCAAAACGAAAGGCACTCCAAGTACTTCTGATGCTTTATGGATGGTTTCCAGGTTTTTCGTCTTGAACAGTGCTTTTACATTTTGTTTCCGGATACCCATTCTTCTGGCAAACTCGCTCTTGCTCATTCCTATTCGCGCCAGCAACGCTTCTCCCTTCGCTTCGAAATAAATTTGATTCATAATTTATTATTTTTACAAAGGTAATATTTAAAAATTACTTTTGCAAAAATACAGCTATGTTGCCTTCAAATATCCTCCCCTGCTTCCCGGCGTGGGAGTAGCGGTACGGTTCGAAGGGCTCCCTCCAGTTGCCCTTTGAGTCTTTTCCGGCGGAAAAATCCGGTGGAGGGGTCGAAGAGGTTGCGGTAATTGCGGGAACGGGCCTCGAAAAAGACGCAGTCCTCGTCTTTGCCGAGGGCTTTTGCGAGCTGAGCGGCGCACCAGTCGTCGTAGGACGTCTCAAGGGTGCGGGAGACAGATTCTTCCTTTACCAGATCGAAAGGATAGTAGCCGTATTTGTCGTAAATCTCCCAGTCGGACTTCTCGTGGGAGGTCGTCAGCGACGCTTTGACGGCGGCCCAGGCGCGCTCCTTGTCAATCCCGGGCAGCCCCCTCAGGCACGCGTCCACTACCGTTGGGACCGCATGGTTCCCGATCATGCAGTAATTGTCCTTGCCGCAGAGGTCCCAGACGGGGAGGTGTCCCCGCTCTTCGGCTTCCGCGAGCATGCTGTTTACGATGTCGGCTTCGAGGGAAGGCGTAAGGAGAGTCCTCAGCAGGTCCGCCGCACGGAATGTGTCCCACTGCGAGAACGTCGAATAGCGGACCGGGGCGCCGAGATCGCTGATGACGTTCGGCTGGAAGTACATGTGGTACATCGAGGTGTAGAAAGCGGTCATGATATTCTCCGGCGCTTCTATCGGGAGCAGCGCGAAGATGTCTTCCCAGCTGCGCTCCGCGGCCTTCCTAACTTTCTTGAAATTCCACCCGGGGACTTCCGCCATGTTGGCACGGGCCCCTTCGGCGCCTGTGTAGGAAAGAGAAATCTTAACCTTGAGAGGCTTTCCGCCTTTGCCGAAATCGAGGACGCAGGCCGGGGCCTTGTAGTCCGGGTGTAGCACGACGGAGTCGCAGGCTCTGAATGGCTGGTCGAAAGAGATTTCGTACCAAATGTCGTATTCGACCCAGCTCTTTGCAAGGATATGCCCCCGCAGGGTCCTGCTGTCCGGCGTCTCGCCTTCCCATGCTTTGATGCCCTTGGACAGATTGGCCTTCGGGTCGTTACTGCGAAGCTGAATGTATTGGGGATTGACAAAAAGGTGACGCTCCTTTCCCGAATAGCTTATCTCGTAGCAGGCGACGCGCTGCGAGCAAGTGATGTCGACCCTGGCGCCGTTGTCCGGAAGGGACACGGCGTAATGGCCCGGAGAGGCCTCCTCGGCCTCCTTCCGGCTGGCGTAACCCTCCCCGTGAGCCTCGGAGAACGGCATTATGAGCACGTTGCAGAGCGACGGGACGCCTGTGCCGCTGAGCCGGTTCTGGGCGAAGCCCACGAGAATAGAGTCGGACCAGTTGTAGCCGCTGCAATATTTCCATAAGTAGTTGCCGCTCTGGGGACCGGGCTGCACCATCCCGAGGGGACAGGCGGCCGAAGGCGCTGTGTGTCCCGTGTAATCGGTGCCGATGAAGGGGTCAACCCACTTGCCCAAAGGGCTGGCGCAGGCTGCGCAAAGTCCTGCGAAAAGGAGAATTGAAAGCGTCTTTTTCATATGGCAAAAATAGTAAAAATGTGGATTTTGGACAATGTGGCCGCCCTCCTTGAAATCGGGCAGGCGGACTATTATAACGCGGATTCCTATTTGAAAAACCGGTTTTTTTTCATATATTTGCCCAATTTTTTGCGCGTTAAGAAATTATGTCAGTTACTTACAATCGTCCGAAAATACTCCAAGAGGTTGGCGTTCAGGTAGAAAGCGCTTTCCTTCTTGGCTCAATAGGAGGAATGTGTATGAAGTTTAAAAGTATCGTAATGGTTGCGCTTCTCGCAGCCCTCACCATCCTCTCAGCGGGGTGCAAAAAGCACACATTCCGCGCAATGGGCCCCATCCGTTTTTCAGTCTCGTCCGTAGCTTCGGAGACAAAATCGGCGTATAGCGGTGATGTCATCGGGGAACAGAAACCTATCGAGCGTATCGACTGGATTCCGGGCGATGAGCTCGCCATTTTTATGGCTTGGGGCGTGTCCGATATCGATGGCTATGTCATTCGTGATTATTCGGTCGGAAGCGTTTCAACTGACGGGGCCATAAGCAAGGCAACTGTGAACCCCGTTGCTGAGGCGCTTGAATGGCAGGAGGGCGATGATTTGATGTACACTTTCGGCGCTTTATACCCTTCACCTTCCGTGTCGGAATTCGTTGAGGGGAAATGGGAGAATGAGATTGACCTTTACAATCTGACCCTGACCTACCCGGCCGTACAGGAACTCACGCCTAAGGGAGCGACTGGAGCGGATGCGCTGACGCTTCTGCCGGACATGAAGTATGCATATATGTTTGCATTCCCTATAGGGGAGCAGCCGGCCTCCCAGGAAGTGAAGCTGAGTTTAAGTCCTATGTTCAACGCCTATGAGATTTCCATCAGCGCCGGTGATAACGACGAGGTGAACCTGACGCAGTTCCGTCTGGTCTCCAACAGGGATGATCAACCCCTTGCTTGTGTCAGGAATCTTTATACGGACGACAGCCACGGTGAGTCGACTTCCATCACTGTTGACCTGACTGGCATCAAACTAGTCCGGGGCGGCGACCCGCTGGTGCTGACAGTATTTTCGTATGCGGATGCCTTTGGGGAAATCTCCCTCGAATTCACCGGCAACGAAATCGGTACCAGGAAGCTGGACATGAAGAAGGACGGAGAATGGATCATCTTCGGGGCTGCGAAAAAGCATAAGATTACGGGTCTTTACTTCCCTAAGCTGGACGAGGGCGGCGCAAGCGGACAGGGCATCAATTGGAACGGTGCCGACGGCGAGGACCTCAACTGGAACGGCGCCGAAGGCGAGGACATCAACTGGGGCGGCAACAAGCCCTACGTCCTCCCCGGCAAGTTCTCGGTCTCCGAGACCAAGCAGGTTCAGTTCTCCCGTGGCAACCTTGTTTACAAGGCCGGCGAGTGGGATTTCCACAAGCAGCAGTACGACAGGTGCTTCAAGGAGAGCGGTACCATCGAGTTTTCCGAAACTGCAACGTTCGATCTCTTCAGTTGGGCCACTGCTGGCATTGCCGCCGCTGACAATACAATGGTCAACTACCAGCCTTGGTCATTCAATGACAGTAAGATTTCCGGGCAGGAAGACACCAATGCCTACGGTTTCGGTCCCTCAATTGGGAATGTCCCTCCGCACACGTCTTGGGACAGATATTCCGAATACTGCGACTGGGGCAACAATTATACCTTGTCCAGTAAACTTGGTCAAGGCTGGTACACGCTTTCCGGTGAAGAGTGGAAATATCTCTTCCAGACAAGGGAGGCATCTACTCTCAACGGACGGGAAAATGCCCGTTACATGAATGCCACGGTCTACAATCTTCCCGGAATTATCCTCTTCTCCGACGATTTTGCGACCCGGTTTGCAGGGGATCAAGGAATATTTACCGCAGAGGATATAAACAGGGACGCCGATTTTTCCGGGACCGTCCTCTCACTCGGTGAATGGAGGGCCGCCGAATCTGCCGGCGCCGTATTCCTGACTCACGCCGGATTACGGCGTGATAATTATGTTTCTATAGAATCGCCTGCCGGAGGGATGTTCGGTCTTTACTGGACAAGTACTGCCAATGACGCGGAAAACGCGATGGTGGTCGGAAGTGTGGGGCCCGGAATATTTACCGGGGAAGGATGGGGGGTTGCACGTTACGTCGGCCTTGCCGTCCGTCTTGTTAAACTGGCTGAATAGGAGGATTTGACGATGAGAAAAAATATTATATATGGTATGATCCTCCTTGCCGCGATGGCGTGCAACAAGGAGAATGTCCGTGAGGAGTACGCAAGGGGGCTCGCTGAGGGTGAGACCAAAGTCAGCCTTCAGGGTAAGATCGCCCTTCCTCAGGGAGAGGGAGAGCTGCTCCAGACCAAGGTCGAGTTCGACGACGTCGACGGCAAGTTTACCTGGTCCGCCCAGGGCGACACGATCGCCGTCCACGTCACTGCCGGTATGCGTGGGGAAAAAGAAATGATCCCCACCGGATACAAGAAGGCAATGGTCGTCCCGAATGACCCGGCAAGCACCTGCGACTTGTTCTTCGTGATGAGCGAGACGCAGGAGAGGGATTTCTTCGCAATCTACCCCGCATCCGTTGTAGACGAGGAAAATTATGGCGACGATGAGCTGAAGGTCAATCTCCCTTCCGAGTATGAGATTCCGGCCGCCGGTATGGACTCGTGGTGCCCGACCCCGATGGTTGCAGTCAACGATCCTTCCATCGAGTCGCTGTCCTTCCGCCACATCGGAGGCCTTCTCCGTCTGACGCTCAACGACGTTTCGCCTGCGACCGCCTCCTTCGAGGTGTCCCTCGGCAAGCGCATCACCGGAAGCTTCACGGTGAATAACCCGGCATCGTCAGTCCCCGCAATCGTGACCGACGATGTAGCCGACGTCCTCACTTTCAATCTCACCGAGCCCTTGGACGACTACACATCCGGCCTCATTCTCAACATCCCTGTCCCGACGGGCACGTATGATGCGCTCTCCGTTAAGGCGAAGAATGAAGAAGGAGAGGTCGTCTTTTCGTATGAAGATGAGACTGAACGATCTTTCTATTCCGGCCGTGGTCGGCGCGCCGAGACAGTCATCAGTACAGTAGGTGTTCCCCTTTGCTTTGAGGCAGTTGAGGATGCGAACGTCATTATAACTAATCCTGGCAATCTCTGGATTGAATATAGCCGGGATAATTCCGTCTGGACACGGGATAACGGTTCTTCAATCAACCTCCCTCTTGAAACAGGTGAATGCCTTTACTTAAGAGGAGACAACGAATGCTATTCGGGCATGATGATCTCTACCTCTGGGGAATGTTATATCTACGGCAACATAATGAGTCTTCTCTCTTCGACTGGTTTCTCCGAAAGGTTCGATCTTCATGAGGCAAACACTTTCCGTCAACTGTTCCGCAATGCGTCTGAATTATTGAATCATCCGGAGAAAAGCCTTGAACTACCTGCGACCGTCCTGACTAACTATTGTTATAGTGAGATGTTCGAGGGTTGTTCGGGCTTGACGTCAATGCCTTCTCTCCCTGCAACTACATTAAAAGAGGAGTGCTATTCCTATATGTTCCGTGATTGTACTGGGCTTGAGAAAACCCCTGAATTGCCTGCTACTACGTTAGCTGATTATTGTTATTTAAGTATGTTCGATGGGTGCTCTTCCCTGTCTTCCGCTCCGGCCCTCCCTGCTTTGACTCTGGCCGAGGGGTGTTATGAAGCTATGTTCTATGGCTGCTCTTCTTTGACGAAGGCTCCGGATCTGCCGGCAGAAGTGTTGGTTAACGAATGTTACTGTCTGATGTTTGCCTACTGTGGTTCCCTGAAATATATCAAGGCCATGTTCAAGAGTTTTGCAGATGGCGCTAGGCCAGGTAATGTTTTTACAATGGACGACGATGACGAGTTTCATTGGCTGTTCGAGGTCAATGAGACCGGGACTTTCGTAAAGAACCCGGAGGCCGATTGGGACAGGCCATTTTGGATTCCTTCAAACTGGACTATTGAGGACGCTACGGAATAAAAAAGGAGGATATGACTATGAAAAAGACACTTATCGTTATATTTATTCTTGCTCTTTCCTCTTGCTCGAAGGAGTTGCCCTGGTCTGCGGAGGGTATACAGACGGAGACTCTGAAAGCAAGGATTGTCAATACCAGGGTCAGTATCGATGATCTTGGAAAATTTTCATGGACTGACGGTGACAAGATTGCCGTCCACCGTTCGGTAAGCGGGTATGAGACTGCGACCTTGAGTGTCGATGGATGTTTCAGTGTACACCTTTCAGATGGCGAGGCCAGGGACGGATATGCGGTGTATCCTGCTGATATCGTCTCTGATGCCGCATCACTCACTGTAAATCTCCCTGCGGCTTATTCAATAGCGAAGACCGGTATGGGAAATTATTCCCCGCTTCCGATGATTGCAGTCAATGACCCTGAGAAAGATGACTTGTATTTCAAGCATCTTGGTGGCATCCTTCGTCTGGTGTTCCCCGGACTCCCTTATGAAACGCAGACTATTATAATCACCCCGGACAAGAAAATTACCGGTAATTTTGCGGTTGAAGGTCTGGAGACGGATTCGCCGTTTATTGAATGTGGCGCCGAGCCTGGAGAGGATATAGTGTTTACCCTCTCTTCCCCTGCCAAGGAGAAAGAAGATTTCGTCATCAATCTTCCGCTCCCGGTCGGAACATACGAGGCTCTCACTTATAAGATTTATGACAGGTTCGGGAATCTTGTTGCTGAAAAGACACAGGACATCAACATTACAGTTGAAAGGGGCGACGGATTTGCGCCAGGACTCGACGTCTCAATTGACGTCTCGAGGCTCCCGCTTTGCGCTATGCTGGACAGGAAGGGAACGTTACAAGTTATGAATCCGTTGGGCTTGACTATAGAGTACAGTCTGGACAATGAGATATGGACGCCATTCACAGAAGATATCTCTATCCCTCTCAATCGCGGCCAGCGCGTGTACTTCCGGGGGAACAATAAGCGATATAGTACTAGTAGAAATACTGAAACTTTTTTCAAAAGCGACGTCAAGGGTTTCCTGTTCGGAAATATTATGAGTTTGATAACCCCGGAGCCGGATGATTTCTCTGTTTTGAAAGTTTTAGAAGAAGGATACAATTTTGTTGGGATGTTCGGTTCGCCTAATTGGTTTTCACATCCGGACCTTGACTTATTGTTGCCGGCGACCAAACTGACATACGGGTGTTATCTTGAGATGTTCTCTTTCAGTTGCATAAGCAGGATTGATTTACCCGCGACGGAAGTTGCTGATTACTGCTATAGCGGTATGTTCGCATACCAACCAATTTCGCTGCGCCTGACTCACTGCCCGGTAAAAACGCTGCCGGCTATTGATTTGGCTGATTATTGTTATTATGGAATGTTCAGGGGTTGTGCTTTTGAGGAACCACCGGTTATCCTTGCTAAATCAGTTGGATATTCTAGTTGTGGCTATATGTTCGCTAACAACGGTTCGTTGAAAGAGGCCCCGGAACTTCACGCGACGTCGATTTATATGAGCGGTTATAGTCATATGTTTGAAGGTTGCGTTTCGCTGACCAAGGTTCCTTATATAGCCAATATTTCATATTCCCAATCCGGTGCTTTTTCATCTATGTTCAGATGGTGCGAGTCTTTGAACTATATGAAGGTTATGTTTTCGACCGTGCCGAACGGTGTTACAGGTTCGGAGCAGGAAAATTGGCTGACATCTGCCCCTGCGGCGAACGGCACGTTTGTGATGAACGCCGCCGCGACGTATAATCCGGCAGATATCGGGATTCCGTCAGAAGGCTGGACCATTGAAACTGCAAGCGAATAAAGGAGGAGATGAATATGAAAAGATATATTGCAATACTCGCTATAGTGCTCGCCGCGGTGGCCTGCAAGAAGGGAAATTCCTTCAATGCTCCGGCCGGCGGTGAAAAACTGACCGCCCACATCGGCGGCCCCGAGTCGAGGGTTGAGTTCAACCCTTCTTCCGGCAAGTTCGCCTGGTCCGATCCCGACGAGATTGCCATTCACTCTACTGCCGGTGCATACAAGACCGCACAGGTGACCGCTGCGGGCGTGTTCTCCTTCGTTCCCGAGGGAAGCGAGGTCCGCGATGGTTACGCCATCTATCCCGCTTCCGTTGCAGCCGGGAATGCCTCGGCGCCTGCCGTAACCCTTCCTGACTCCTACGACATCACTGCCGAAGGCATGGGCGACTGGTATCCCACTCCGATGATCGCGGTCAACAACCCGGCCGACGACGACCTGTGGTTCTACCACGTCGGCGCTGCTCTCCGCCTGACGCTCAACAGCGTCCCTGAAGGTACGAAGACGATCTCCGTCAGCTTCGGCAAGGGTGTTACCGGCACCTTCGATGTTGCCGACCCTTCGACGGCCACTCCTTCGATAGCTCCCGCAGCAGCGGCCGACGAGGTCAGCTTTGTCCTCGACGCTGCGCTGTCGGAGGCGACCGACGGGCTCACCGTCAATATCCCCGTTCCCGCCGGCACTTATCCTAAGGTTTTCATCTCGGCTCTCGACGCCTCTGATGCGGTGCTCGCCAGCGGCGGCAGCTACAAGGACTGGACGTTCCCGCGCAGCCGCGGCCGCCAGATGAGCTACGACTTCGAGCTCAACATCGTGGGCTCCAA
>CADAXR010000007.1 GCA_902791945.1 uncultured Bacteroidia bacterium
GCCAACGCCCCCGGCCACGCCATCTTCGGTTCCTCCGGCCGTATCGTGAAGCCCATGGACTGCAAGATCTGCGATGCCGAAGGCAACGAAGTCCCCGACGGGACCCGCGGCGAGATCGTCATCCGCGGCGAGAACGTCATGGCCGGCTACTGGAAGAACCCGAAGGCGACGGCCGACACCATCGTCGACGGCTGGCTCCACACCGGCGACATGGGATACATTTGCCCGACCGACAGGGAGTTCCTCTATGTCGTGGGCCGTTTCAAATCGCTTCTCATCTCCTCCGACGGGGAGAAATACTCCCCTGAGGGCTTCGAGGACAGCCTGACCGACGGTTCCAAGTACATCTCCCAGGTCGTTCTCTACAACAACCAGAAGCCCTACACGGTGGTCCTCATCGTCCCTGACTCGATCCGGAGAGCCGTGAGGGCAAGGTCGCGATGCTGGAGAAGATCCAGGCGGAGATCGACTCCTACAAGAAGGACGGTCCCCGCGGCGGCATGTTCCCGGAGCGCTGGCTTCCGACGGCGGTCATCATCTGCGACGAGGCCTTCACCATCCAGAACAAGATGGTCAATTCGACCGCGAAGATAGTTCGCGGCAAGGTGGAGGAACACTATGCCGACCGCATTGAGTACGCCTACACGGCCGAAGGCAAGCAGCTTCTCAACGAGAAGAATATAGCGTCGCTATAGCCTCCGGGCCGTATCTTCATGAAAAGGGCCATCCTCACGCTGACTGCGCTGATGCTGTTTTTTACGGCATCGGCGCAGCAAGTGCTGAGCCTTGAAGAATGCCGCGAAAAGGCCGTCTCATCCAACCGCGAGCTCTCGCAGGAGCGGACGAAGGTCGAGCTCGCCGGCTACGACCGCAAGATTGCCCTCGCCAATTTCTTCCCCATTATCAGCGCGACGGGCGCGTATATGTGGAACGAGAAGAACATCTCTCTCGTTTCCGACGAGACGTCCCATAACCTGCGCAATGCGGGGGAGATAGTGACCGGTGCGCTTGAAAAGGCGGGGGAGTACTACGAGCCGCTGCAGGAATTCCTATCGTCCCTTCCGGAGGACTTTGACCTGTCCTCCATCATCGGGGTTATAGGTAGAAACATTGACAACGACCTCCACCTTGATGTGAAGAATGTTCTCGGTGTGGTCATTTCCGTCAGGCAGCCCCTGTTCATGGGCGGCAAGATCATCTTCTCGAACCAGATCGCCAAAATGGCGGAAGAGCTCGCGCTGAACGCTTACGAAATACAGTACCTGAAGGTTATTTCCGACATCGATGTGGCGTACTGGCAGATAGTCACCATAGCCGCAAAAAAGCGTCTCGCGGAGAGCTACGCAGACCTTCTCGAGCAGATGGAGGCCGATGTGGAGAAGTCGCTGGAAGCGGGGATTTCTACGAAGTCCGACGCCCTGCAGGTCAAGGTGAAGGCGGGCGAGGCCCGGCTTATGCTCACCAAGGCGACCAACGGTCTCCGCCTGGCGAAGATGCTGCTTTGCCAGAAGACCGGCCTGCCTCTCGACAGCGAGATACTTCTCGCCGACGAGATAGTTGAGGACATCCCGGTCGCCGTGCCCGGTCCGGAGAAGGATATGGAGCAGGTCTATGCCGACCGTCCTGAGACGAAGAGCCTTGATCTCGCGACTAAAATCTATGACAAGAAAGTAGCCGTTACCCGTGCCGACATGCTGCCCCAGGTAGCCTTCATGGCAAATTACCTCGCGAGCAACCCTTCTTTCAGCAAGGGTTTCGAGCACCGCTGGGGCGGCCGCTTCAGCGTAGGCGTGGTCGTCAACGTCCCGATTTTCCATGGCACCGAGGCCCTGCAGAAGACAAAAAAAGCCAAGGCCGAGGCCACCCTCTATCGCGACAGGCTCGACGATGCCCGCGATATGATAAACCTCCAGGTGACGCGGCAGCGCAAGCTTTGTGAAGAAGCCATCGAGAGGCTTGAGATGACGCGTGACGGCCTTGAAAGCGCGGAGGAGAATATGCGCACGGCCGCATCGGGCTTCGCCGCCGGTCTGATTGACACGAACACGGCTCTCGCCGCCCAGACCGGCTGGCTCCAGGCTCAGTCCGAATACATCGACGCCGCGGTCGCCCTCCAGATCGCCGTCGCTGACCTCGAGCGCGCCGAAGGCAACGTCCACCCGGCAATGCCGGATTCCAGGAAGAAATAGAGTCTATCCCAGCCAGTCCAGGGAGTCGGTCTCGCCGGCGATCCAGACGTGGTCTCCGGAGGAGAAGACGAAGTCCGGGCGGGGGTTCGTGATGACTTCTTCTCCGCGGATCACGGAGACTATCATGCAGTGGAAGGAACGCATGTCCAGGGAGCCGAGGGCCTTTCCCGTGAGGAAGGAACTCTCGGTAAGGTCAGTCCTCACGACGTTGAATTCCTTTTCCTTGTCTCCCGCCGTCTCGGACTCTTTGAGGAAGGTCCTGAGTTTTTCGAGCTGGGCGGATGTGCCGACGGCGATGATGCGGTCGCCGGGGTAGAGGACGGTGTCGACTCCCGGGATGACGAAGGAGTGGGAGCCGCGCTGGATCTTTACGACGTTGGCCCCGCTGTTTCTGCGGAGATCTGCCTCCTTGAGGCTCAGGCCGGCTATGGTGGAGTCGGGGGAGAGATCGAATGTTTCGATCATTACGTCGTATTCAGAGAGGGTCTCGCCTATTGTCGTCGCCACCGGGGCCTTCTTGCGCCGGAGGGTCTCCTTCTCGTTGAGGTTCGCGAGGAAACGGCCCTCGAGGCCGGTAAACCTCCGCGCGTATTTACGCGAAAGTACAATCAGGGCCCCCGCCCCTATAAGTATAAGAAGGATGCTCCATCCGGCCAGCGTGACATAGCTGGAAATGACCGCCGTAATGATTGCCGTCACTATGAATATACGGCCTATGAAAAGGCCGAGGAGCGGCAGGGCGTTGCCGGAGTCCTTCTTGAGCGCGTTGATCTGGGCGGTCATCGAGCCTTTGTTGACCCCGAGCCCGTAGAGGAACGGCGTCATGGCAAGGATCGTCACCGCTGCGTTGAAGGAGTCACGGAGCGTACTGCTCCAGGAGGAGAACAGCTTCTCGGAGAGCGGTGCAAGATACAGCTTTGATGCTATGAAGATGGCGGAAATGACCACTCCGTAGAGCAGGATCCGGATGACATAACTTGTAAGGAGTTCCTTCCAGACGCTGCTTTCGGCGGCGGATTTTTTCTTTTTCGGCTGGGCGTCTATGCGCGTGAGGAGCTTTTCGGGCAGTTTGGCGGCGAGCAGTCTGTGGGCCGGCGCCCCAAGTTTGATCATATACGGTGTCGTAAACGTGGTAATGACGGACACGGATATGATTACCGGATAGATGAACTCCCTCATGACCCCGAGGCTGACCCCGAGGCCGGCAAGGATGAAGCCGAACTCTCCGAGCTGGGCCAGGCTGAAGCCTGTGCGCACACCTGTCTCGAGCCCGCTGCCGGTCAGGATGGCGCCGGCGGCGGTGAAGATTATGTGGGTTATGATTACAAAGAACACCAGGAAGATAATGATGCCCCAGTGCTCCAGGATGGCGGACGGGGCTATCATCATGCCCACCGAGACAAAGAATATGGCGCCGAAAAGGTCCTTTATCGGGTGGGTCAGTTTCTCTATGTGTTCGCTTTCTACCGTCTCCGCAAGGATGGAACCCATGACGAACGCTCCGAGGGCGGAGGAGAAACCTACCGCGGAGGCAAGCGTCACCATCCCGAAGCAGAGGCCTGCCGAGACGAGAAGGAGTATCTCGTCGTTGAGATACTTTCTCGTCTGCTTCAGGATGGACGGGATCAGGTATATTCCGACGAGGAACCACAGGATAAGGAAAAACAGGAGCTTGCCGAGGTTGAACACCATCTCCTTGCCCTCGAACTTGTTGGACACCGCCATCGTGGAGAGGAGGACCATCAGGATGATGGCTATGAGGTCCTCCACCACGAGGGTGCCGAAGACAAGCCCTGCGAAGGGCTTCTTCTTGAGGCCCATGTCGTCGTAGGACTTGATGACGACGGCGGTGGAAGACATTCCGAGCAGCCCTCCGAGGAATATGCTCTCCATGTCAGTCCAGCCCAGCGCCTGTCCCGAGACGAAGCCCAGGATGAAAACACCGGCGGCCTTGGTCCCTGCCGTCACAAGGGCCCCGGCCCCGACTTTCAGCAACTTTTTGAAGCTGAACTCCAGTCCGAGACCGAACATCATGAAGATAAGGCCTATCTCAGACCACTGACTGACAGATTCGGCGCTTGTGATGTTGAAGAAGAAATGGAAATGGGGGCCGATGAGGAAACCGGCTATAATGTAGCCGATTACCAGCGGCTGTTTCAGCGCCCTGGAGATAATGGTGAATACTCCCGCCGAGATAAGGATCAGGGCGAGGTCACGGACAAGATTGAGCTCTTCGCCCATCCTATATGCGGGTTATCGCCGCGCCGAGGGTGTTGAGGCGCGTGTCGATGTCTTCGTAGCCGCGGTCGATCTGGTCGATGTTGCCGATGATGCTGGTGCCCTTGGCGGACATCGCGGCAAGCAGCATCGCGATACCGGCCCTGATGTCGGGGGACAGCATCTTGCCGGCACGGAGGCGGAAATTGTGGTCGTGGCCTATGACTACGGCGCGGTGGGGGTCGCAGAGGATAATCTGGGCGCCCATGTCGATCAGGTGGTCGACGAAGAAGAGCCTGCTCTCGAACATCTTCTGGTGGATGAGCACCGAGCCGCGGCACTGGGTCGCCACGACGAGGATGACGCTGAGAAGGTCCGGGGTGAGGCCCGGCCAGGGGGCGTCGGCGATCGTCATAATGGAGCCGTCGAGGAAGGACTCGATCACGTAGCTGTCCTGGGCGGGGACGAAGATATCGTCGCCCCTCTGCTCCAGCTGCACCCCGATCCGCCTGAAGGCTTCGGGGATGATGCCGAGGTTCTGGTACGAGACGTCCTTGATGGTGATGGCGCTCTGGTTGATTGCGGCCATGCCTATGAAGGATCCGACTTCGATCATGTCGGGGAGAACCCTGTGGGATGCGCCGTGGAGGCTTTCCACGCCGTGGACCGTAAGGAGGTTGGAGCCTATGCCTTCAATCCTGGCGCCCATCGCCGTCAGCAGCCTTGAAAGCTGCTGGATGTAGGGCTCGCAGGCAGCGTTATAAATCACCGTCTTGCCCTCTGCGAGGGAGGCGGCCATGAGGATGTTGGCCGTACCTGTCACGGAAGCCTCGTCGAGAAGCATATAGGTCCCCTTCAGGGAACGTCCTTCCGGAAGGCTCAGGAAGTAGGCTCTCCTTTCCTGGTTGTATTCAAGGTCGGCTCCGAGGTTCTGGAGGCCGATGATATGCGTGTCGACCCTGCGGCGTCCTATCTTGTCGCCCCCCGGCTTGGGGAAGTAAACCTTCCCGAAGCGGGCGAGGAGCGGACCCGCCAGCATCACCGAGCCGCGCAGCTTGGCGCAGCGCTTTACAAAGTCCTTGCTGGAGAGGTACTCCTCGTCCAGTTCGTCGGCAAGGAAGGAGTAGTCGCCTTTGGAGTGGCGCGTAATCTTTACTCCTATCCCTTCGAGGAGGCCTATCAGGTTCTTGACGTCAAGAATCTCCGGCACGTTGGAGATGCGTACTTCCTCTTTTGTCAGAAGGATTGCGCTGATTACTTCCAGCGCCTCGTTCTTGGCGCCTTGCGGAGTTATGCTCCCGCTCAGGGTATGTCCACCTTCAATTGAGAATGATGCCATTTTTGTTATTGTTTTAGTGAGGCTTCTACTTCGGCGCGGGCGCGCTCGACGGATTTGGAGCGCTTGAGGACGAAGCCGGAGCCGAGGTACTTGGTCCGGACGTCCTCGTCGGAGGCGAGCTGCTCCGGGGTGCCTTCCTGGAGGATGGTGCCTTCATAGAGGAGGTAGGCGCGGTCCGTGATGGCGAGGGTCTCGCCGACGTTGTGGTCGGTGATGATGACGCCTATGTTGCGGTATTTAAGCTTTGCGATGATGTACTGGATGTCCTCGACTGCGATGGGGTCGACGCCGGCGAACGGCTCGTCGAGGAGGATGAATTTCGGGTCCACGGCAAGGGCGCGGGCGATTTCGCAGCGGCGGCGCTCACCGCCGGAGAGCTGGATGCCGAGGGACTTGCGGACCTTCGAGAGGTTGAACTCGTCGATGAGGCGCTCGAGGCGCTCGTTCCTCTCGGCCTTTGTCATGTAGGTCATCTCCATGACGGACATTATATTGTCCTCGACCGACATCTTGCGGAAGACGGAGGCTTCCTGCGGGAGGTAGCCGATACCCTTCTGGGAGCGCTTGTACATCGGGAGACCCGTTATGTCCTCGTCGTCGAGGTAGATGCGGCCGTCGTTGGGGACGATCTGGCCGGTGATCATATAGAAACTGGTCGTCTTGCCGGCGCCGTTGGGGCCGAGGAAACCTACGATTTCACCCTGCTCGACGGACATCGACACGCCCTTGACGACGGTACGGATGCCGTATTTCTTGACTAAGTTCTTGCACCAGAGTTTCATTGCGGACTATTTTACGTCGAGGGAAAGCTGGGAGACGAGCTCGCGGACTTCGCCGTTTTTCTCTATGAGGTCCTTCGCCTTTTCTTCCGGCATATAGAGGACCTTTTCAGTCTTTTCCTCGGGGGTGACGGTTATGGAGATGTTGATTTTGGGGTAGGAAAGGGAGGTGCGCAGAAGGGTCTCCATCTCGCGCAGGAGCCTTTCCTCCAGCCACGCCTTCTGGGCGTCGTTGACCACCTCGAAGGAGACGACCCTCAGGTCTTCCTCTTCGGAAATGACGACGTCTTTTGCCGTCAGGGTGTTCTTGAGGCGGACCATCTTGGGATATTTGGCCGTGAGGGCGTCCACCATGCCGGACCAGCCGGCCTTGATGGCCTCGTCGGACGGCGCTTCGGCTGCTGCGGCCGCTTCCTCTTCGGCCTTCTGCTCCGTCTTCTTCTCCGGCTCCGTCATGATGCCGGCAAGGGAAAGTGAGGCCGCGGCGCTCTTGCGGCGGCGGGGAGCGGCGGGCTCGGCGTCGGCTGAAGCGGCAGGCGCTTCGGCGGGCTTGGATTTCTCGGCTTCGCTCGAAATGACAGGAGCCTCTGCGGGCTTCGGAGCCGGTGCCTCGGCGGGCTTCGGGGCGGGTTTGGATTTCTCGGCTTCGCTCGAAATGACAGGAGGGGTGCTCGAAATGACAGGGGTGGGCGCCGGGGCGGCCTGGAGGAAGGAGAGCTTCATCAGGGCGTACTCGATGTGGAGGCGGGGGTTGACGGCGGACTTGTAGCCGGATTCGCACTGGGTGGTTACGCCGAGGGCGTCATAGAGGAACTTGAGGGGGCAGCGGGCCGCCTGCTCGCGGTAGCCGTCCTTAAGCGAGTCCGGAAGGTCCAGCAGGGCGTCGAGCCCGGCGGTCTTTGCGACGACGAGGTCGCGCAGGTGCGAGCTTAGGGCCGCCACGAAATGGAGGGCGTTGAAGCCCTTGGCGAGTATTTTGTCGAAGGTAATGAGCGCGGAAGCGTAGTCTCCCTTGAGGAAATTGTCCACGAGGGTGAAGCAGTACTCGTAGTCGAGGACACCGAGGTTGCGGATGACGTCCTCATAGTGGATGTCGGTCCCGCAGAAGGCGACGGTCTGGTCGAAGATGGTGAGGGCGTCCCTCATCGCACCGTCGGCCTGGGTCGCAATGACGTGGAGCGACTTGTCGTCGATGGTCACCCCTTCCTTTTCCGCGATCATCCTGAGGTTTTTGACCGCGTCGGAGACGCTGATCCTGTTGAAATCGTAGGTCTGGCAGCGGGAGAGGATGGTGGGGAGTATTTTGTGTTTCTCCGTGGTCGCGAGGATGAATATGGCGTGTGCCGGGGGCTCTTCAAGCGTCTTGAGGAACGCGTTGAAAGCCGAGGCGCTCAGCATGTGGACCTCGTCGATGATATAGACGCTGTATTTTCCGACGGGCGGCGGCACCTGGACTTTCTCCATCAGCGTCTTGATGTCATCGACGCTGTTGTTGGAGGCGGCGTCGAGCTCGTGGATGCAGTAGGACCTGCCTTCTGCGAAGGAAAGGCACGACTCGCACTCGCCGCAGGGCTCCATGTCCGGCCCGGGGTTCGTGCAGTTGATCATCTTGGCGAAGATCCTCGCCGTGGTCGTCTTTCCGACGCCGCGGGGGCCGCAGAAAAGGTAGGCGTGGGCGAGCTGGCCCCTCGCGATGGAGTTTTTGAGGGTGCGGGCGATGTTGTCCTGGCCGATGAGCGTCTCGAACGACTCCGGCCGGTATTTTCTTGCTGATACGATATACTGGCTCATAACTTACAAATATAATAAAAAACGGTGATTATTGCTTGTTTCGGCGGAATTGTGTAGATTTGTACCTGTCGTAAACGAGCGATTATGAAGATTCTGATTGTCGATGACGAAAAAGCGATACGCAACTCCATCAAGGACATCCTCGAAATGGAGGACTACTCCGTGGAGACGGCTGAGAACGGCGTTGAAGCGGTAGCAAAGGCCTCGAAGGAGAAATTCGACGCTATTATATGCGATATAAAGATGCCCGAGATGGACGGCATCGAAGTGCTGGACAGGCTTGTCGCCGACGGGATCGAGAGCCCCGTCATCATGCTTTCCGGCCACGGCGACCTGGAGACCGCCGTGACCTGCATCAAGAAGGGCGCCTTCGATTTCATCAGCAAGCCGCCGGACATCAACCGCATCCTCATCACCATAAAGAACGCGACGGACAAGGCCAACCTCGTGACCCAGACCCGCATCCTCAAGAAAAAGGTCTATGGCCAGGACATAATCGGCAGCGCGGAGGCTGTAGGGCATCTCAAGGACATGATAGCCAAGGTGGCCCCCACCTCGGCGAGCGTGCTCATCACCGGGCCCAACGGCAGCGGCAAGGAGCTCGTCGCCCAGAACCTCTACCAGATGTCCAACCGTTCGATGGGGCCGTATGTGGAGGTCAACTGTGCCGCGATTCCCCCGGAGCTCATCGACAGCGAGCTCTTCGGACACAAGAAAGGCTCCTTCACATCCGCGATCCGCGACCATAAGGGCAAGTTCGAGCAGGCCGACGGCGGGACCATATTCCTCGACGAGATCGGCGACATGTCGCTTGCGGCGCAGGCAAAAGTGCTCCGCGTCCTTCAGGAGAAAAAGCTCACCCCCGTCGGCGGCGACAAAGAAATCAGCGTCGACGTCAGGGTCATAGCGGCGACCAACAAGAACCTCCGCGAGGAGATCGAAAAGGGCAATTTCCGCGAGGACCTCTATCACCGTCTCAGCGTCATCGTGATCAAGGTTCCTTCGCTTGAGGAGCGAAGGGAGGACATCCCTGAGCTGATCAGCCATTTCGCCGAGAGGATAGCCTCCGACAGCGGAGAGCCCGTCAGGTCATTCTCCCCGGAGGCCGTGAAGCTTCTCAAGGAAAAGAACTGGCCCGGCAACATCCGTGAGCTCCGCAACGTCGTCCACCGCCTGATCATCCTCGGCGGCGACCCTGTCTCCGCCGCGGACGTCCGTGATAATGTAGATATAAACTGAGCAGATATATGACCGTCCCTGACATAACGATCGCAATAGACGGCTATTCCTCCACGGGGAAAAGCACGTTTGCAAAACTTATCGCATCCACTTTCGGATTCCTCTACCTCGACTCCGGTGCGATGTACCGCGGTGTGACCCTCTTTGCCATGGAAAACGGCATGATCCGGGACGGAGCCGTCGACGAGCCCGCCCTCGAGGCCGTCATCGGAGGCCTTGACCTCCACTTCCGCCGCGACGGCGGGGCGACGACCCTCTGGCTCGGCGACCGCTGCATCGAAGGCGAGATCCGCACCCTCGCCGTCTCCGGCTACGTGAGCCCGGTGTCGGCCATCCCCTTCGTGCGCTCTTTCGTGGACGGCAAGCTCCATTCTTTCAGCGAGGGCGGCCGCGTCGTGATGGACGGCCGCGACATCGGCACGACAGTGTTCCCCGACGCCGAACTCAAGATTTTCATGGTCGCGGACGACAACGTAAGGGCGCAGAGGCGCTTCGACGAGATGGTCGCGAAGGGCCAGAGCCCCGTGTTCGAGGATGTCCTCGCGAACCTTCGCGAGAGAGACCACATCGACTCCCACCGCAAGACTTCTCCTCTCCGCCAGGCCGAGGACGCCTTTGTCCTTGACAATTCAGCCATGACTCTCGAGGATGAGCTCATCTGGATCCGCGGCCTCATCCAGGGCCGCTTCGGCATCCTTTCCTGATGCCCCGCGGCGTAGAAATAGACCCTCAGGCCGGCTTCTGCGGCGGAGTTATCCGCGCGATAAGCCGTGCTGAAGCCTTTCTGGAGGCCTCTCCGAGGCTGTTCTCCCTCGGCGCCATAGTCCACAACGAGGCCGAGTTGGAGCGCCTTGCAGGGAAGGGCCTTACCAGCGTGGATTCACTTCAGGACGTGCCCGAGGGGGCGCCGGTGCTCATCCGGGCCCACGGGGAGCCCCCGGAGACCTACGCAGCAGCCGGTTCCAGGGAGATAATCGACTGCACCTGCCCCGTCGTCCTTCAGCTCCAGCAGAGCATACGGCTCGCCCATGCGAGGCTCCGTGAAGACGGCCGCCACGGCACTCTCGTCATCTTCGGCAAGATCGGCCACGCCGAGGTACTCGGCCTTCTCGGTCAGGTCGGCGGCGACGCCGTAGTGGTCGAAGACCTCGCATCCCTGCCTGAGGCCCTGAAAGACGCAGATATGCGTGACAGGGTGGAGGTCTTTTCACAGACGACAAAGAGCCCTGCGGCCTACAGGGCGCTCTGCGATGCCATCGCCGCGGCGATGAAGGAGGCCCGCGGCGGCGTTCCGCCGGGCCGTGACCTCGCCGTCCACGAGACCGTCTGCCGCCAGGTCGCTTCCCGCTATTCTTCGCTCGGGAAGTTCGCCCTGTCTCATGACGCCGTGGTCTTTGTCTCCGGGACCTCCAGCTCCAACGGACGTGTGCTCTTCGAGCTCTGCCGTAATGTCAACCCGCGTACCCACCGCATCGGCTCTTCAGCCGACATCGACCCGTCCTGGTTCCGCCCGGACGACAGCATAGGCGTCTCAGGAGCGACCTCGACACCGAAGTGGCTCCTGGAAGAAGTGGCGGGATATCTCAAAGGAATATAAGCTCCGACGCAGCGCCGGGGGAGAGCAGCGCCTCTGCGAAAAAGCGCAGGCGCTCGGGCGTCACAGCCTCAAGTTTGCTCCGCGTCTCTTCGGCAGGCGGCACCTTTCCGTATGAAATCAGGCTCTTGCCCATTGACAGGCAGCGGGCTTCTCCGCTTTCGGAGGAGACCGCCATCTGGCCGAGCAGCTGCCTTACCGCGGCCTTCAGGGACGACTCCGCCATCGGCGCGGCGATGAAGCGGTCAAGCCTCCGGCGGATTGCGTCGAGGCATTTCTCGAGGTTCGGCCTGTCGCATCCGAAGGAGATGGCGAGGATGCCCGTGTCGGAGTACTGTGTGTAGGAGCACTCGACGCCATAGACCCAGCCGTGTTTCTCCCGGAGGAGACGGCCGAGAATGGAGTTGGAGGCGGGACCTCCTAGGATGTTTGCAAGGAGGAAGACGGGGTAGCGGGAGTCGCCGGAGCGGAGCGACGGGGCCGGGACACCGATGACCGCATTGACTTCGTGGTTGTGCTTGTCCACCCTTTTGGAGAACGGGGCCGGCGCCGTGAATGGCATGGCCTCGCGGGCAATCTCCGCCGAGCCTGCCGGAAAAACTGGGCCTGTGAGTCTCAGGGCGAGTTCCTCGAGAGCAGGTTCGGGCTCCGGCGCCACTATGGTAAGGGCCATGCGGCCCGGAACGAACATCTTCCCGTAGTATTCCCTCAGGTCTGAGGCCTTGATCTTTTTGACTGAAGCGGCTGTGCCGAGTATGGGGCGGGATAGCCTGTGGCCGGCAAAGAGCATCTCCTCGAATCTGTCATAGACATCCTCGAAGGGATTGTCCTTGTAGGATATGATCTCGTCGATGACGACGCCCCTTTCCGTCTCGACCTCGCTGTCCGGGAAGGAGGCCTCGGAGCCGAGTTCCAGAAGGAGCGCCACGGCCTTCGGCAGGTCGTCCTTCAGGACTGTGGCGTGAAGGACTATCTCCTCCTTTGTTGTGAAGGCGTTGAGCTCGCCGCCGAGTTTGTCGAGGCGCGAAGATATATATGTGGAATCACGGCGGAGTGTCCCCCTGAAAAGGGTGTGCTCCATGAAATGGGTGATCCCGGCGGGGAATTCACCCTCGTCGGCCGTACCGCAGCGGACGGTCAGGGCGCACCAGGCGACGTTGCGGCCGCCTGTCGCGACCGCATACCTCAGACCGCTTCCGGTGATGCCTTCCCTCATCGCGGGCCGGCTATCTTTTTGAGATCGGAGGAGAGGAGGCCGACGCCGGTCTTGCCGGTGATCTTGTGCTTGGCGACGTAGTAGAGCCTGTGGTCGTCCGCTCCGATGAGCATTTTGTGGCACACGGAGCCGGAAGTGGGTTCCTTGGGGGCCACGACGAAGCTCACGAGGGTGTGGTAGGTGCCCTTTTCGAACACCTCGTCGGCGTCGTCTTCGTCACAGAGGATAATGTCCTCGTCGATGTATTTCGCCTTGTCGGCGGGGCTCACGCGGAAGCTGAGGTCCTGCTCGGCCATATAGATGCGCTTGATGCCGCTGGCGGAGAGGTTGCGGTTGTAGAGGTTGAGGCCTACGAAGTTGGTAAGTTCCTTCTCGATTGCCTTCCGGGTGTAGTCCTGCATGATGTCGAGGAGGGCGGGAAGGAAGGTGAACTCCCTGCCGTTGTCCCTTGCGGGACCGGAGGGGATGGAGACCACTTCGGTCATCGCACTGATGCCTTCGGCGGCTTCCGGGCCGCCCTTTACGAGGGTCAGGAATTCGATGCCGGCGTCCATCTCGTGGCCGTACTGCCCGTCGACGTACATGAGAAAATAGTTGTTGTCTTTGGTCTTGAGGGTCTCGAACTCCTCCGCCGTGCAGAACTCGAACGGGGAGATGTTCCAGTGATCGACCACTTCCTTGCGGAGGAAGGAGTCTTTCATGTCATTGCCGGTCAGGACCACCTTGGTGATGCAGTCCTGGAAATCGGCGATCTTGAATTTCTTGGTCTCGATTTTCGCCTGGGCGGCGGCAACCATGCACGCCAGCCCCGCGGCGAGGCAGATGATAAACTTTTTCATAACAGGGCAAAGTTACGAATTAATTTCAAGATACTCTCCTGTGACGGAAGCGGGATTGGCCGCGACCTGCTCCGGAGTGCCCGAGGCGACGATGCGTCCGCCTTTGGCGCCTCCTCCGGGCCCGAGGTCGATGAGGTAATCGACGCTTTTGAGTACGTCAGGATTGTGCTCTATAATTATAACGGTGTTTCCGGCATCAACAATCTTGCCAAGTACTCCGAGAAGGACCTTGATGTCTTCGAAATGAAGGCCGGTCGTGGGTTCGTCCAGGATATAGAGGGTGTTGCCGGTGCCGGGACGGGAGAGTTCGGCGGCGAGCTTCATCCTCTGGGATTCGCCGCCGGAGAGGGTCACGGCGGACTGTCCGAGGTGGACGTATCCGAGGCCGACATCGACGAGCGCCTTCAGCTTGGCAGCGATTTTCGGCACGGGCTTGAAGAACTCGTAAGCTTCGCTGATAGGCATCTCGAGGACGTCGTTGATGTTCTTCCCCTTGTATTTCACCGCAAGGGTGTCTTCCTTGTATCGCATCCCGCGGCACTCGTCGCAGACGACGTTGACAGATGGGAGGAAATTCATCTCGATAACCTTGATGCCTGCGCCCTTGCACTCTTCGCAGCGCCCGCCGGGGATATTGAAGGAGAACCGGCCCGCCTTGAAACCGCGGACCTTTGCGTCCCGCGTGTTTTCGTAGAGGAGACGGATGTCCGTGAACACTCCGGTAAAGGTCGCGGGATTGCTGCGCGGGGTCCTGCCGATGGGGGACTGGTCGATTTCGATCAGTTTGTCGATGTTCTCAAGGCCTTCGAGCCCGCGGCAGGGCAGGGGCTTTTTCTTGGAACGGTAGAGCTTCTGCTTGATGAGGGGTACGAGAGTCTCGTTGATAAGGGACGATTTGCCGCTGCCGGAAAGGCCGCTGATGCCGATGAAGCAACCGAGGGGAAAGGTGACGTCAATGCCTTTCAGGTTGTTTCCGGAAGCGCCACGGAGGGTGAGGAACGTGCCGTTTCCGCGCCTGCGGGATTCGGGCACCGGGATGCTCCGGATGCCTTTCAGGTAGTCGAGGGTAAGCGATTCGCCGAAGACGCAGTGGCTGCGGGTCTCCGCGTCCAGGCGGGCCCTGGGATTCAGCAGGACCTTCGTCGGGGCGCTGAGGCAGATTCGTCCGCCTTCGGCTCCTGCGCCGGGGCCTACATCCACTATCCAGTCGGCGCTCAGCATGGTCTCCGCGTCGTGCTCCACCACCATCACGGAGTTGCCCTCGTCGCGGAGAGCCTTGAGCGAAGCGATGAGCTTGCGGTTATCCTTCTGGTGAAGGCCTATGGAGGGTTCGTCCAGGATGTAGAGGACGTTGACCAGTTTGGAGCCTATCTGGGTTGCGAGGCGTATGCGCTGCGACTCTCCACCGGAGAGCGAGGCCGTCGGCCTGTCGAGCGTCAGGTAGTCGAGTCCGACGTCCAGCATAAAGCCGACCCTGTCGCGAAGCTCCTTGAGTATGTCCCTCGCTATGATTCTTTCCCTTTCGGAAAGGACCTCCTCCACGGTGTCCAGCCAGGTCTTTAGATCCGTCATCTCCATAGATGAGACCTCGGAAATGGTCTTGCCGCCAACCTTGAAAAGCAGGGCTTCCTTGTTTAGTCTTGTCCCGCCGCAGACGGGGCAGACTATCCTGTCCTCGATGTCTTCCGCCACTCCGTCGAAAGAGACCATCTCGGAGTCCCTGCCGTCGCCGATCCGGAACAGTTCGTCCGAACCGAAGACGAGAAGCGACACGGCTTCGTCGGGAATCGCGGCGATGGGGTCGAAGAGGGAGAAATTGTATTTTCTTGCGATGGAGCGTATGATATCGAACTTTCGTCCTTCGCGGACGTGTCCAAGGGGGACTATGCCGCCGTCGGCGATGGATTTGGACTTGTCCGGGATGATGAGGTCCATGTTCACGTCGACTATCATCCCGAGCCCCTTGCAGTGGGGGCAGTAGCCTTCGGGGGAATTGAACGAGAAGGAGTGCGGTTGCGGCTCCTGCAGGGAAAGGCCGGTCTCCGGGTCTACCAGATGCTTGGAGAAGTGGCTGAGCTCGCCGCTCTCCAGGTCGAGGACGGCGAGGGAGCCGTGTCCGGCGTCAAGAGCCGTCACGACGGAGGAGCGGATCCGCTTGTCGTCACCGCTTTCCGGGATCAGTTTGTCCACGACGAGCTCGATGAAGTGGATCTTGTAACGGTCCAGTGCATCGACTTCCTGGAGCGGAACGATCTCCCCGTCGATGCGGACCTCCGCGTAGCCGCGCCGCCTCAGGCGGTCGAAAAGCTCGCGGTAGTGGCCCTTGCGGCCCCTGATGAGCGGAGCGAGAAGAAGGCATTTCCTGCCCTCGTAGCTCTTCATTATAAGCTCCGTGATCTGCTCGTCGGTGTATCGGACCATCTCCCTGCCGCTGTCGGGGGAGTAGGCCCTCGAGCCTTTTGCAAACAGAAGGCGGAGGAAGTCGTAGATTTCTGTAATGGTGCCGACGGTCGAACGGGGGTTGCTCCCCGTCGTCTTCTGTTCAATGGCGATAATGGGGCTGAGACCGCGGATTTCTTCCACTTCGGGCTTCTCCAGCACGCCCATGAAGTATTTGGCGTAGGAGGAAAGGGTGTCCATGTAGCGCCTCTGGCCTTCGGCGTACAGGGTGTCGAAGGCTAGGGACGACTTTCCGCTTCCGGAGAGACCTGTCACCACGACGAACTCTCCTCTCGGAATGTCGATGCTGACATTCTTGAGGTTGTTGGCCCTTGCGCCCGTTATCTGGATGTATTCTTTCAATCCCGGCCCTCCAGCGCTATCGGTTCGACATCTCCCGCCTCCGGCTCGTTGAAGGGCTCGAGGAACGGATTTGTGGCGGCCTCCCGGCCTATTGTCGTGTCTCCGCCGTGGCCCGGGAGGACCATGGTGTCCTCCGGGAGGGTCATCAGCTTTTCAAGTACGCTCTTCATAAGGACGTCGTAGTCGCCGCCCGGAAGGTCCGTCCGGCCGATCGTCCCGGCGAAGAGGGTGTCTCCGCTGAAAAGGACCTTTTCCCCTTCGGAGAACCAGCAGAGGCCGCCGGGAGTGTGCCCGGGGGTCGCCATCGCCTTGAGTTCGATGTCGCCTATCTTTACGGCGTCTCCGTCTTTTGCAGGGATTTTTTCGAAACCGGTGTCTACGGAGTCCAGCCCGAAAAGGCCGGCCAGCTGGCCGCTCCTTTCGAGGATATAGGCGTCGTCTGGTGAGAATGTCACCGGCACGCCGTATTTCCGGGACAGGCGCGCCGCGCCGAAGCAGTGGTCCGGGTGTCCGTGGGTAAGGAGGATGTGCGTCAGATGTCCTGCCTCGCCGACGGCCTTTTCCAGAAAGTCCGCCTCGGCGGGACTGTAGCATCCCGGATCGACAACTGCTACCTTACCACCTGAGGCGATAAGGTAGCAGTTGGTTTCTATCGGGTTGAAAATAAATCCTTTGATCATCTAGAAGATGTAGTTGAGGCCGACGTTCATGCCCCATACGCCATCGTTCTGTGTCTTCCAGTCTTCCTTGTGACCGTAGAGGCTCTTGGCGAACTCGAAGGAGATGTTGAAGTTCTCGTTCATGATGACGTGGAGACCGATGCCGGCGCCCATGTGGAGGCGCTCGGTGCGGAGGTCGCCCTTGCCGCCGGCGATGCCGATGACGTCACGCTCGGAGAGCTTGTCGGTGACGGTCCCGTCGGAGAGGGTGACGGCCTTGGGAAGGGTGAGGTAGTCTCTCGTCGTCGAGGCCCTGTTGTAGGCGTCTTTCATCTGCTCCCACCTGTAGGGCTGCACGACTGCGCCCATATCGAAGAACGGGTTGAGGGCAAGGGTCCAGTGCTGCTTGATCCAGTCGAACTTGACAAACTTCCATCTGAGCTCGAAGTTGGCCCAGGCGTAGCCGTTGCCCTGGATACGGTTGGCGATGGTGCCGCGGAGGGTGCAGGTCGAACCGAGGCCTTCGGTGTTGATCTGCTTCATGTTGAGGCTCTGGATGGTCTGGAGCAGGTAGAAGGGGGCGTTGCCTGCGATGAGACCCTGATAGGCGAGGTGGTATCCGAAGACGAGCTTCGGGGTCCCGAGGGAGTAGAAATCGCGGTAATGGATCGCAAGCTTGAGGTAGTTGTTGCGCCACTTGCCGAAGAAGTCGGGAGAACCGAAGAAATAGACCTCCAGGTTGCGTCCCTTCGAAGGACCGTTCTCGAAGTCGCGGGTGTCGTAGACAATACCGGCCTTGAGCTCGATGTGGTGTCCGCCGCCTGCTTCGCTTGCCGGGATGATGTCATACTTGCGGTAGAGGTCGAAGAGGGAAGGGGTCCCTGCGGTGATTTTCTTGTTGCGGGCGTTGCCGGTCTTGATCCACCAGTAGGAGAGGCCGCCGGCCCATCCCCAGTTGCTGTCTCCGAATTTGCCCTGGAAGCAGGTCATGACGCGGAAGATGTCCCTCTGCATGAGGTAGAATCCCGTGCCTTCGGGAGCGAAGGGAATGTCGACCTTGGAGTTGGCCTTGTCGTTCCAGACCTTGTCGAGGATGCTGATATAGGAGGAGGAAGCTCCGTTGAAACCATAGAAGGAATAGGTTCTGTTGGCGAACCAGGAGATCGCTGCGGAGAAACGGATGTTTCCGGGAATCAGGTACTTGGAGTCAAAGAAGCTGTGGAGGACGATGTTGCCTTTGGTGTAGGCGGAAACTTCGACGTTGAATTTGTAGAAGTAGTCCGGGTACTTGGAGCCGTCGCCGTAGTTGTAGATGTCGCAGAGGGCGCCGTAGTGGAAACCGAGGTCGGAGGAATAGCCGATTGCGGGAAGGGGACCGAAGTTCCATCCTGTCTTTATGGAGTCCTTGGGGGCTTTTTCTTTCTTGGCTTTCTTTTTCTTGCCTGTCTTGGCAACGGTTTCAGTGCTGTCAGTCGCTTCCTCGAGGAAGTCGTAATTCTCCGCGTACGCGCTCACAAAGAGCGTCGCGAGAAGGAATGTGGTCAGTACTTTTTTCATACTTGGGTTAATAATCAGTCCCCAAAGATAGGAAAAAAAACCGACCTGCAATAAAATGGCGTCTTATTCAGTGGTGGTTTCTCCCCATCCGCCTATCATCAGCAGCAACGCAGCCAGACAAAGCGCAAGTTTTCCTTTCATGAGTTTAAAAGGGAGCGGCAGGTGGTTTTCCCAACGCCGCTCCCTTGAAATAAAAGTCAGAGTGGATTAATTACTACTCTTTCACGCAACGGATGACGGCGCCACGGGCCTTGGATGTTTCGCCACGGCCGTGATAGGAAGTACCGACGCGCATATTGAGATGGTAGGCCTTTAAACCGGAAGAAGCGGATGCATACGCTATCCAGACAGCCACGCGGTCTCCGACATGGCAAGGATCACCAGGATCGCAGTCATCACGGTACCCGGCGAACGGGAAAACGGTCACGGGATCACCAATCGTGAAGTAGCGTCCTGTGGCATTCTCTTCCCAGCCAGTGAATGAGGTAAGATCTGACGAGTTGAAAGCATCTGACCTGGCAGGAACCTTATATCCGGCAGGGCACGGGTCATAGATGGTCTTCTCGCTGGGTTTCCAAAGGTTATTGTCGGGTTCGCCACTGTACCAGCTGGAATTGTCCGAATGAACAATGGCAGTAGGATTGGCGATGGAAGCCGCAAGTGAGAATGTTGTCTCGGAGACAGAGATAGCCCTTCCGGCAACAGCTGCATTGCTTCCGGATGTGACATCGGCGGCTCCGACAAACGGATCCTTGCGGCCCCACTGGTAGTAAAGACCGTAAGACTCGACCGGAACGCTTTCTGTGGTTGCGGCCACAAGTGCGCCGAGGTAACGGTCCATTATGCCGGTGCTGAACACACTGCCATAAGTGGCGGTCTCAATGGCGGTTTCGGGGATCCAGATGTGCCAGCTCCAGATAATTTCCCCTTCGTAGTTCTTGGCTGCGATGAGGGCGTTGCCGGGCTTGAGGGTGGAAGGAGTCTGGAAGTAGATCCAGTTGGCCTCGAAATCAACGGCGGCGATAACGCTGTTGGCGGTTACCTCAGTGCTGTTGTTGTAGGTCTCCCAGAGGAGTTCGACGCCCCAGACGTTGCCGGCAGAGGTGTCGCTGTTACCCTTGACGCAAGGCAGCTTGTAGGTGCCGGGAGCGGTCAGGATGTAGCAGTTGGCAGTGCCGTTTTCGCTAAGGTCTACTGCTCCATCAGTCGGAATCTCGGACTCGTGGTCGCTTTCGGTGGGTGCTACGTAGTCGTGAAGTTTGGCTGTAATGTTTCCAAGGTTGAGGATCTTGCCCCTTGCAACATTCACGGCAGTCTTGTTGACAGCTTCCTTCACAATATCGTCACCGTCCTTGAATTTGAACGTGAAACCACTGGCGAAATTGGCACCGTTGGGGATGCAGATGTAGTGGATGGTCGAACCGTCGTTCACAACATCTCCTGTCACGGTGGTCAGCGGCTGGGGGGTGTAGCCGTCACCGCTCCTGAGAAAGTCAAGTACCTCACCGGTCTCGGTTTTTGCCAGACGTGACTGGAAGACATCGTAGGCCACAGCCTCATTCTCGTTGCCGGAGAAGACGTAGTTGTCGAAGTCACCGGAAACGGAGAAGGTGATGATGCCGCAGAGGTTGTAGAACACCATCGTTTCGCCGTCGTTGTAACCGGCCATGAGAGGCTTGTTGCAATTTTGGAGGACGCTGTTGTAGTAGGTGTTCCCGGAAACGAAGGCGCTGGCGGGATAGGAAGCATAGAAGGTGCTGGTGTATCCCTTGTCAGAACGGTCATAGGGCGTGACACCCTCGACGGTGATCGTTGCAGTCTTGCCGTCGGCGCTGATGTCATCGGAAGTGAGAGTAACGGTGATGCGGTTCGAGGAACCTTCACCGTGGACGAGGATTTCATCGCCGACTTCCCAGGTGGTCTTGCCGTCGCTGGCGATGGCAACATGGGTGTCGGGATCGACGTCAGCGATGACGCACTTGAAGGTGCGTACAGGAGCTGATGAAGCTTCGTCTTTAACGGAAGCTTCCTTCTGGCAGGAAACGAGCGCAATGGCGGCCAGGGAGAGAAGTACTAAAATCTTTTTCATCTTTCTGTCCTCCATTTCTAGTCTCCCCACTCGAAGCCTTCGATTTCTTCGTAGTCAGGTACGCCACCGCTCTTGCAGAATGGCTCGGCCCAGATGGGGCGTACTCTCGTGGACGGAGCCTCATAAAATTGTTTTTTCTCCATAATTATTTGGTTTTAAAATAGATTATAGTCCAGTGAATGAAATCTTGAATATCTTGGAAGTCGAGCCGTCATCGCCGACCCAGACGCATTTTCTTGCGTGGTCAACGCAGACGGACTCGGCGTTGCCGATAAAGGATACATCGTAGATGGCCTTCAGCTTGGTGACGTCGCCGTTGAAGACGAAGATCTTGCAGGCTTCCGAGTCGGAGACCCAGAGGAGGTCCGTCTCGCTGTCGTAGAAGAGGTCTCCCACTTCCTGGATGCCGGGGGCGATTGTGCCGAGCTGCTTTTTCCAGAGTTTGGTGCCGCTGACGGTGTAGCGCCATAGAGTCGCGCCGCTCTGCGAGCCGACGAGAAGGTCGCCCTTGTACCAGGCGATGCCTTCCATGCCGGAGTTGCCCATATTGGCGGCTTCCTCGACGTCGAAGAGTTTCTTTTCGACAGTCGTGTAAGGAGATTTCACGCGGAAGACGCGCTTGGGCTCGTAGGCGAAGTAGAGGTCGCCGGTGGAGGGATCGATGGTGATTCCTTCCATGTCGTACCAGTAGTCTTTGAGCTCGCCGGAAGAGGAGGTGTACTGACCGCCGTAGAAGGCGTCGTGGCCGAGGGGCTGCGAGGCGGTGATGTTGTTCGCGTCACCATCGATGTTGGTGAACTTGTAAAGGTTCCCTTCATCGCCGACGCCCCAGAGGAAGTCCTTGCCGATGGACAGGCAGAGGCCGGAAAGCTCCTCGACGCTGCTGTCGAAGACCTTGCGGGTGTAGCTGCCTTGGACAGGCATGCCGGGATCGTTGGTGAACTCAGCCTGCTTGAGGGAGACACAGCGGACGCTGCCTCCCTGGGCCGCGTTCTGGGAAGAACGCGTTGAGCTGGAGCCGTTCACGAAGATTCCGTAGCCGTGGTTGTTGGCGCTGTCCATGTGGGAGTTCCAGACCTTGGTGTAGGAGCCGGAACCGACGTAGGAGCCGGTCGCGTCGATGTAGCCGGGGTAGGGGAACCAGACCTGAGGCGAACCGATTGCGAAGGCGTGGCCGGAAGAATACTGCCAGCCTTCTGTTTCGGAGAGCGCGTCAGTCTGGAAGACTGCTGTGACGTCTTCCCTCATAGGGACTTTGTAGCCCGGAGGGCAGGGGTCATACTGCGTCTTTGTCGCCTTGTCGCCCCAGACGGTGCCATCGACGGAGGACATCCACGTGTGTTCGCCACAGGCGAAGGTCGTGGGTTTCTCAATCGAGGCGTCGAGTGTCATCGCGCCGGCTTTCTCCGAAGGAGCGGCGCAGGGGAACGGATCCTTGCGACCCCACTGGTAGAGAAGGCCGTAGGCTTCCGGACCTGAGGATGCCGAGGCGTCCGTCATCGCGCCGAGATTGCGGCTTAGCATATTGTACCACGACAGGTTGTAGAGCCCGCTCGTCGGTGCGGTCTGCGGAATCCATATATGCCAGCTCCACAGCACTTTGCCGGAGGAGTTCTTCGCCGCGATGAGGGCGTTGCCGTTTTTCAGGGTGGACGGAGTTGCAAAGGAAATATACCCGCTGCTGCAGCCGACCGCTGCGATGACGCTGCCGCTTTCGGCGGGCGCGCCATCGGCACCAATCTCCCAGAGGACGGCGGCGGAAGCCACCGAGCCGACAGAAGAGGTGGAGTTGCCCTTCACGGTCTTGAACTTATAGGTCCCGGGAGCGGTCACGATGTAGCAGTTGGCCGTCTCAGCAGCGCTGAGGTCGGTTCCGCCTGTCACGGGAGGGGTCACGGGCGGATCCTCGGGATCGGTGGGTCCCGGGGGATCTTCAGGGTCTTGGGGATCCTGTGGATCTGTCGGCACCGAAGGAGGTGCCGGGATCGAAAGTCCCTCGCTGGAAGGGCCGCAGCCTCCTGCCGCTGCGAGCGACAGGAGGGTTGCAACCATAATATTAAAGAGTATCTTCATCGCTTACCTTTTTACGCAACGGATTGAACCGCCGGTGGAGCGGATCGTGCCCTTTCTGCGGAATTCGGGAGTCTCGCCGGTCGTGCCGGAGAAGCCGTACCCGTTCTGGGTGCCGCTGTCCCAGCGTCCGCACCAGAGCTGGACCCTCTCGCCGACACCTTCGTGCAGTCCGGAGTCGCTGGAAATACGGCCCGAGAGCGGGAACACGTGGTCTCCGACCTTGAAACTGCAGAGGTCAGAATTGAGGGTGAAGAAATCCTGGCCGACGATCGTGGAGCCGCCCCAGAAGGCGAGACCTGATTTACGCTCAGGAACTTCGTAGCCGGGAGGGCAGGGATCGTACAATGTCTTGGAAGTCTCCGCCCAGAGGCCTGAGACGATGTCCTGATTGTTCTGCCAGTCTTTTTCCGAGACGTAGTAGAAGGTCGTCGGATTCTGGATACCTCCGTCGAGGGTCGTCTGCTCGTTGACGTAGGAAACCTCACCGGCGGTTGTCGCCGAGACGTTTTCGGTGTTCGAGCCAAGGCCCGGGAACGGATCCTTGCGGCCCCACTGGTAGAGGAGACCGAAGGACTCCGGAGGAGCTATCGCGCTGGCAGGAGTATCGACAAGTGCGCCGAGGTTGCGGCTCATAGTCGGCAGGTCACTGTACTGAGTGCCAGCGACATCCGTGACGGGAGTCTCGGGGGCCCAGATGTGCCAGCTCCAGAGGAGGTTGTCGTCCTCGTCGAGCGCGGCGATGAGCGCGTTGCCGGGATGGTATTCCTCGGGAACCTCGAAGAAGATCTTGCTGTTCTCGTACATGACGGCCTTGATGATGCTCTTCGGGGTCACCTCGGAGGTGTTGCACCAGGTCTCCCAGAGGACCTTGACGGTCTCCACGGAGCCTATTGAGGTGCTGCTATTGCCCTTCAATGTGGGGAATGAGTACACACCCGCCGCATTGACCATGTAGCAGTTGGCGTTTCCGCCGGTGGCAAGGCTCACGGCGCTGTCGGTGTCGATTTCGACGCCGAAGTCCTCAAGGCGGTCGGTCACGTCGCCGAGCTCGAGGGTGCCGCACTGGTCAACAGCGAAGGCGTGCTTGTCGGTTACCGCCTTTGTCAACTGGCCGTCCTTACCGAACTTGAGGACGAAGCCCTTCGGAAGGTCGATGTCGCCGGGGATGTAGGCCGTCTGGACGGAACCAGCCTCACCGACGAGATCGCCGGAAATGTTGACGAGCGGTCCGCGGCGGAACTGGTTGAGGTTCGTCACCTTGTCGGTCACCATAACCTGGTACAGCTCATAGCCAACAGGAGTGTCCTTACGTCCTGTGAAGACATAGCTGTCGAAATCGCCGGTCACGCTGAAGGTCACGGCGCTGCAGATGTTGTGGAAGACAAAGTTGTTCTCTACCTCACAGGCGGCAAGGAGAGGGGTGTTGGTGTCGCTGAAGGCGGTGTACCAGAAGCAGTGCTTGATGTTTCCGGTCGCTGAGGCGGGCCAGGAGGCATAGAGCGTCGAGGTACACTCCTCGTTGACATAAGGATACAGCCCGGACACTTCCTTGACGGCTGTCTTTCCGTCGCCGGAGATGTCACCGGCTGCGAGCTTCACGGTTACTTCCCTTGCGGCATACTCGCCGTGGACGACGATTTCGTCGCCAGCCTCCCAGGCCGTCTTGAAGCCGGTCTCCGGGAGGGTGAAGGTGAGGATGCGGGTCTCCGGATCGGGCTCCGGGACTACGGGATCCACTGTGGGGTCTTTCTTGTCCCCGCCACAGGCGGCGAGGACAAGACCCGCACAAATAATGAAGTATTTATTGAACTTTTTCATAAGGCATACCGGTTTAATCCCATGAGAATGGAGCGGTGTATTCGTACCACTCGAGGACTGCGCTGTCGGTGCCGGCCGTGCCCTCGACGCCGAGATAGATGTCGACACCAGTGCCCCACTTGTAGTTGGAACCGAGCGATGCGCCAGTGTCGCAGCTGTAGAACTCTGTGTTGTCGAACAGGAACCAGACGTGGCAGTAGCCATCGGCGAGAGGTGAGAGTCCGATACCGGGTTCGTGGGTCGTCACGGAAGCGTCGTAGGAGGCGTTCTGGACATTAGGCAGTGAGCCGAAGGAGCTGTTGCCGGAGATGTCGGTTGTGCCGTCCTTGAAGTTGTACTTAATCTCCTGTCCGGAAATTACGTACCACAGCCTCATCTTAGATCCGGCGGTGATGCCGCTCCAGTGGAAGGTGTACAGACCGGGCTCCATCGAAGACTTCTTGATCTGGGTCGGAGCCGGCACAAGCATACCTGTACCATTGTAAGAAGGAGTACCTGTCCAGGAGGTGCTGCTGGTGACTCCCCAGCTTCCAACCTCGGCCTCGTCGCAGATGTGGCGGACGGGGACGACCTTGTAGGCCTGGCGGAGCTTGATCTCCTTCCGTGCCTTGAACTCTTCCTCGGAGGAGGTCACGTTTTCAAGGACGATGATGGACTCGCGGATCGCACCTGTCTCGTTGGGCTGGAGAGTGATGCGCAGGTTCGCATTGCCGGTGTTGGAAGGATTCTCGATCGTGTACCAGCCGTCGCTTGTGTGCTCTTCGTGCTTGGCGGCGGTCCAGCTGACGTTGGAGGCGACAGGAAGTTCATAGACTGCCTGATTCCATTCGGCCCTCATCTCCATGGTCTCGGGCTCGAGCTGGAGACCGTCCTGGGTGAATTTGACCGTTGCCATCTTGACATCGTGGCGGTCATAGACCTCCACGTAGGCGTAGCGCTGCTCAGCGATATTGGTCGCCGCGTGGACAGAGACAGTGCCGTCAAGGGTGCCCTCTTCGCCATTTGTGATCTCAAACCAGGATTCGACTTCCGAGGCATTCTTGATCTTTGCAGTCCAGTTCTGGTTGGAAAGAACGTGGAAGGAGTAGTCTCCTCCGGCCTTGGCGATATCGATATTGAGATCTTCCTCAGGAATCTCGAGATAGGCGATGCCTTTCTGGGACACTTTGATGCGTTTTCCTACCCAGTAGTCGCTCTTGATCTCGATGACGTCTTCGCGGTCGTCAAGCTCGGTGTTGTCGTAGTACTGGACCGTGATGACGGTCGGAGTGGCCTTGCCGAGGAAGACAAGCCCTGCGTCAGAGGCCTCGCCGGACTCGTCGGAGATGATGCACCACGTGGGGTGGGCGCTCCGCACAGTCCAGGGTTTGTCGGAGACTACCTGGATAGTGAAGGGCTGGGCCGAGGTGGCAGGGAGGTCGTAGCTGTTCTCCGCCCTGTAGCGGAGGTCAACGGCCGTCACCGCCTCTTCCTTGCCCTTGCAGCCGGCGAGTCCTCCGATGAGGACTGCCGCCGCAAGAATTGAATATAATATCCTTTTCATAGTTGTCATTCAGCTATTTTATATCGCAGGTCTTGATGATGTACCAGGTGCCGTCGGTCGTGGCGGATGAGAATCCAAACCAGTAGTCTGACAGTTCGCCAGGATTGTAGTAGAACGGATTGTAGCCGGATTGGCTCTTAATCTGTGAACCGTTGATCTCGAACAGCATGTCCCAGTGGGTTTCGTCCGCAGCCTGTGGCGCCGTCTTGTAGTGGTAGGTTTCCATGGCGTTGAGGTTGTCGGCCGTGAGCTTGGGGCTAAAGGTGCCGCTGGCGTAGCAGGAAGTCTGCGCTCCGTCAATATAGATATTGCCGTCAGTGCGGATTCTCTGGTTGCCATCGATGGAAAGCTGGTTGTAGATGTTGACTTCGCCAACTTTGCCCTGGACCCAGAGTTGTCCGGATGCCTTGAAATTCTTCTCGCCGAAGGTGAGCGTCATGTCCAGGTAGCTGTACTGGTCCAGGAGGTTAACCCTTGACTTGGCGCCGGAGGATATCTTCACGGAGCCGTCTTCAAGAACCTCACAGTTGCCTTCAAATGAGAAGTTGATCGCCTGGGTCACCTCGGCGGAACTGCTGACTCCTTCGAGTCCTTCAGCGGTGGGCTTGAGGAGGAGAGTAGTCTTGCGCGGAGCAAAAGCGTTGTTCCACGGGGCGGTGACTTTAACCTGGTTTCCGACCTTCTCGGCGGTGAACCACTCGCTCTCGCACTCGACTTTCCAGTCGAGGGTCGCGTTGACGTCGAGCAGGAGTTCGCCGCCCTTGCGGTCCACTGCAGGAGCCTCTTCGGTCGTGACGAACTCGAGTGTCTCGCCGTTCTGGACAGCCTCGAAGGTCTCGGTGAGATCGCCGGAAGTCACCGTGACGGTGGTCTTACGGACGATGGCGGGGTTGGCCGCGGCGGTGGCCTGGACGGTCACGCTTGTGGGGATTCCCTCACTATCGCCGGAGGTCTTGTCGAAGGTAAGCCACTCGTCGGCTGCCGAGACAGTCCAGGCGTTGTTGGCCGTGATAGTGAACGGGAGGGTCTGTCCGGTCTTTTCGAATTCACCTTCGACAGGAGCGACCTCGAGCTGGCCGGTGCGGGTCTGCTTGACCGTCACGTTGTACTTGGTGTCGATGTCCCTCGCCTTGACGGTGATGACGACTTCCCTGTCAACGAATTCCGTGTTGGCGTCCGCCTTGACGGAGATGTCGCTGGAGAGGGAGGAAACGTCGCTGGAAAGAGGGGAGACTGTGAGCCAGTCTGCCTCCTCCGGCACCGTTATGCTCCAGGGAGTGTTCGAAGTGATCCGGAAATGGACCGTCCTGGGCTGCTCGGCCGTGACCGTGTAGGACTCGAGCGCGTCGCACTCGAGGTGAGCCATGGCGAGAGCCTGCTCGTCGGTAATCTGAGTGTCAATGTCGTCCAGCACGCAGGAAGATGCGGCGAGGAGGACAGACACATATATTGCAGTTTTGAAAATAGTTTTCATAATGCTTCAGTATTTTACCATCCGGGGTTCTGGGGCTGGAGGTGGGAGTTGCAGAAGAGCTCGGACTGGGGGATCGGGTAGAGGTACATCCTCTCCGCCCAGGTCCTGTTCTCAACGCTCTTGCGGCTCCACGTGAGCTCTGTGCCGTTCTTCTCGATATTCACACCGTCGATCTGGACCTGGGTGTCCGCGCCGATCTTCCAGCGGCGGATGTCCCAGAAACGGTGATCTTCAAAGGCGAATTCAACCCTCCACTCGCGGCGGACGGCCTCCTGGAATTCCTGGTAGGAAGTTGCTTCCACGTCGGGCATTCCGGCGTTGGCCCTGACAAGGTTGATGGCTTCGCGGGCCGAAAGGGTCAGCGTGCCGTCCTTGCCGTCAGGATCGCGGAAATACTCGTTAGCGGCCTCTGCGTAGGAGAGGATGGCCTCGGCATAGCGGAAGACTATGCGGGCGTGCTTGTTGGAAACCTCCTGGTCAGGAACGAAACTGGTCGACTCCTGGATGTATTTCCTCAGGTAGTAGCCTGTGGGGGAGCCGAGGTCGGAGCGGGTCTCAGAGTAGTCAGCTCCGCCGACGAAGGTCTCGATGACAGAGCCTTTGAACGCCATTCCGTTGGCGAGGACGGTCATCGCGAAGCGAGGGTCGCGTCCATCGTAGGGGTTGGCGGTGTCGAAGGCAGGGTCTTCAGTCTGCCAGCCGCTGTCGGTGAGGACGATGTCGTAACCGGCGAGGGTCTGGAAGGCGTCAACGAGGTTCTGGGTCGGGTAGGTGCCGGACATATAGGTCCTCTTGCCCTCGGTGAACCTCACGGGGAAGTTGTAGCGCTCGAAGCTCGAACTCTCGCTCCTGCGGATGACCATGATGTTTTCGGGAGAGGTGAAGCTGTTGGCCTTGACGCCCGGATCCAGGCGATAGTTGCCGGAATTGATAATGTCAAGGGCAGCCTTGGCTGCGTCTGCCCACTTTTCCCTGTCGCCGCTCGTGTTGAAGAGCGGGCTGGCGGCGTAAAGGAGGGCCTTAGCCTTAACTGCCATCGCAAAGCCCTTTGTCACACGGCCGCTCTGGTCCTCCAGGGCGCCGATGTCGGAGACGGGAAGGTGCTCAGCGCAGTCGCTGCATTCGTCAACGATGAAATCTATGACATCATTGAACGAGGTCTTGCCTATTTCGTTGGCCTCTTCGACGGAGAGTATCTTGAGGGGCATCGCGATGTCGCCGTAGCGACGGGCGAGCTCGAAGAAGTAGTAGGCCCTGAGGGCTCTTGCTTCGTAGGGATAGAGCTCGAGACGGCGAAGCCAGTTCTGGTAGTTGCTGTCGTAGCGGTACATCGAAAGGTCCACGGTCTGGATGGACTCGAGGAATTCGTTGGCGCTGCGGATGCCGTTGTAGAGGGACCACTGGGTGTCCACGGTCTGCAAGGCGGACCAGTTGCCGTTGCCGAAGCGCTGCACGCTGCCGTCGGGATCGCCGAATTCGGCGTCGTCGCAGCCGCAGTCGCGCATCGCGTCGCTGATGTCAACTATGTCCTTGCCAGGCATATATCCGTAGATGTTGGTCAGCATCTTGGTGATGTTGCTGAAGGTGGAGTACATGCTCTCCCTGGTGTAGGTCGTCTTTGTCTCGTCGAAATCCAGGAATTTGCACGATGCCGTCATCAGCACTGCCAATACTATGTAAAATATCTTTTTCATATCCATATACCCGGTTTAGAAGTTAAACTTGAGACCGGCCCAGAAGACTCTGGTGGTGGGATAATAAGCGCCAAGCTGCTCAGGATCGGCGAACTTGATGCTGTCGGCCGAGAAAGCGTTGGTCACGTTGAAGGAGAGCGTCGCGTCGCAGATCTTCATCCACTTGCGCGGGCAGGTGTAGGAGATACCGACGTTGCGCAGCTTCAGGAAGGAGCCGTCGCGGTACCACAACGAGTTGTCGCGGTAGTTGTTGTTGTTCTCCTGGGTGGTGAGGCGGGGCACTGTCGCCGTGTCAGCCGTTTCCGGGGTCCACGGAATCTCCCTCTTGAGGAAGGTGTTCGAAATGGTGCTGTTGCCTACGAGCGGCTGGTAGAGCGGGGAGTCGAGGAGGCTCACCGTCACACCGGTCACACCCTGGAAGTCGGCAAACACCCTGATGCCGTTCCAGCCGACATTGAAGCCGAAGCCGAACTGGCAGAGAGGGGTTGAAGAGCCGAACATACGGACCTTGTCCTGGCTATCGATGACGCCGTCACCGTTCTGGTCGCGGTACTTAAGGTCGCCGGGACGGACCTCGCCGAAGGTCTGCTGGGGCGAGTTGTTGATGTCAGCCTGATCCTTGAAGTAGCCGATGACCTCGAGACCGTAGCACTGTCCGACAGGGTTGCCCTTATGATAAAGGTAATCGTACTGCTGGAAGGCCTGGCCATCGTCGATGACCTTGGAGGTGAGCCAGGAAGCGTTGGCATAGACGCCGTACTCCCAGAGGCCGACCTTGTCGTTCCAAGAGACCGAGAGATCGGCACCCGCATATTCGGATTTGCCTATGCTCTGCTCACGGAGACCGATACCGAGGATCCCTGATATGTTGGAAGGATCGATGAGGATATTGGAGCGTTTCTCGAGGAAGGCGTCAATGTTGACAGAGAGCCTGTCCCTGAAGAAACGGGATTCAACACCGAAAGTGGCCTTGGCCGACTCCTCGGGGGCGAGGGTGAGGGCCGCGAGGTCGTCCTCAGCGTAGCCGCTGTATCCGGTCGGGTTGGGACCGAAGTTGTAGCTGTGACCGTTGCTGGAGGAGTAGGCCTGGCGCCAGAGCTCGTGGACGAGGTCGCCGTCGCTACCGGAGAGACCGATCGAGCCGAAGACCTTGACATACGGGGACTTGCAGGCCACGCCGCCGACCGAGACGGCCGGGTACCAGTTGAAGCGGTCGCCCTTGGGAAGGTAGGCGGAGCCGGAGCAGTTGATGACAGCGTCCACGAATACCCTCCTGTTCCAGTTGTAGCTCGCCGTTGCGAGGACTTCCTGGGTCTTGGACGAGGCGTTGCGCTCGTTCTCGATCCAGGACCTCTGGCGGTAGCCGATGTGGGCATCGACGTGGTGAGTGCCGAAGTCACGGCCGTAGTTGACCCTGGCCTGGAACTCGACCTTCATCTGGAGGCTGTTGAACCAGTGGTCGAAGTCGAGGATCTTGCTGTCATTGCCCTGGTATTTCTGGATACCTCCCTCAATCCATGAGTAGCGGTAGTCCTTGTAGGCCACCTCGGTCATCTTGCCGATGTAGTCGAAAGCCACGCTGGCATCGAGGTAGAGGCCCTTGACGAGCATGCCGAGATCCTGGCGCAGGTTGACGTCGGCGAGGACCTTGATCTGCGAATACTGGTGCTGGCCGGAATCGTAGAGCTGGGCCACCGGGTTGACGTCTCCGTAGATAGCGGAGCCGCCATAGACGCCGTCGGCCTGCTTGACCGGGAATGCCGCAGCCGGAAGGGCATAGAGGATGTTTTCTATTCTGTAATCCCAATTGGGAGTGTTGAACTCGGAAAGGCGGGCCATAACGCCGAGCTTCATCGATGTGGAATTGGTGATGTTCACATCGACATTGGCGCGGACGCCGAGGCGGGTGTCGTAGATGTGCGAATTGTAGCGGTCATCCGTGCGCTTACGCGAATACATGGCGTTGTCTGTCATGTAGTCGAGAGCGGCGAAGTAGCGGAAGTTCCTGTTACCGCCGGTGAAGGTGAACTGAGCGCGGTGGTTGTCACCGTGGCTGCGGTAGATTTCGTTCCACCAGTTGACGTCCGGGTATGCATACGGGTCTTCCTTGTAGTAGAACTTGTTGAGTTCACCGTCGGTGTAACGGGGTGCGAGGCCGTCCATCGAACGGGCCTGGTTGACCATATAGGCGTAGGAGTAGGCGTCTGCGAACTCGGGAACGCGGGTCGCTACGGCTCCGCCGTACTGGTATTTGACCGTCACGTGGAGAGGAGTGGCCTTGCCGCGCTTGGTGGTGATGGAGATAACTCCGTCACCGCCCTTGACGCCGTAGATGGCAGCTGCGGTCGCGTCCTTGAGCACCGTGACGGACTCGATCTCGAGGCCTGTCAGGTCGCTCAGCTCACGCGGGAAGCCGTCCACCAGGATCAGCGGGCTGTGGCCGTGGAGACGGAGCTTGGACTGGTTCTCCTCGCTCCGGCCGGTCCCCTGCTTGACGAGGAGGCCGGACAGTTGCCCATAGAGGGCCTTGGCGATATCCACTTCCGGACTTTTCTCAAAGACGGATGCGTCCATCGAGATGTTGCCTGCGGCCTCGACGTGCCACGGGTTTCCGATCTTGATGGAATCCATCTGCGTCGGGAGGATTATCTCCTCCTCCTGGGCGGCAGCACCGGTTCCGACGAAAAGAAGCGGAAGTACTAAATATTTAAGAATCTTTTTCATCTGTCAGTGTTTTGAGCTGTTACCATCCGGGATTCTGTGTCATACCGTAGTGCTTGTTGATCTCGGCGGCCGGGATGGGCTGCATGTACCACTTGGTGTCCCATTCGGTGTACCACAGGCGGGGCGGATAGGCATCCTTCACCTTGAAGGTGAACGAAGTGGCTTCCGAAGCCTTGTCGCCGATGGAGGTCAGACCCTTGAGAGGAGTGGTGAAGGCATCGGTAAGGCCCCAGCGGACCATATCGAACCAGCGGAACTCCTCGAAACCGAACTCGAGCTCGCGCTCAAGGATGAGGGCGTCGCGGAACTGCTCCTTGGTCATGCCTTCTTCAATGCCGGGAAGTCCGACGCGGGCGCGGACTGTGTTAATCCATCCATAGGTGGTCTCATCCGGTCCTCCGTTGGCCTCATTGAAGGCCTCGGCGGCGTTGAGAAGCACCTCGGGGAGCCTCATAAGGCACCAGTGAGGAGGAGTCGAACGGTCGGAATTCTGCTGGAGGACGTACTTCATCATCAGGAAGCCAGGGCATCCGTCCTGGTGGTACTGATGGTTGTCGTAGGCCCTGCCGACGGTGCCGTCTTTCCAGAGGTCACCGGGGACGCAGACATTCTCGTAGAGGCGCGGGTCGCGGGTCTCAGTGAATTTCTGGGAGCCGACCACGTGGTCGCCGTTGGCGTCAGGCCTGAAGAACGGCTGCTTTGAAGGGTGTTCCCAGTCGAAGTCCTCCGGGAACGGAGTACCGTCGGCCCAGGGGAACTTGTTGACCCAGTCGAGCGAGCAGCCGCAGCCGAAACTGCCCTGGAGGCTGATGTGGCTGTCGTGGTAGCTGCCGGAGTTGCTCTTGCGCACTGAAATGATGGTCTCGGACGTGCCACGCTCGAAGTAGCCCTTGCGGTAGGCGAGGCGGTAGGAACGCGGGTTGATGAGACCGGTCACAGCGTCAGGCTGTGGCTGTACCAGGTTGTAGTAGCCACCGACTGCCCAGGCGTCCATGAATTCCTGGGCGGCTTCCTTGGCCCTCTGCCAACGGGCCGGGTCGTAGTTGCCGTAGCAGACGTACTTGTCGGCCTGGGGGTGCCAGGGCGTGTCGGAGTTGAAGGTAGGGGATGCGGCGAAGCACAGGATACGGAGCTTGTAGCCGAGCGCCGCGGCCTTGGTCATACGGCCGTCTTCGGCTGCGCTGACGTACCATGGCAGGTCCGGTGCTGCCTCGTCGCACATTCTCACAATGTAATCGACGGTCTCCTCGAAGGTCGCCCTCGGGAAGTCCATCGGCTGAGTAATATCGATGGAATGCGAGAGGATAGGCACACCGCCGATGAAACGCAGCATCGTGCCGTAGGCGATAGCGAGAAGCACTTTGGCTTCAGCCTTCTTGCGGGCAAGCTGCACCGGGTCGGCGTCGGGAATCCTGTCTGCGTTCTCGAGGTAGGTGAGAGCGTAGCGGATAAGGTAGTATTCCCTGTCCTTCTTGGTGCCGTAGCCGCCGAAACGGTAGGCTTCACTGCCGCCTTTTATATTGGCTCCGAGACCACCGTTGTAGTAGAGGTCATTAGGGCCGTTGTTGTCGGAGTGCTTGTTGCTGATAAAGTGGTCCGTGATGGACTCAAGTATATCACTACCCAGTTTGCGGTCGAAATCGCTGATCAGGCCGTAGGGCAGATAGTAATAGGCGTTCGCAAGGACCTTGTCGGAATCCTTGAGGGTTGCGAACAGGGTATCGAGCGTGGCGCCGGAAGTTTCGGGGGCCTTGCTCAGGCCGCCGTCTCCGAGGCGGAGGCTTTCACAGGAGACAAGTCCCGCGCCCATCAGGGCAACAGCCAGAATTATGATGTATTTTCTCATGGTATGGCCGTTTTAGAAGTTGATGTTGAGGGCAAAGTTGAAGGTCTTCACGAGCGGGTAGTCGCCGTCGGAGTCGTCTGAACGGGCTTCAGGGTCCTGGAGTTTCATCTTGGAGAAGGTCAGGAGGTTGTAGCCTGTGAACATGATACCGATGGACTTGATCCCGATCTTTTCGAAGCCCTTGTAACCTGAGAAGGTGTAGCCGAAGCTGGCGCTCTTGAGGCGGATGTAGCTGGAGTCAACGGTCCATAGGGTGGAGTCCATAGAGTTCCATGCGTAGTTGGTCTTGGTGAAGCGCGGCAGGGTACCGTCCTCGCGGCCGGGAGCCCAGCCGTTGTCGTCTGGTATCCAGCAGTTGTCGGCGAAGTACTGGAGGAGTCCGCGGTGGCCGGAGTTGGTGAACGGGATACGGTAGTCCATGTTCCACTTACGGCTCACGCCGGTCGCGGCGATCCAGTTGAGGGAGAGGGAGAAGCCCTTGTATCCGAACTTCCAGTTGGAACCGAAGACCCACTCGGGACGGTTCGGATAGCCGTCAACCTTCTGGTCGAGGCCATCGACGATGCCGTCACCGTTGAGGTCCTTGTACATCGCGTCGCCGGGATAGACCTTGGTGGTCGGCTGCGGGAGGTCGGGATTGAGCCTCTGGACACCGTCTTCGTCGATGTAGAAGTCGCTCTTCTGGTAGAGACGCTCGAACTGGTAGAGCATATAGCGGCCGGTCGATCCGCCGGTGAGCTTCTGATAGGCGTATTCGGGCTCGACTTCGTCCATGAAGATAATCTTGTTGCGGGCGAAGGTCGCGTTGACGTCGAGGTCATAGGAGAAATCGCCAACCCTGTCACGCCAGCCGAGGTCGAGTTCGAAACCGCGGTTGTTGACCACACCGAGGTTCATGTTCGGGGCCGTGATGGCGATGATTGAAGGAAGGCTGTTCGGGCTGATGAGGATACCTGTCCTGTGCTCCCAGAAAACGTCGCCGGAGAAGTGGAGGCGCTTCTTGAAGAGATCGAAGTCGATACCTGCGTTGACCTTGAGAGCGGTCTCCCAGGTGACGTCCCTGTTGCCGGGCGTGCCGAGCTCGTAGCGAGGGACGCTGGAGCCGCTGCCGGTGCCGAAGTAGTAGCTTCCGGCCTCGTTCCAGATGTCCTGCATGTACATGAATCGGGCGGAGGTGCCGAGGTCGTTACCGACCTTACCGACAGAGGCGCGGAGCTTCAGGAAGTCGATCCACGAGGCCTTCTTCATGAATTTTTCATTGGAAATGACCCAACCGACGGAGACCGACGGGAAGAAACCGTAACGGGTCTTGCCGGGGGCGAAGTTCTCGGAGCCGTTGTAACCGGCGCTGAGGTCGATAAGGTAGCGGTCGTCGTAGCCGTAGGTCGCGCGGGCGACGAAGCCGACGTAGCCGCGGGGCAGCCAGTCGTAGTACGAGGGATAGTAGTCGCGTGACTGGTTGTAGAGGAGCAGCGCGCTGACAGCGTGCTTTCCTGCGAACTTGCGGCTGTAGTCGATACGGGCTTCGACGTACCAGCTCTTGTCATTGTCGGTGGATTCGCTGTAGCTCATGGTCGGCTCGGAACCGGAGATCTTCGCGACGATGGTCTTGTCGAAGGCCGGGTCCGTGGGGCTCATGGTGTTGTCCGTGAGCCAGGTGACGTAGCTGAGCGTCTGGTGGTATCCGCCGCTTCCCTCGTGCTTCTTGTTGATGGTCATCGAGCCGTCGAAGCTTCCCTTGACCGAGGCACTGAGGCCTTCGGTGATGAAGTCGAGCCTCTGGGTGATGGTCATGTCGAGACCGAGGGTCGTCTTGTATTTATTGCGGTAACCTGAGTTGAAGTAGTACTCCCAGCCGTTCCATCGGGTAAGACCGTCGGGAAGGGCGTTCTCGGAAACCTGGGTGACGGGCATGCCGTTGACCATGCCGGGGCTTCCAGTCGGGTGGGCCCAAAGCATCGTAAGCATCCAGATGTTGTCGTGGCCGTCCTTGTAGAGAGGCTCACGGGTGTTTCCGACGACTCCGCTGATGTTGAACTTCATGTCAGTTGTCTTGGTCAGCTGGAAGTCGAGGTTCGCGCGGTAGTTGAAACGGTTGTAGGAGAAGTTGTTGTTGTAGGTCAGCGTCGGGATCTGCTTGAGAAGACCGTTCTGGTACATGTAACCCATTGAGACAAAGTAGCGTACCTTGTCTGAACCTCCGGAGATATTGATGTTGTTCTTGGTCTGGACGAAGGCTTTGCGGAACATGATTTCGTTCCACTGGGTGTTAGGATACATGATCGGGTCGCTTCCGGTGCGGTAGGCCTCGATAGCTTCCTTTGTGAAGTAGAGCTTGGGGTCCGTCTTACCGTCGTTCTGCTGATAGACGTTGTAGTAACGTGCATAATCATAGGAACTTGCCTGGTGGATGTAGGACATTGGCACCTGGACACCGGTGATTGAGCTGAGCGAGATCTTCGGCTTGCCGGCATCGCCTCGCTTGGTCGAGATGATGATGACACCGTTTGCCCCCCTCACACCGAACACCGCGGTCGAGGCGGCATCCTTCAGGATGGAGAGGTTCTCGATTTCATTGGGGTCAACGGTGTTGAGCGGACGCTCGACGCCATCGACGAGGATGAGAGGCGTGGACGCACCGTCGGAGAGGGAGCTGACGCCACGGATGAAGATCTGGGCGTAGTCCTCGCCCGGCTGACCGCTCATCTGGACGGTTGAAACACCGGGCATCTGACCGGCAAGGACGTTGGTGACGTCGGCGACCGGAGCTTCGACGAGTTTCTTGACATCGATGGTCGTAAGAGCACCCGTCACGGTCTGACGGGTCTGCGTGCCGTAGGCGACGACCACTGTGGCGTCCAGGGCCTGGGCATCCTCTTCGAGGACGACCGTCAGCTCACGCTGCTTTCCGATGCGGATCGCCTGCGTGACGTAGCCAAGGGCGGACACTTCAATGACAGAACCTTCGCCGGGGACGGTGATCGTGAATCCACCGTCGATGTCGGCAGCCACGCCGGTGGTCGTCCCCTGCAGGGTGACGCCCGCACCGATGACCGGCTCCTTCGAGCTGTCAACTATCTTTCCCTTCACCGTGACGGGACCCTGTGCTAACAGGGATCCGCCCAGCGGGAGAAGCAGAAGACAGAGCGAAGCGGCCAGTCTCACGAAATAGGCTTTTGTCTGTTTCATTTGAGGTTAGTTATTATTAATAATAGGTATAGTTTATTCGTCAAGTACGGATTCTTTGCCGTACATGGATTTCACAAGTGCTTTGAGGAGGGTCTGGTTGTCGTCGTCGTGGCGGTATTCCCAGAACATCGCGCCGAGGAGGCCTTTGCCGATGGCATACTTGCCTTTGTAGTCAACGGATTCTGCGTCGTCGTAAGAGAGCATTACGTGACCTACGCCGTCAACGAGGTAGGGCACCCTGGCGATGGGGTCCCACTTACGGATGTTGTAGCCGGCGCTGTTGTACTCGCTTTTGCTGTAATGGTAGGTGCCGGCCAGGACTTTCTCCATCTCGTTGTAGTTGACTTCGTACTTATAGACGAGCGGCGTGAGCCGTTTTGCGGGGTCGGTCTCCTTCTCGGATTTGCCGTAGAAGGGGACGCCGAGATTCATCCTGTTCAGGGGGATGCCTTTCTCGAGGTGGGCCTGGATGCTCTCGTCGCAGCTACGGTGGGCGAATAGTGTGCTCCTATAGAGCGGAGAATTGTGGCCGTTCGGCGCCGCACCCATGTCGTAGGTCATAACGTTGACGTAGTCGATGTACTTGATGGCCGTGGGCCAGTCGACGTATTTTGCGCTGGCCGAGGAGGCGAAGGAGATGATCTTACTCTGGCCGATGGTCGCGCGCAGCTCCTTGAGGACGAGGTTGAAATTCTCCTTGTCGGAAGGGTCCGCTCCGGTGCCTTCGGCGGAATAGGTCGGGTACTCCCAGTCGATGTCAACCCCGTCGAGGCCGTAGGTGTCCATGTGGTTCTTGAGGCTGTTGCAGAACTCGGTGCGCTTTGCGGGATCCTTAGCCATCTCGCTGAAGCCGTCGGCGCGCATGCCCCATCCTCCGACCATAAGCATCACTTTGAGCTTAGGATTCTTGCTCTTGAGGGCAAGGACGTTCTTCATCAGGTCGATCTTGTCGATCCAGATTCCGCCGTCACCCGTGGTAGGGTTGACGAAGCGGCCGTGGGCGTAGTTGATGTGGGTGAGAAGGGTCACGTCCGGGAGGGCCGGGGAGTTCTCCGTGTAATAGGCGAGGACGACGGGCTTCTGGCCGATGTCGGTGCAGAGGACGGCATCATCGCCGCCGGGCTCTTCGCCACCACCTCCACCACCACCGGGCTCATCGCCGCCGGCTGGCGGGGGAGCGGGGATGGAGAGGTTGGAATCCTTCTCACATGCACCGCTGCTCAGCACGAGCGCTGCGGTACACATGGCTAAAACTGTCAGGAGTCGTTTAAACATAGTCATGTAAGGTTTATAACAGTGAGGCGCCGAGGATCAGGACGTCATCGTCCGTGATGGGACTGATGTCGAGCTTTTCGAGCGCTTTCTGATAGGGGTAATGCTTTTTGAGGTAGGCCGTCATCGCGGGGGCGAAGAGGTTGAAGGCACGGGCGATGCCGCCGCCGAGGGCGATGTGGCTGGGGTCGTAGGCAAGAAGGACGGCGATGAGGAGCGCACCCATGTGGCGGCCGAACTCCTCGAAGAGGTTGATGGCGTCAGGGTCGCCCGCGAGGGCTGCCTGGCCGGCCTTGTAGCTGTCGCAGTTCTTCATGGTGAAGAATTTCTTGCTGGTGTAGTCTTCGATGATGCCGTCGCGGTAGGGGAGGCAGCAGAGCTCGCCGGCGCCGCAGGTCGCTCCGCAGAAGAGCTTGCCGTCGATGACTATGCCCATACCGACGCCGGTCCCAAGGGTAATGCCGACAAGGGTGTCGGGTTTCTCATCCGCGGGATACTTGCCGTAGGCACCCATTGCGTAGCAGTTGGCGTCGTTGTTGATCGCCACGGGAATAGAGAAGCGGCCCTGGAGATACTCCTTTAGGGGAACTTCCTTCCAGGAGGGGATATTGGTGGCGTCGTAAATTATACCCTTGTCCACATCCAGCACGGAGGGGACGCCGATTCCGATGCGGTGGGTCTCCGGGGAGAGGATGCGGCTGATCTGCTCGGAGAGGTAGTCGAGAGTCTCCTGCAGGGAGGCCTCCTTGCGGAAGGACGGCGTGGAGAACTGGTGCGCGACCGCTCCGTCGCGGACAAGCCCGAGGCACAGGTTGGTACCGCCTATGTCAATGCCTAGTATCATGTGTTATTTCTTTTTTAAGATGATATTGCGGATTCTGCGGCCGATTTCGGCGTTTTCATAGACACCGATAAAATCTTCGGCGTGGGGACCGTAGGCGAAGACGGGAACTATGATTCCGTTGTGGCCTTTGGTGGAGAAGTGGACGTTGACGGTGCGCTCGTCGATGCTGCCCTTGATGAGGGTGAGGCCGCCGGTCGCGTGGTCGGCGGTCACGATGACGAGGGTCTCGCCGTCCTGCTCGGCCCACTTGAGAACCTTCCCTATGGTGCGGTCGAAGTCGAAGAGCTCTTCCATGGAGTAGCCTACTTTGTGGCGGTGGCACCAGTCGTCGATGCTGGAGCCTTCAATCATGAGGAAGAAGCCTTTCTTGTTGTCAAGGAGTTCGATGGCCTTGGTCGCGCAGTCCTCGAGGACGGGGCCGCGGTCGAGAGCCGGCTCCATCTCGAGAGGAGCGAAGAGGCCGACGACGGGGCCCTTGGTGAGACCCTGGATGTCTTTGGGGTCGTCGATAAAGGTGTATCCCTTGTCCACCATTTCCTTCACGAGGTCACGTCCGTCCTCACGATTCCTCCAGAACTCGATACCGCCGCCGCTGATCCAATCGACACCGCAGTTGACATATTCCGCGGCAAGGGCGGGCTCGTCCTTACGGTTGACCGCGTGGGCGATGAAATCGACCGGGGTGCAGTCGTTGATACGGCAGGTCACGGCGAGTCCGGTCTTCATACCCTTGTCCTGGGCGTAGCGAAGGACGCTCTTTACGGGATTGCCCTCGGCATCCTGGCCGATACGGGCGTATTTTGTCTTGACACCGCAGGCGATGCTGGTGCCGCCGGCGCCGGAGTCGGTGACGAGTTTATCGTACGTCCAGGTCCTGGAGTAGCCGCAGGCCTGCATATTGTCCATGTTGAGGTGACCTCCGTTGAGCACCCAGCCGCAGGAGACCTGCTCGACGCCCATCCCGTCGCCGATCATCAGGATGATGTTCTTGACCTTCTTCCCTTTAACCGGAGCCACCGTGACGGTCTCGTAAGGAGTCGTCACGGTGTAGGTTTCGCCGTCCTTGAAGGAGTCATTGGCGTATTTGGACCGGTCCCTGGATTTGTCCAGTTCTTCCGCGGTCTGGGCCATCAGTCCTGTACCAAGCAGCATCAGGGCTGACAGCAGGAGAAAAATCTTTTTCATCTGTCAATCTCTATTTTTACTATCGATCCGTCGCCGTGGCAGGTCACGACCCTGGTCTCACGGGGGAGAAGAGGAATGAAATTGTCGCTCCAGAAGGCAGGGGCGGCGAGCTCGCCCTTGGCGTTGAACGCCTTCAGGATAACCATGGGGGCAATCGTGTCGGAGTTGTTGGTCAGCGTCACCGTCGCGTCAGTCCCTTCGATGAGCACCTCGGAAGCGACGTCGGCCTTGCCGGCGAATACGAAGCCGAGGTCGGAGTATTCGGTGATGGGAGTGATGTACCAGTTGGATTTCTTCCAGTTGTAGGTGTTGTCCCTGGCGCCGAGGGCGTAGAAGTTGTCCGCCACTTTCTTCCCGTCATTACCGAGAATCTCGAGGGCGACAAAGTGCTGCGCGCCGTCCCAGCGGGATAGGTCTGCGACGGGCACCGGCTTGCCGGGCTCGACGCTGAAGGGGAAGATTCCGTCGAAAAGCTGGGCGGAGGCGGCGTCGAAAACCCTCACCCTTGCGGTCAGGTCCGCTGCCGCGGCCGTCTCATTGGCTGCATGGACTTTCCTGTCGGCGTAGTCGAATATGAGCTGGATGGGTTCGCAGGCCTTGCGGGTGCCGTAATAGGCAGCGGTAGGTATGCCGTACCAGTCGTAGAGCTGCCAGTAGAAGGACGGCCAGGCGGAGTTGAGCATCCACTGGACGATGCCGGTTGAGACCGGACGGCGGACGCGGAAGGACTCGAACATCGCGCGGGTGCCGTTGTAATCCACCGCGTGGGCCTTGCGGACGAAGTCTTCAAGGCTTGCGACGGGGCCGTAGAGACCTTCGGCGGTCTTCATCAGGCACTTCGGCGAATTCATCGCCGAGGAGGATGCCGTGCAGTGGTAATCCCATGCGGGACCGCAGGGCCAGAGGTCTGCTTCAGGAACCATCCTTCTGATCGACTCGATCTGGGGGATGTTGGCGCCGATACCGGTCTCGGTGTTGAAGCCGAAGGCGCCGCCTTCATCCTTGTTGAGGTACCAGTAGTCGGGACCGACGTACTCGTAGGGGCCTTCCATCTTGGTGCCGGAAGGTCCGCCGTACTCGCTCTTCAGCTGCTTGGCTGAGCAGATGTAGGGCCTGTACTCTTCGACGTTATAAATCTCCATATAGCGCTTTTCGAGGCGCGGGTTCGGGATACGGTCGCTGCCGGTCATCCAGCCGATGACGGAGGCGTGGTTGTGGAGACGCACCACCTGGTCGCGGAAATACTTCACCGCAAGGTCTTCGCTGGCGGGGTCGTTGATGCATCCGTAGCCTTTGGTCTCGGGGAGGCCGCAGTAGTCTTCCCACTCCCACTGGCAGCTCCAGCCCACGAGGGCGAGCACGCCGTGGCGGTCGCAGAGGTCGTAGATGGTGTCGTCCTTGCCCCAGATGTTTTCGAAACGGATCGTGTTGAGGTGAATATCCTTGACGTACTCGACCTGCATCTCCATGCTCTCCGGGGTGTCGCGGAGGAAAATGTCGTCGGTCCAGCCGCCGCCCTTGATGAGGACGTCGGTGCCGTTGAGGGTAAACTGACGCCAGCCTTCGGGGGTAATGCGACACTCGATGCTGCGGACGCCGAAGGTCTCGCTGCGCTCGTCGGAGACCTTGTCGGCCTGCAGGACCTTGACGCCGAGATCATAGAGCTCGGGGGTGCCGAGGTCGTAGGTCCACCAGATGCGCGGGTTATCGATGTGGAGAAGGGCGATGTCTTCCGGGGTCACGGAGACTGTCTTTGTCTCGCAGGGGGCGAGGCTCACGGGAACTTCTGCCATCGTGCCTTCGAGGTCGAAGGCGATGGCGGCTTCCTGCGCGGAAGCGGAGTGGTTGCAGAGTTTCACGCGGACCTCGAGGTCGGCCTTGTCAAGGGCCGGGAGGGCCACGGTCGGGATCACGAAGACGTCCTCGATGCTGACCTCGCTGAAGCAGCGGAGCGTCACGGGACGGACGATGCCCATGCTTTCATCGACCGGACGGGGGTTCCAGTCCACGAAGCCTATGTTGAGGTCGCCCTTTTCAGCCCTGCGAAGGCGGACTTCAAGTTTGTTGCTCTTTTTGATGAGGGAGGTCACGTCGTAGGCGCGGCGGATGAAGACGCCGGCCGTCGTGTCGGAGGACGCAAGCTGCTTGCCGTTGAAAAAGATGTCGGCGTAGTAGTTGAGGCCGTCGAAGACAAGTTCGTAGCGGCGGCCGGGGACGATCTTCTCCTTGAAAGTCGTCGAGTAGGTCCACGGCTCGTCAAAGATGGTCTTGTCGATGTCCTTGTAGGCGACGCCGTCGAGAGCGCCCGCCGGGATGACTCCCTTGTCGGCCAGGACGCCGGCTACTGTCGAGGGGACCTCAGCCTTGTAAGAAACCTTTGAGCCCTCGCGGCGGAGGGTCCAGCCTTCTGACAGGGTCCTTGCCGTCTCACCGCCAATGGCGGAAATTCCGGAACAGGCCGTCAGGGCCGCGATGCAAAACAGGATAGTTATCTTCTTCATTGCCTAGTGTTATCGTGCGCGTGTGGTAAGTGCAAAAATAGGCAATAAGTCCCCTTCGTCGGGGGTAAATTCGCGTATTTCTATACGCAAAAAACGTCAAATATCTTTGTATTCTTCCGCAGATGTCATATTTTTGTGCAAAACAACCGCATTATTATGACTCGCAAACTGATTCTGCTGATTCTCTCTTCCCTCGCCTGCATCCCTGCCTGCTCCCGCAGGTGCGAGGTGGTCTGGCACGAGGGTGAGACCCTTCCAGACGGCAAGAAAGCCGTTCATACTATCGAAATTAAGGGCGTCCCCTCAGGGACGGACTGGACCCTCTGGTTCTGCCAGTTCCGCACTCCGATCACGATGGAGGAAGGCTCTCCCGCTTCCATAGCCCACCTCGGCGGCACGCTTTACCGCGTGGTGCCCGAGACGGCCGTTAAGGGGACGATGACGCTGCGCTACGAGGCGCGCGCCCTCGTCAACCACTGCCGTGCTCCGGAAGGATTTTATCTCCAGAAGAAAGGGAAGAAGCCGGTTCCGGTGAAGGTCTCCTACACCTGGCAGCCGTCGGAGAAAATCTGGCCCTTCACATGGGAGAAGGTGAATCCATCCCCCTACGACATGATTCCGCGCCTCAAGAGCGTGACCCCGCTCTCTGGCGAGACTGATCTCGCCGCGGCGGAAGTGGGCAAGCTGGAGATGGTCTCCGGCAAGGCTCCTGGTTGGTATAAAATCACCGCCAACGGCGACATTTCAGTAGAGGCGGCCGATGAGGACGGCGCTTTTTACGCCGGTGTGACCATTGAAAACCTTCGCCGTAACAACGGCTGGGCGAAGATCCCGAGCGGAATTATCGAAGACTGGCCGGACCTCGATTACAGGGGGATTATGCTGGATGTGAGCCGCAATTTCACCCACAAGGAGGGTGTGCTTAAGTTGTTGGAAATCATGGCCCATTACAAGATGAGCCGTTTCCACCTCCACTTCGGCGATGACGAAGGCTGGAGGGTGGAAATCCCCGGCCTCCCGGAGCTGACCTCCTATGGCGCTTTCCGCGGTATCCCGGTCCTTAACGAAGACGGGACCATCTCCGAGCCGGATGCCCTTGAGCCCTCCTACAGCGGCTCGCTTGACCGTCGCGACGCCGCTTCTCCAGGCAACGGATACTTCTCCCGCGAGGACTTTGTGGAGATACTCCGCTATGCCTGGGATCGCCGCATCCGCGTCATTCCCGAGTTCGACACTCCCGGCCATTCCCGCGCCGCCATCAAGGCGATGGAGCACCGCTTCGCAAAGACCGGCGACGAGACCTTCCGTCTCGTCGAGCCGGAGGACACTTCGGTCTATAATTCCGTCCAGGATTACAACGATAACGCCCTCAACGTCGCCCTTCCTTCGACCTACGCCTTCATAGGCAAGGTCTTTGACGGGCTCATCGAGCTCTACAAAGAGGCCGGAGTTCCGCTCGAATCCATCCACATCGGAGGCGACGAGGTGCCGGAAGGCGCCTGGCTCGGTTCCCCGGCGTGTAAAGCGTTGATGGAGAAGGAGAATATCAGCGACGTAGCTGGCCTGAAGGAGTACTTCATCAGCCGCGTGCTTGACATCGCCGAGGAGAGGGGAGTGAAGCTCGCCGGCTGGCAGGAAGTCGCCCAGAATCTCTCTCCGTCTGCCTTCGACAGGCTCAGGAAGAACCTTGATTTCGTCAATTTCTGGGCTGTGTCCCGCGGGCGCGAGGAGCTTGCGTATCAGCTCGCATCCGACGGCATTGGAGTCGTGCTCTCCAATGCTCCGAACTTCTATTTCGACTTTGCCTATTCTTCCGACAAGGAGGAGAGGGGCCATTCCTGGGGTGGATTCGTGGATGAGAGGCGTTCGTTCTCCTTCCTGCCGTACAATATGTACCATTCGGTCCGCTGGGACGACAAGGGCAGGCTGAACAAGAAATTCGCCTCCGCCTCTGACGGCAAGCCGGCGCTTTCGGAAGAGGGTAGAAACCATATCAAAGGTGTCTCCGGACAGCTTTGGACAGAGACCATCCGCTGCTTCGATCACGTGACCTACTACCTCTTCCCGAAGGCCCTCGGCCTTGCGGAGAGAGGCTGGAACGCCTCGCCGGCCTGGGAGCAGACGACCGTCCCCGACGATCCCGCTTTCGTTGCTGATTTCAACCACTTCTTCAGCATCGTCACCCTCAACGAATACCCCTACTACGACTCCCTCGGCGTCACCTACCGCCGTTACCCGTACCCCGAAAGATAGCTCATGTCATTTCGAGCACAGCCGAGAAATCTATGCTAAGGCTTTTAATCATAACCGACTTCACTGAGTCGTTCCCGACAAAACTCCTCCAGGGCATTATCCGCTACTCGCGCCGTCAGGAGCAGTGGGCTGTGTGCCGTATGCCTCCTTTCTATAAGAAGCAGATTGGCATCCTCGGCGTAGTCAAGTGGGCTAAGACCTGGGGTGCTGATGCTGTTATCGGTCAGTTCGAGCAGGACGACCCTGTCGAGATGTTTGCCCAGAATGGAATCGTTGCCGTGGCGCAGGACTTCAAGAAGCGGTTTACCACCATCCCGAACATCACCGGCGACTACATCGGGACCGGCCGGATGGCGGCCAGGTATTTTATCGACCACGGCTTCCGTAATTTTGGATTTTTCGGTTTCAAGGACGTCTGCTGGTCGGATGAGCGCAGGGAAGGCTTCCGTCTGGAGCTGGAAGAGGCCGGTTTCGGAGAGGCATTCTGCGATTACACGATGCAGGACATCGACAAACTCTGGTACTATGAGAGGAAGCACATGGCTGAGTGGCTCCGGTCCATCCCCAAGCCCATCGCCATAATGGCCTGCGATGACAACCAGGGCAACAACCTCATCGAGGCCTGCCACACCGCCGGAATCAAGATTCCCGACGAAATCGCTGTCCTCGGAGTGGACAACGACGAGATGCTATGCAACCTCGGCAGCACAGCGCTTTCCAGCATCGCAGTCGATATCGAAGACGGCGGCTACAGGACGGCGGAGCTGATCGAGAAGATGTTCGCCAACCCCGGAGTGAACTACGGCGATATAGTCCTGGAGCCCGTCAAGATAGTGGATAGAATGTCGACGGCCGGTTTTGCGACAGGTGATGCCCAGATCCGCAAGGTGCTTCTAACCATCCACAAAAACATCTGCCGTCGCATCCCTGTGACGGAGCTGATGACCGTCGCCGCGATGTCGAGGCGGGCCCTTGAGCGCCGTTTCCGCGCGGTGACCGGCGGGAGTATCTACAAGTACATTACCGACCTGAAACTCAAGCACTTCGCCGATATGCTGACCGACACGGCGGAGCCTGTCAACAACATAGCCCTTTCGATGGGCGAAAGCGACACAAAGACCATTGCCCGTCGCTTCAAACAGATCTACGGCTGCTCGCCCCTCGAGTGGCGTGAAAAACATCAAAAACCTCAGGAACAATGACACGGAAAATCTTCACCCTCGTCCTCCTTTTCGCCACCTGCGCCCTCTATGCGCAGAAGACCGACTGGCTCGCCGACCTGGAGGCCCACCCGGAGTATCTCGACGGCACCGACATGCTCTGCCCGACCGCCCCGGTGAAGCTGACTAAGGCCCCCAAGGGATACAAGCCTTTCTACATCAGCCACTACGCCCGTCACGGCGCCCGTTTCGCTTCTCAGAGCGACATGTACAAGTGGCTCAATGAAGTGTTCGGAAAGGCGGTTAAGGATGACAACCTGACTGAGGCCGGCAAGGAATTCAAACGCAAGTTCGACCTTGTCTATCCGGACTTCCGTTACAGGACGGGTGAGCTGAGCTCCGTCGGCTGGTGGCACCAGAAGGCGCTTGCGGAGCGTATGTATTCCAATTTCCCGGAAGTCTTTCCTGACGGGGCTGCCGTCACGGCAAGGACCTCCACCAATCCGCGCTGCCTCATGACGATGTCTTCCTTCTGCCTCGGTCTCAAGGAGAAGAGTCCGAAAATCAGTGTGGAGGAGAAGTTCGGCCGGATCTACACTCCCGCTGTCATCCCCCAGGACAGCGGCAACCCGTTCAAAAAGGATTACGAAAAGGGGGTCCTCGGCTTCGACGAGACCCTTGAGCACTTCATTGGGCGTACAGTGGATTACAAGGCCATCCTTGCCCGTCTGTTTACCGATGTAGATAAGGCGCTGCCGGCAGGGAAGCAGTGGGATTTCACTTCGTATCTCTACTTTTTCGCCAACGGAATGACCAGCACGGGGAGCGACATCGATTTCAGGGATATCTTTACCCACGAGGAGCGCGTAGCTCTCTGGAAGGTGGATGATTTCCAGTTCTACTACGACATGTGGCAGACCCGCCCGGGTTATATGCCTGTTGTTGAGGATATTATCGCGTGTGCTGACGAAAGGATAGCTTCCGGGGAGCCGGGCGCCGACCTTCGTTTCGCCCACGATTACACCTTCCTTCCGGTGCTTATGCTCCTCAATGTCAACGGCTACGGCACCAAGGTTACCGACCCCGATGAAATCCCCGTCTGGTGCCGTCTCTACGACGTCCCCATGGGTGCCAACCTTCATCTGGTGTTCTACAAAAACAAGAAGAACCCCAAAGTTCTCTTCAGGGTTCTTCTCAATGGCTCTGAGGCCCGTCTTCCCCAGCTCTCGCAGGACCACTGGCCCTGCTACGACTGGGATGAGCTCAAGCTCAGCCTGTAGCTATTTCAGCATAATAGCGCGGAGGTCATCGATGTCCTGCTGAGGGACACCGATGTTGATGAGGTATTTTGCAATACGCTCCTGGTAGGTGCCGCTGTCGGTCGTGCTGAAGATAGTCTTGCGGATCGAGCTGTAGCTGTAGTTGTCGTAGGTGTGCTTGTAAACGGTGCCCTCCTCGGACATGCCCCAGTCGGCCGGGGTGAAATAGGTGAGCTCGTAGTCCTTTGCCATGTCGCTTTCGCTGACGCCGAGGACGCCTTCCAGAAGGACGGCCAGCGTTGCGGTGCGGTCACGCCCTGCAGCGCAGTGAAAATAGACCGGCTTGCCCTCACGGAGACGCGCCACGACCCACTTGAAGGTATCCCTGACTTTGTCAGGGTTGTCCCTGATCATAGTGTTGTAGCCGCTGTCAAAGCC
>CADAXR010000008.1 GCA_902791945.1 uncultured Bacteroidia bacterium
GGCCGCTGGCTCTCTTTCGAGCCTCTCACCCTCTGCCATTTTGACACGGAAGCAATAATCCCGGATCTTATGACCCGGGATGAGATAGAGTGGCTTAACGCCTATAATGCTCTGGTGGCCGAGACGCTCTGTCCGCTGCTGCCTGATGCCATAGCGCAGTGGCTGCAGCTGAAGTGCACGCCGCTTAGACCGTAAGGATTTCTTTCTCCTTTGCTTCGATGAGGGCGTCGATGGCCTTGACGTTCTTGTCGGTGACTTTCTGGAGCTCATCCTCGCCTTCTTTCTCGCCGTCCTCGGAGAGGCCTTCGTTCTTCTGGGCCTTCTTGAGGAGGTCGATGCCGTCGCGGCGTACGTTACGGACGGTTACCTTGGAGGTCTCGCCTGCGGCGCGGGCCTTCTTGATGAGCTCGCGGCGGCGCTCCTCAGTCAGGGCCGGGACGACGCAACGGATGATTTCGCCGTTGTTGGAGGGCGTGAGACCGAGGTTGGCGTCGATGATGGCTTTCTCGATCTTGCCGATGAGGTTGCGCTCCCAGGGCTGGATTGCGATGGTCTTGGCGTCAGGGGTCGTGATGGAGGCTACCTGCATGAGTGGAGTAGGGCTGCCGTAGTAGTCTACGGTCACGCCGTTGAAGATTAAGGGGGTGGCTTTGCCGACCCTGTAGGTCTTGAGGTCTTCCTCCAGATAATTCACTGCATCCTTCATTTTAAGGTCAGATGCATCTACGATTTCTTTTGCTTTCGGTAACATATGGATTGTATTATTTATGAACTACTGTGCCGACGGGGTCGCCGTGGAGGAGGCGGGTGAGGTTGCCCTTGACCGTCATGTTGAAGACGACGATGGGGACGTCGCCCTGCTCGCAGAGGGCGAAGGCGGTGCGGTCCATCACCTTGAGGCCGTCGTCGAGGGCTTTGTCGAAGGTCAGTTCGTCGTAGCGGACGGCGGAAGGGTCCTTTTCGGGGTCGGCGGTGTAGACACCGTCGACGCGGGTCCCCTTGAGGAGGGCGTCAGCGCCGATCTCGAGGGCGCGGAGGGCCGCGCCGGAATCAGTCGTGAAAAACGGGTGTCCTGTGCCGCCTGCAAGAATCGCGACGCCTCCTTTTTCGAGGAACCTGACGACTTTGTCTCTCATATAATATGGTGCCACGGGCTCCATCGGGGTCGAGGTGAAGACTTCGGCGCTAACGCCTTCGGCTTTGATGAACATCTTGAGGGCGAGGGCGTTGATGATAGTCGCCAGCATGCCCATGCGGTCGCCGTCGACGCGGTCGAAGCCGCGGTCGACGCCCTGGAGGCCGCGGAAGATGTTTCCGCCGCCGTTGACAAGGCCGATCTGCAGGCCGGCCTTCGCCGCTGCGGCAATCTCTTTCGCTATCGCTTCGAGGCTTGCGGTGTCAAGACCCTTGCCGGCGCTGCCGCCCAGGCTCTCGCCGCTTATTTTGAGAAGAACTCTTTTGTATGCTGCCATAACTCTGTGGTTAATCCTAACAAATTTCGCGTAAAAATACGAAACTTGCAAGAAAGTGGCTTTTTTTTGAGAACTGTTTTGTATATTTGTCAGTCAATAATTGAAAAATGGCTAATTTTCTTACATCATCCATAGGGAAGAAATTCATCCAGAGCATCAGCGGTGCCTTCCTTATCATCTTCCTTCTCCTCCACGCGACTATCAACTTCTTCTCTGTAATAGATTCCTTTACGGGCAAGTTCGGCGCAGCCGCCGCAGACGACAAGCTATTCTCGGCAGGAGACGGACTCTTCAAGCTGGGCTGCGACTTTATGTCAACTCCCGTGATCACGATAATGGTCCCCATCCTCGCTCTCGGTTTTGTGATCCACATCCTCTATGGCTGCTACCTTACCTGGTGCAACATCAAGGCCCGCGGAGGCATCAAGCGCTATGAGGTCGCTTCGAAGGCCGCTTCCGATTCCTGGAGCGCGAACAATATGCTCGTCCTCGGCATCGTAGTCCTGGGCGTTCTCTGCTTCCACATGACCCATTTCTGGGCCAAGATGCAGCTTCTCGAGTTCATGGGTGAAGAGGCGGCAAACAATCCGTATGTCCTCCTTGTCGCGACCTTCAAGCACTGGTGGGTCCTTGCTTTTTACCTTATCTGGTTCGCCGCAATCTGGCTTCACCTCTGCCACGGCTTCTGGAGCATGTTCCAGACCGTCGGCTGGAACAATAAGATCTGGCTCAAGCGCCTTCGCATCATCGGCATCGTCGTCGCAAGCATCATCGTCCTGATGTTTGTGGCCGTGGCGGTCAACTCCTTCATAGAAGCCTGGTGGTGGCACCCCGAACTGGTCGCCGCTTTGTAGATATATCGTAGAAATTTGCATGGAGGCGCACTTTAAAACGGTACGCCTCTTTTTTGTAACTTAGTTATTATGAGACAGAAAAAATTCCTGCTCCCCGAGAGCGAAATCCCTACGTCATGGTTCAATATCCAGGCCGTGATGCCCAACAAGCCCCTCCCTATCCTCAACCCGGCGACCCGCGAGCCGCTGAAGGCCGAGGACCTCTACCCCATCTTCTGCGAGGAGTGCGCCAACCAGGAACTCAACACGACCGACGAGTGGATCCCCATCCCCGAGGAAGTCCGCGAGCAGTACACTTACTATCGTTCGACCCCCCTCGTGAGGGCCTACGAACTGGAAGCCGCGCTCGGGACTCCGGCCCACATCTACTTCAAGAACGAGAGCGTCTCCCCGGCGGGTTCCCACAAGCTCAATTCCGCCCTCGCCCAAGCCTACTACGCCAAGAAGCAGGGGATTACCAACATCACGACGGAGACCGGCGCCGGCCAGTGGGGCGGTGCGCTGTCCTATGCCGCGAAGAAGTTCGGGCTCGAGTGCGCCGTTTACATGGTGAAGATAAGCTACAACCAGAAGCCCTACCGCCGCTCCATCATGCAGACCTTCGGCGCCGCCATTACCCCGTCGCCGTCTATGTCCACCCGCGCCGGCAAGGACATCATCACTGCCAATCCCAACGACAACGGCTCCCTCGGCTGCGCGATTTCGGAAGCTATCGAGCTCGCCGTGACGACACCGGGCTGTCGTTACACCCTCGGCTCCGTGCTCAACCACGTCTGCCTCCACCAGACCGTCATCGGACTTGAGGCCGAGAAGCAGATGGCCCTCGCAGGGGAGTATCCCGACATCGTCATCGCCTGCTTCGGCGGCGGCTCCAATTTCAGCGGCATCGCCTATCCGTTCATGAGACACAACATCTCCGGCGAGAAGAAGACACGCTTCATCGCCGCCGAGCCTGCCGCCTGTCCGAAACTCACCAGGGGCAAGTTCGAGTACGATTTCGGCGACGAGGCCGGCCTCACCCCGCTCCTTCCCATGTACACTCTCGGCCACGGCTTCAAGCCGGCCAACATCCACGCCGGCGGCCTCCGTTATCACGGTGCCGGCGTCATCATGTCCCAGCTGCTGAAGGACGGTTTCATGGAGGCTGTCGATATCCAGCAGAACGAGTCGTTCAAGGCCGGCGTGCTCTTCGCACGTACTGAGGGCATCATCCCCGCTCCGGAGTCCTGCCACGCCATCGCGGCTACGGTCCGTGAGGCCCTGAAGTGCAAGGAGACCGGTGAGGCCAAGACCATCCTTTTCAACCTTTCCGGCCACGGATTGGTCGATATGGCGGCCTACGACCAGTATCTCGAGGGCAACCTCCAGGACTACACGGTTTCCGACGAGGACATCGCCCGTTTCATTGCCGATGCCGACGCTTTGAATAAATAAAGAATATGACGATAGGAGTAATAGGACTTGGACTCATCGGAGGGTCGATGGCCATCGACCTCCGGAGGAGGGGATTCGCAGACAGGGTTCTCGGAGTCGAGGGGGATCCTGTCGCGGCCGAGGCCGCCGCGAGGATGGGGCTTGCCGACGAGATTGTCGGATTCGACCGCTGTGTCGCCGAGAGCGACATTGTCGTCGTCGCCGTACCCGTCGGGACGGCCGTCAGGATGGTGCCGGAGATACTTGACGCCTTCAGGGACTCCGGCGCGGCGGACAAGGTGGTGATGGACGTCTGCTCGACGAAGGAGAAAATCTGCCTTGCAGCAAAGTACCATCCCTGCCGGAAGCAGTTCGTCTCGTCGCACCCAATGGCCGGCACTGAGTATTCCGGGCCTTGGGCTGCGATGCCGAACCTCTTCGACGGGCGCGCCTGCATCATCGCCGACGCCTCGGAGTCTTCTCCGGCCGCGGTTAAAAAGGTCGAGGACCTCTACGGAGTGCTCAATATGAGGATGCTCTACATGGACTCGTCGTCCCACGACGTCCACACGGCTTATGTGTCCCACATATCCCATATTACATCAGTTGCGCTCGCCCTTACAGTGCTTGACAAGGAGAAGGACGAAAAGCACATATTCGACCTTGCCTCCGGCGGTTTCTCCTCGACCGTGCGCCTCGCGAAGTCCAATCCTGACATGTGGGTGCCTATCCTGACCCAGAACAGGGAAAATATACTCCATGTCGTCGATACCTATATCCAGAAGATGAACCTCTTCCGCGAAGCAATCGATTCCTTCGACGAGGAGACAGTACGTTCCCTTATCGAAGAAGCCAACAAAATCAAAAAAATCATCCGTTGATGGCTGCACGCAATCTCAATATCACGCCCATAGGCGAATGGGGACTGTTCCAACTGCCCCCGAGGCCGTGCGTTATCGCCGGCCCCTGCAGTGCCGAGACCGAAGAGCAGATGCTCTCGACAGCACGTGGCCTCAGGGCCTTTGGCATCAATGTGTTCCGCGCCGGTATCTGGAAGCCCCGGACGCACCCGGGCTCCTTCGAGGGCCTCGGCACGGCAGGCCTCAAGCTCTTGAAGAAGGTAAAGGAAGAGACCGGCATGCACGTCTGTACCGAAGTGGCTGGGGCGAAACACGTCTATGAGTGCCTCAAATACGGCGTGGACCTCCTCTGGATAGGTGCCCGCACGAGCGCGAACCCCTTCCTTATGCAGGAAATCGCAGACGCCCTTCAGGACACTGACATCCCCGTCCTCGTCAAAAACCCTGTCAATCCTGACATCGACCTCTGGATCGGTGCTCTCGAGCGCCTCAACAGGGCCGGCGTGACAAAGATAGGCGTCATCCACCGCGGTTTCTCGACCTCGGCGCCGATTCCCTACCGCAACGATCCGGGCTGGAGGATAGCGATCGAGCTGAGGACCATGTATCCGTCCCTTCCTTTCTTCGCCGACCCTTCTCACATGGGCGGTGATAGGAAATACCTCGTGGAGCTATCCCAAAGGGCTATGGACCTCGGCCTCGAGGGGCTTATGATAGAGTCCCACTGCGATCCTTCCTGCGCCCTTTCGGACGCGAAGCAGCAGCTGACTCCGGCCGCCTTGCAGAAGCTTCTGGAAGAGGAGATTACCGTCAGGGACAGCAGCTCCGACGACGCGACCTACAACGAAGGCCTTCACCAGCTCCGAGCCAAGATCGACATTATTGACGAGAACATCCTGGATGTCTTCTCTTCCAGGATGAAAGTCAGCCGGGAGATCGGCCTCTACAAGAAGGAGCACAATGTGGCAATCCTGCAGGCCTCGCGCTGGGATGAGGTGCTTGAAAAAATGAAGGAGGAAGGCCGCAGTCGCGGGCTTTCGGATGAATTTATCGTGAAGGTCTTTACGGCGCTCCACGAGGAGTCGATCCGCGCCCAGGACGAGGTCCTATCCGATAGAGCCAAGCAGGGCCTCTGAGAAAGCTTTCTTCTCTTCGTCCGAAAGGAACTCCACTTCAATCGGAATCTTGAAAAGACGTTCCCGCAGCGAATCGGGGACGTCTTTTGCGTCCACGATCCTCTGGGCGTCCTTTTCTGTCGTAATGACCACTGCGGTAGGGTTCGATTTGACGGCGGCCATGATGGCGGCGACGTCCGCCCTGGAGTAGCGGTGGTGATCCGGGAAGGAGAAGCGGCGGACTATCTTGTATTTGTCGGAGATGTAGTCCCTGAGTGGCTCGTCCTTGGCTATGCCGGAGAACAGGATGGCCCTGGGGGAATAGGTGAAGCGGGAATCGGCCGTCTCATAGACCGGCTCCATGCCGGAGTAGGCTATCGTGGAGAAAAGGAGGAGCTGATTCTTGCCGCGGGCACTGCGGCCCCGGCAGCTGGCCGTGCTGTAGGAGGATATTCCGAGATAGTCGGCCCATTTGCCTCTCTCCCATTCGTCCAGGTAGGACGGGCATTTCGTCACGATGACAATGTCCGCGTCCGCGATGCGCGACGGCAGGTCCCTGAGGCCGCCGAAGGGAAGAAGCCTGTCTTTGTGGATGGGACGGGAGTAATCGACGAGGACTATCGACAGGGTAGGCCTCAGCTTCCTGTACTGGAACGCGTCGTCAAGGATTATGACGTCGGAAGGCGGGAGTTCCGCCACCCCTTCCGGATGGACCAGGAGACGGCAGCCCTCGACCCTGTCCTTGTCCACGGCCACCGTGACGGAGGGAAACTTTTTCGCTATCTGGAGCGGCTCGTCGCCGAAATTGGCGGCGGTGCCGTCACGGAGGACTTTGCGGAAGCCTTTAGTCTTCCTTTTGTAGCCTCTGGAGAGGACGGCGATGTTGCTGTAGCCCCATCTGTCGGAGTCGAGGAGGAGGCGGAGGATCATCTCGGTGTGGGGGGTCTTTCCGGTGCCGCCGACGGTAATGTTTCCGACGGAGATCGTCGGCACTTCGGCGCTCACGCTTTTAAGCTTCCCCTCGCGGTAGAGCCGGTCTCTCAGCGCCAGCGTAATTGTGTATGGGAAGAGGAGTATCCTGTCTATCATAGGGCTTTGATTTTCATCAGGGCTTGTTCGAGGGTGGGGACGTCGGCGCAGAGGGAGCAGCGGATGTAATTACTGCCGTTGCGCCCGAACACCGCGCCCGGTGCCATGAAAACTCCCGTATCGTAGAGAAGCCTGTCCGAGAGACGCTCGCCGAGGGATTTGCCGGCGGCGTAGTCCTTAATGAGCGGATGGTCCGCGGGAATTCCGCCCCAGACGAAAAGCCCGGCGGAGTCCGGGTTGTACCTTAGGTCCAGAGCATCGTAGATGGCGTGGACCACGTCGCGGCGGCGGCGGTATTCGGCGTTGAGCTCCGCGAACCACTCCGGTCCGGCGGAGAGGGCCTCCACCGCAGCCATCTGCAGGGGCCGGAACATGCCGGAGTCCATCTGGCTCTTGACCTTGAGCACCTGGGCTATCAGGGAGGAATCGCCGGCTATCATCCCGACTCTCCAGCCGGCCATGTTGTGGGCCTTGGAAAGGGAGTTGAGCTCCAGGCAGCATTCGCGTGCGCCCTCGAAGGAGAGTATGGAGAGGGGCTTGTCGTTGAGGATGAAGGAATAGGGATTGTCGTTGATGACAAGGATGTTGTGCCTGAGGGCGAACTCCACGGTCTTGCGGTAAAGCTCCTCAGTCGGCTTCGCCCCGGTAGGCATGTTGGGATAGTTGATCCACATCATCTTGACGCTGTCCGGATCCGCCGATTCTAGCGCATCGAAATCCGGCATCCAGCCGTTCTCTTCTTTCAGATCGTAGGTCACGATCTCCGCTTCGACAAGTCGGGAGGCGGACGAGTAGGTCGGATACCCCGGGTCCGGGATCAGGACTTTGTCTCCTGCGTTGAGGAAGGCGAGGCTGGCAAGGAGGATGCCCTCCTTCGATCCCACGAGAGGCTGGATCTCGACTGCGGGATCCAGCGTCACGCCATAGTAGCGCGCGTACCATGAGGCGAAGGCGCCGCGAAGCTCCGGGCTGCCGGTGTAGCTCTGGTAGGCGTGCTGGCCGGGGAGGGGAGCGGTCGAGACAAGCTTTCCGATCGCGGCCGCCGGGGGCATCCCGTTCGGCGACCCGATGCCGAGGTTTATTATACGGTCTTCCCCGCGGCTTGCCCTTTCCTCGTTGAGGCGGGCCATCTCCTTGTTTTTAAGGGAAAAATAGTATTCCCGGACTCCTTCCGTCCTCCGGGCCGGTCTGATGTCTATCATATAGCAGATTTATATTCTCCAAGTATCTTGAGGCCTTCCACGAGGGGCATTATGGCCGAAAGAGCCTGCGAGTAGCGGGCATAGCTTCCGAACTTGATGTCGGCGTAGAAGAAGTACTGCCACTGCTTCCCGGGGATGGGGAGCGACTGGATCCTCGTGAGGTTCATCCCGTAGAACGAAAGTATGGTTAGAATCGCGGAGAGGGACCCCACTTCGTGGGCCAGGGTGAAGCATATCGAGGCCTTGTCAATCTCGTCTTTCGGAATGGAGAGCGCCGGGTCCAGGATTACGAAACGGGTGAAATTCTCCTTGTAGGTCTCGATGCTCTCGCGGAGGATTTCCAGGCCGTAGAGGCCGGCGGCGAGGGCTGAACCGACGGCGCCGATGCCCATGAGCCCTTCGCGGGCGATTTCGGCGGCGCTTTTTGCCGTGTCCTCCGACTCCACCACCTTTATCCACGGACACTCTTTCTCGAAGAAATCGCGGGTCTGGTTGATGGCCATGTAGTGGGTCCTGACCTCGCGGATGTCTTCAAACGTCTGCCCCGGAAGGGCCATCAGGTTCTGCTGTATGCGCAGATAGACTTCTCCCTTGATCCTGGCGTCGTGGCGCTCGAGGAGTTCGAAATTGCGGATAAGACCGCCGGAGACGGTGTTCTCGATGGCCATCACTGCGGCGTCGGCTTCCCCGGACTCCATCGCCCGGTAGAGGTCGTCGAAGGTGTTGCATTCGACGACCTCCGGCATCTCGCCGGGGGCTGCCGGGTAGAACAATCTTGCGGCCTCCTCGTGGAAGCTGCCCCTGTATCCCTGAATTGCTACTTTTTTCATACGAACCGCTAATTTACTCTTTTTCGGGAGAATGGCAAAGAGTAATTTAGTGTAGAAAATATTATATTTGCATTTCGTGACAAGAAAACATACTATCATATGAAAAGAATGCTCTTCATGGCAGCCATGGCTGCTTTTGTTTTCGCCTGCTCCGTACCGAAAGGGCCTGCAGGAAAAAGGGTTGACGCCCTCGACGACTCCGCGTGGGAAAGCTCCGAGTGGATTTCCGTCGCCGACGCCCCGGTTGTGATGGGCACTGTCCAGGCAAATGAAAATTGCCGTGCGGCAGACGGCTCCAACTGGTTCGTCTCCGACTTCGAAAATGAAAAACCGGTCCTCAAGGCCGTCTGGATGACGACCGGCCTCGGTGTCTACGAGCTGTTCATCAACGGAAGGATGGTGGGCGAGGAAGTTCTGAAGCCCGGCTTCACCCACTTCGGCAAGACCAAGCTTTCCTTTACATATGACATTACCGACGCCTTCAAGACTGGCGCCGGCGCGAAGAACACCCTTGCCGCCCAGGTGACCCCCGGCTGGTGGGCCGACAAGATCATAACCCCTCCCGGATTCAACGGCATGAGGGGAGAGAAATGCGCTTTCCGCGGTGTGCTGGAAGTGACCTATAAGGACAGCACTACCGTTCTTTTCGGTACGGACACAAAGCGCTGGCAGGCCGGCATCGCCGGTCCTGTCAAGCATGCGGCGATCTTCGACGGTGAGGAGTATGACGCCCGCGAGCTTCCGGGATACGAGACCCGCGAGAAGCTTTCAACCCCTGTAGTCAACAGTGAGTTCCACGGAGAAATCTTTCCTTCCGATGGCGCAGAGGTCTATCAGAGATGGGACCTTGCCCTCAAGCCGGTCAGCGCCTACATCTGGAAAGATGTGGCTGACAGCACGGAGGAGCAGTACGGCAAGGTGGTCATTCTGAAAGAGTTCGCGCCCGGGGCGCCCATGATCCTTTCCGAAGGCGAGACTCTTGTCATCGACTTCGGTCAGAATGCGGCCGCAGTGCCGTCGTTCGAATTCAAGGCGGAGGAAGGCACCGAGCTGACCTTCCTCGGCGGCGAGCTCCTCAACGACGGAGCCGGCGCAAAGAGCCGCGGCATGGACGGCCCCGAGGGTTCCGTCCACAGACTCAACCTTCGTTCCCCCGACGAGGCCTTCCGCATGGTTTACACTTTCGGTCCTGAAAGGGGCTACGTCAGCTACACTCCGAGATACACCTTCTTCGGCTACCGTTACGGCTCCGTCACCGCGACCGGCAAAGTCGAGATCCGCAAGGTCGAATCGATACCCGTAACCTCCATCGCCGCGAATCTCGAGACCGGTACTCTCAAGACTGGCGACGAGAGCATCAACAAACTCATATCCAACACCGTCTGGGGCCAGCTTTCCAATTATCTCTCGGTCCCTACGGACTGCCCCCAGCGCAACGAGCGCCTTGGCTGGACGGCCGACACCCAGGTCTTTACCGAGACCGGCACTTTCTTCGCCAACACCGATCCCTTCTTCCACAAATGGATGCGCGACATGCGCAACTCCGTGTCGGAGACCGGCTCCTTCCCCGGAGTCGCCCCGACGGCGCAGTACGGCGGCAGCATGATGCGGCTCGGCTGGGCCGATGCCGGTATCATCGTGCCCTGGACTGTCTGGAAGCAGTTCGGCGACAAATCCATCATCGATGAGAACTGGGATGCCATGGACCGCTATTTCGGCCACATCACCGAGACCAGCTTCTCCCACGAGGCCATCAAGGAGGAGAACGGCAACTACCAGTGGGCCGACTGGCTCAGCTACGAGCCCCTCGAGAGCTGCAGCCACAGGGCTCAGTACAAGGATGAGAACGGAAAATGGCAGCCCCTGCCCGAGTCCATTATCTACTGGAATTATCTCGCCGGAAGCTACTGGGCCATGGATGCCGGGATGATGGCGGACATGGCCGCTGCGACCGGCCGTGACGCCGCTTCATTCGTGATGATCGAAGAACTTGCCAAGGATTACCTCAGGAGGGAATTCCTGAACGAGGACGGCACTTTCAAGCTCGAAATCCTCAACACGATGCAGACCCCGGCCCTCTTCGCCCTCAAGCTCGGACTTGTCGAAGGGGAGGCGAAAGAGGCCGTCAAGGCCCGTCTCCGCGCCAATTTCGCGGAGCATGACGGCTGCCTCCAGACCGGCTTCCTCGGGACTTCCATCCTCATGTCCACCCTCACTGAAAACGGCATGTCCGACATTGCCTGGGACCTTCTCTTCCAGCGCAAGAACCCGAGCTGGCTCTACTCCGTGGACAACGGCGCGACCACCATTTGGGAGCGCTGGAACAGCTACACCATCGAGTCCGGCATGGGCCCGAAGGGCATGAACAGTTTCAACCACTACGCCTACGGCTGTGTCTGCCAGTGGATCTGGGAGACCGCCGCCGGCATCAATGCCGACAAGGCCGAGCCCGGCTTCAAGCATATAATCCTGAAGCCCGTTCCGGACAAGAGGCTCGGTAGCATCGACGCCTCCTTCAACTCCGCTTCCGGACTTATCAAGAGTGCCTGGAAGTACGAAGGCGACAACTGGACCTGGGATTTCACCATTCCCGAAGGTGCAACCGCATCTGTTTTCCTCCCCGGAGAGGATTCTGCGAAGGAGTACGAGGCGGGTTCCTACACTCTTTCGAAGCAGTTGTAGAAAAATATTTTTGGAAATTAAAAAAAGTTATCTACCTTTGCATCCCCGTTCCCCACGGGGAGACAATGAGGGCTTAGCTCAGTTGGTTTAGAGCGCCTGCTTGACAGGCAGGAGGTCAGCAGTTCAAGTCTGCTAGTCCTCACAGGAGGGGAGAGGCTGGATTTTGGCAGCAATGCCATTTTCCAGCCTCTTTTTTATAGCCCGATCTTCTGAATATGGGCGTCGAATTCCTCAGCGGTGCAGAGAGCGCCATGACGCATCCGGTAGCGGTAGGAGTATGTCGTGCCTACGGAGATATTGAGTGCCTTGGCAATCTTCGCGCTGTCGGTAATTCCCATCCGTATGATGGCAAGGATTCTCAGTTCAGTGCTGAACGATCCATTCTTCGTCAGGGAAAGTTGATGCGAGGGATCCATGATCTGATTGACTTGTTCAACAAAATCCGGGAAGAGCCGCAGGATTCCATCGTCGAATTCCTGAAGGTAGCGCTTGAACTCGGCGTCTGAAGACCCAGGGCTTCGGAGCATCCGGAGGAGTGATTCTTCCCCCTCGGAACGGTAGGTCCGGCGCATTTCGCTTTTCATTTCATCCACTTTGCCTATGTAGTAGGCTGATTTTTCCATATAGTCGGATAGGATGTTATCACGGATTTTATTGCCGTCTTCAAGTCTGGCGTTGATTTGGCGAATCTGCTCGTGAGCTCTCCTCTCACGGGTGGAATATATTTGCCTGAAAACCAGCATCAGTGCCGTCAGGGCAAGGAGGAGGCCAAGGATGAAGATTAGTTCTATCTGTTGCCTTGTCCTGGCTTCGGATGTCCTGAGAAACGCCTGATGAATCAGGAGCGCGGCTTCGGAGCTCCTTATATAGTGGGACTTGTAGTTGCAGAAGACAGCATCGTTCATTGTCTTTATGATGTAGCGGCAGGCCCTTTTGTTGTCGTGTCCGCGGTGGAGATACCTGGCAAGGGAGAAGAGGGAATTGTACTCCTTGGTCGCGGTAGTCAGGTCCAGAATGGCTGCGTTTATGTAATGATCTACTGCTTCTTCTGTGTGTCCGGCGTTCATCAGACCCCTTGCCAGATTGTATTCGTTGATAGCACGGTAGCGGACGGGAAGACTGTCTGTCTTCAGGAGTGATGCCGCTGTACTGATGGCCTCATCTTCCTGCCCGAAATACCTTTTTTCATGAAAAAGGTAGGTACGTGCGAAATAAGAGGTGGAGTCGTGCTGAAGCAGTCTTTGCCTTATCCTGTGTCGTTCTGCAGCGCAGGAATCCCTTTTTTCGGGATTAAGTTCGGACATCACCAGGAATAAGTGATGGGCGCTCTCATAATAAATCTGCATCTGTTCGTCGTATGGGAAGACTTCGGGAAGACTTTGATATAGTTTCAGCGCGTCTTCTTCTTCTCCCAGACTTGCGAGTGCATAGATCATTGCGGAGGTGGCTATGATTGATTCCTTTTCGTTTCTTGCCAGCCTTTGCATCTCGCGTGTGTAGGTAAGGCAGGTGTCGATGTTGTAAGTCTTGTATTTCTCGCTCAGGGCCCAGGTCAGGTTGAATCTGACCGAGTCGTTGTCGGCCTGGCGCCGACGCTCTTCCAGACTGTCGACCTGCATGCGGAAACGCTGTTCGTAGACGGCTTCGTTGTCTAGTATTTCGTCTATTTTTTCAAGCCCGTTCCTGTCCGCACATGAAACGAAAAGCAGTGAAAAAAAGAATAAAAAGGACTTTTTCATGCTGTAAAGATATGAATTTATTTGAATTTTTCAATGGGTTTGTAAATGGGGTAAATGCCATTTTATGATTCTGTATTCATGTTATACTGTTTGAAAATATATAAAATGATTTGAATTTTTGACTCGCGGTATTGTTTAGCCCTTCCACGTAATATAATTTTGTAAAAGAATAACCGCACAGTTAAGAACATGAACTCCTCAGATAAGTTTTTTTCTTTTCTTGCCGCTGCATTCCTGCTGGTATGTTGCACTGACAAGACTGAGAACGTGATTCCTGAGGAGGAGACCAATCCTGATGAACCCTCCCTTGCGGAAGGTATGAAGCGTTTATACCTGCGGGTTTGCTCTTATGCGGATTTTATTCCTGAAGATATAAGTTCCAGGACCGTTGTTGTCAATGGCAAGACCAGCACTCCTAAATGGAATCCGGCCCGAAGGGCCTGGTATGTCGACGTTGTAATGTCTTCATTCGACGTTTACGGTGCCGAGATGAGGGGCGAAGGATCATCGGTCTGGTATGCCGACAGTCAGTTCTCTGATATTTCCATCCCTTCGGTTCAGTTCATTCACAGGGCAAAGGATCTTACAGAAATTCCACTTATTGCGGAGTATGACCCGGAGAAAGGTAATTTTCTTGATTTCTACCCTCCTTATGCCGTCCTTGATTTTCAAATTTCCGGGATGGAGGACATAGTTTCACTGAAGTTATGTTCTTCGGCTCCGGTCTGCGGTACTGCTACCTGGAGCAGGACGAACAGGATGTTCGTATTCAAAGGCAACTCCATGGAGGCGATACTTAACTGTACGGCCTCGGTGAACCCGGAGCATTTCCCACTGATTGTGTTTGGACATAATCTCCCTTCAGCCGTTCTCAGGGTTTGCAACGCATCTCACAAGATGGCTGAAATCCCTCTCGGTGACCTGCTTCTTGAGCCTGGTACTGTGCTCACTAAGTCCGTCACTGCCACTCCTGATGCAGGTCTGGTATGGTTCGAAGGATTCGACCGGCTCGTGTGGGGCGGAGATATTGTCGGAGAGAAGTCGGGTGTCGCCCCTTCCACCATTGTCCCGACCTTGGACGGAGATTCTGAACTCACTGGATACGAATACGCTCTTGCCCGGGTACCCTCATCGGCGCCCGGCTCCGGCTTTGTCCAAAAGTCCTTTGCATCGCAGCAGCTTCCTGTTGCTCAATTGCACCAGATGTCGGATTCATATATCAGGAGCAGGGGATTCGCTGATATGCGCTATATGCTCCGCTGTCGGGAATACCCCGGTTATATTTCGGTCGGTACGGGCGATACAAAGCGTGGCTGGTATGCAATGTTCCCTATGAAGCAGCATATCGGGAAAGTCAAGAATCTTGAGATAACGTTTGATATTTGCCTGGAGCCGGCGACGAGGAATGATATCTCTTTTCTAGTCCAGGGCGGAGAAAGCGCGATAATAAAGTGGTATGTCGACGGCGTCGAGGGATCTTGCGATGCGGTCGCCCAGAGGGGAGTGACCGATTCGCTCCGTCTTTCCCCAAGCCTGCTTGGCACAGGCGTCTGGCGGAAGGTACGGGTTCTTGTCGATAACTGCACCGACCTCACTGCGCTTCACTGGCAGGGAATCTCCCCCGACGAAGGGGCCTACGGATTCTATCTTGACGAGATTTCGGTGAAAGAAATACCGGAGGGATGGGATAAGAAGGACAAGATCCGCCTTCTCTACTGGAATATCCAGAACGGCATGTGGGGAGACCAGGGCAATAATTACGACAATTTCGTGACGTTCGTGAGAAAATACAACCCTGACATCTGCGTCTGGTGTGAGGCGAAAACAAACCACGAGACAGGTTCTGATGCAAGCATATCCGGAACGCCATATCTTCCGGGCCACTGGGGTGACCTGGCCTCCCGCTACGGCCATGCCTATGTCGCAAAAGCTGAGCTCGATAAGTTCCCCCAGGTCGTTACTTCCCGCTATCCCGTCACTCTCATAAAGCAGTTGGGATCACCGCTGAAGCATGGGGCCGGTATCTTCAAGGTGGAGACTTCCCGCGGGCCTGTTTATCCGCTGGCACTTCACCTCAGGCCGGATGTCAACGGCACCAGCACCGAGACCGAGAGGGTTGCCGAGATGCTCTATATTATCCAAAACAGCGTGAACGATACCTCTCTCGGCATAAGCGGCTGGATGCTTATCGGTGACTATAACTCCACTTCCAGGGCAGATGCGCCATTCTACGGGTCGGACGCCATCTTCCAGGTCCACGATTATCTTGCCGCCTCCACTTCCCTGATAGATTTATTCGCGTCCCGATATCCGGGCTCTTTTATGTACACGACCGGATCACGCAGACGAATCGATTATATATATATGGATAAAAGTGCATATGCACGAGTCTGCGACGCATGCGTCCTTACGGAGGAATGGACCAGCCCCGTAAGCGCCGGCATCGCCAAATTCTACTATCCTTCAGACCATCGGCCAATGCTTGTGGACCTTAAATAAGAAAAACTGTGAAAAGATTCTTTAAATTCCTTCCTGTTCTGCTGCTTATTGTCCCGGTTGTCATTTTCCTGTCCGGAAAAAAACCCGAGAATAAAATCCGTCTCCTCTACTGGAATATCCAGATGGGAATGTGGGACGGTCAGAGTGACAACTACGACCGTTTTGTCGAATGGGTCAAAAGCAAGAACCCCGACATCTGTGTCTGGTGCGAGGGCGCATCCCTCCTCAAAACAGACTCTGACGCTACAGCTCCGAAATCCGAACGCTATTTCCCGGCCGGCTGGCCTGAGGTGGCCCGCCGCTATGGTCACGACCATGTTTATGTCGGTGGAATGAGGGACCCCTTCCCTCAGATTATTACATCCAGGTTCCCCATAGATACAATGGGGAGGTTCATCGGGACATCTCCGGATTCGATTGTGGTCCATGGAGCCGGTTGGGCAAAGGTGTCTGCAGGAGATAAGGATATCAATATAGTGACTCTCCATCTGCAGCCTTATTCCTACTGGCGTTACCTCCCCGATGATCAGAGAGAGGAGTCATCCCGTAACTACGGCGGTGAGAAATACCGCAGGATGGAGGTGGAGTGGATATTCAACCATACTGTAAGGACCAGGGAGAACCCTGAAAATGAGCTTTGGATGGTGCTCGGCGATTTTAACTCCCGTTCCAGGAGAGATAATTTCTATTACAAGTGGTCACAGGCCAGCCAGGATTTCCTGGTCCATAATTACATTGAGGAGACGGAGCCCTGGCTTTACGATGTCGTCGCCGAGACGTTCCCCGGGACTTTCTGCCCCAGCCACGGAAAAAAACGTATAGACTATGTCTACGTCAGCAGACCGCTTTTCAAAGCTGTAAAAAATGTCGTGACGGAACCGGACGCATTCTCCAAACCGAAGCCTACCGAACTGAAAAACATGAAACGTCCTTCCGACCATCACCCCATACTTGTCGATTTCAATCTTGACAGAATAAAATGAAAAGATTTGGTTTAATCTGTTCTTTCATGGTGCTTGGAGCGCTGGTTTCCTGCTCCAAGAGGGACACCGGGCCCCGCCTGGAAGTGCTTACGCAAGACAACAAATCCTTGTTGAAGACATTCGCCGTGCCTGTTGAGGGGGGGACATTCACTCTCACTGCCAGGTCAAAGTCAACTCTGGATATTTTCTATGAAGAGTCCCCGGATGCCGAGACCGGATGGTTCAGGCTCCTGGATGTCTCGACCGCATCTGCCGGGACATATATTGTCAAATTTTCCGTATCCCCTTTGGAGAGCACCCTGGATATCCGTAGCGGTATGCTGGGCTTCTCGGCCCCGGCTGATAATCTCGGAAAATTTCTTGAAGTTAGGCAGGGGTATAAAAGAATCTGGCAGCAGACTTTCTCCGGAATGCCGGACGGGGTCCTGGTCCTTGCCCCTGGAGAGTCATGGTCAAGCGGCTTTATCCCCGGCATCAGTTCGTTGAAGAATGCATATGTCTCCTTTCTGGCAAGGGTTGAGCCTGATCCGTCCGGGGAGGAGTTTGAAAGCGAGCCTCTCCGCGTGGATATTCTCGGCGGCGGAAGATTCCCCGAAATTGAGAGACAGTCCTATGTTATGGATATTGACAGGGGCGCGTCCTTCGGACCGCAATGTTTCCACAAACTGAATATTTATAATTCAGGCCTTGTGTTCAGCTCTGAGAGTTCCTTTGTCCTCTCAGTCCCGGACCGGGCCGTCACACCAGTAATAGTCGATAACCTCAGTGTATATGAGCTTCCGGCCGAAGGCTCTGATATCGATGCAATCTCTGAAGATGACGATTACGATGAAGAAAATTAATCAAATATTTGTATTTGCGACGGTCCTGTTGCTATTTTCGGCAGTCAGGATGGCGGCTGCTCCCGTAACCGTAAAAGGGATTGTGCTGGATGAAAAGGGAGAAGTGCTCGCAGGGGCCATTGTCGTAGCAAAGCCAGGGCCGGACGGCGCAGTCCGTGCCACCTCCACTACTGACGTCAACGGCATTTTTTCTATAAAATGCGAGTCGGAGGATGTCCTTGTTGCGATCTTTATGGGATATGACGATGTCATTGTGCCGGTCCCCTCAAACGGCGAGGTCGAAGTCGTGATGCATCCCAATGCCTCTTCGGTCCTTAATGAGTCGGTAGTTGTCGGATACGGAAGCGTCAGCCGTTCCGACCTTACAGGCAGTGTTACCAATGTCAATATGGGCGATATCCGTACCGCGGCTGTCACAAGTATCGACCAGGCACTTCAAGGGCGTGTGGCCGGAGCTGACATTATGAGTACCTCGGGCGACCCTGATGCTTCCACGTCCATCAGAGTCAGGGGCACGAGGAGTATCAATGCTTCCAATGACCCGCTGATTGTCGTGGACGGAGTGCTTGACGCCGTGTCGGACCTCAATGACATTAATCCGTCCGACATTGAATCGATCTCGGTGCTGAAGGACGCTTCATCCACGGCCATCTATGGTGCCCGAGGAGCAAACGGCGTCATCCTTATCACCACCAAGGAAACCACGACCAGCGGCAATGTAAGCATCACCGCCAAAATTACCGGCGGCGTCTCCATGCTTCCTGCCAAACTCGATATTATGGACGGGACGCAGTACGCCAACTATATGAACGAAACGGCCCAGCTGTCGAGCATCTGGCCGAACATCACGACTGAGACACCGGTGTCCGAAGGCCGCATCAAGGATCCTCTGTCAAAGGGGAAGGGGACTGACTGGATAGGTGAAATCATAAGAGTCGCCCCGTACCACAGCGAACAGATTACGGCAAGTGGTTCCATCTCCTCCGTCAAGTACTATGCTTCGTTCAATCACTATGACAACCGCGGCATCATCAAAAACAGCGGGGTGCGCAACATGGTGGCACGGTTTAATGCTTCCGCCAATGTTTTCAAGTGGCTCAATATGGGGGTCAAGATCAACTATACCTATAGGAACACCGATGAGAACCTTGCCCAGATAGGGGGTACGAACATCTACCACTCCGCCATCTATCTCTCGCCTCTGATTCCGGCGGACGCAATAACCAATCCATTGAGTACCTCCGGAGCAAAGGTTACCCTGCCGACTTACCAGATAAGCGAGAATATCAGCAATACCCGCAGGAGCATTTTAAATATTGTCGGTTTCGGCGACTTCAAGATCGGTAAGGAATTAAAATTCCACACACAGGTGGCCTACTACCGCCTCGACCGTAACAAATATCAGTACAATCCCTCCACCCTTCCTTCCAGGATGGACGGCCAGGGGGGAAAAGCCAACCGCCTGTATTATCTTGAGAAGAAACTCAACTGGGATGCTACCCTGACCTGGAACAAGAAATTCGGGAAGTCGCATTCCCTGAACGTAATGGGGGGAAGCGCATACTATGACTTCAAGAATGAGGGCTTCACTCTTGCCGGCCAGGGATATCTGGTAGATGAGGTGAAATGGAAGGATATGGACGCTGTGCAGGACAAAAACACGTACGTGGCGTCAACCGCGGCGCAGGACAGGCACACACTTTCATTCTTTGCCCGCATAAATTACGATTACGCCAAGCGTTATTATCTTACGTTCACGGCCAGGGCGGATGGCGCCTCCAATTTCGCTGCTAACAACAAGTGGGGATTTTTCCCTTCCGCCGCCGTTCGCTGGAATATTCACAACGAGCCGTTCATGAGGAACGCCGAAAAAATTGACGAGCTCTCCATAAAACTCAGTTACGGGCGGTCCGGCAACGATGCTATTTCTACCTACCGGTCTTTGCCGGCCATGACATCAACCTCAACGGGCTATCTCTTCTCAGGTACACAGCCCGTGGCATATTATCCTTCCCGCCTGGCGTCGCCTGATTTGCGCTGGGAAAAGACGGATCTTATGAATCTCGCCCTTACCGGTGTATTTTTCAATAATCGCCTCAATATCACAGCTGAAGCTTATTATGCCAGAACATCAGATCTCCTGCTGGATGTCCAGGTGGCCAATCAAACTGGTTATTCAAGCCGTCTCACCAACATAGGCGTCACTACAAACAAAGGTCTTGAACTGTCCATAGAGTCGCGAAATATCGTCAGGAACGGTTTTGTCTGGACCTCGGCGTTCACCATTTCCCATAACACGCAGAAGGTGGTGGATATCGGCGGTGAGAACTATATTGTAGCATACGCCGGACCTACTCCGGGATACATGATGTACGGCTACGTGAAAGGATACCCTCTCAATGCCCTTTGGGGCTTCCAGTCCGCCGGTGTATGGCATAACGAGGAAGAGATAGAGAGGAATAAGACCACTCACGCCGTGGCTACGATAAACGGAAGCACGCAACTTGGTTACCCCATTTATGTCGACAGGAACCACGACGGGACGCTTGACAGCGAGGACCTGACCTATCTCGGCAACGCCGACCCTTACATATATGGAGGATTGCAGAATACCTTCCGTATAGGCAAATTCACGCTTGGTGTTTATCTGGTCTATTCCATCGGCGGCAAGATATTCAATTACAGCGAGCTGTGGATGTCCGGTTCAAGACGCACCAACCAGTACACCTATATGGTCAATTCCTGGAGCCCCGTAAAGAACCCTGACTCCAACCTGCCCAGGGCGGGAATCCTAAGCGACGGCGATGTCCAGAGCACCAGGCAGCTTCACGATGCATCCTATCTCCGTCTCAAAACTGTCTCGCTTTCATATGTCTGGAACATAAAGAAGAAGTTCATGCGCGACATTACTTTCACGGTGTCCGGAGAGAATCTATGGCTTTGGAAAAAGTACAACGGTTTCGACCCCGACGTGTCTACTTCTTCCGAGGGCTCTACCATACGCAGGATGGACCTCGGCGCCTATCCGAAGGCTCGCACCATTATGGCTTCAATCCAATTCAGATATTGATCGTCTATGTTGAATATGTATAAAATATCAGCTCTGATTCTCTCGGGCACACTTCTCTGCTCCTGTCTCAAGGAAGATTCCAGCGGGGTCGTGTCCCAGGACAACTTCTATGACACCGTGGAGCAGTGCCAGGCGTCGGTCAATTCCGCCTATATCCCTCTCAAATCAATATTTGCTTTTCGGTACTTGATTGCTACAGAGGGCGTTACGGATCTTGCGTCCGCAAACAACAATGCTCAGCCTGATGCCCGCCTGTTCATCACTCCGGCAAGCCCCGGCATCGGGGAGACGGTGTGGAAACAATGCTATATAGGCGTCAGAAATTCAACGTGCGCCGTATTCGGCATCGAAAACTCACAGCTTGAGTATTCGAGTACCTTCAGCCAGCTATGTGAAGCGAAAATACTCAGGGCGTTCTACTACTATATCCTTACGAGCTTTTTCGGCGATGTCCCTTACTACAAGGATTACGTAAGGACGGTTGACGATCTTCAAAGGGTGGCGGCACTTCCCAGGATGAGCGCATTCGAAACCAGGAAGGACCTGTGCGAAGAGCTCCTTGAAATCGCCCCGAAAATGAAGCAGATCCGCACGTGTGAAGAAAAAGACAACCGTGTCGGTGCTGCCATGGCGTGGATGCTGATTGCAAAGATGTCGATGTGGAACGAGGATTGGGAGACGGCTCTTGAGGCCCTTTCCCATCTCAGGGAAATATATGGAGAGCTGTCCAGCTACCCTATTGAGGATATAATGTTCCGCAACAAGAACACCGCGGAATCCATTTTCGAAGTCCAGCATGCCTATGAAAAAGGGGGAATCAGCTATGCCTCTAACTGCGCAAGTGCGTGTATGCCTTATCCAAGGGCTTCGGGGACATATACCTATGATGGTGTGGATATACCCGAACTTGGGAACGAGGCTACGGCGTGGTCTCCCATCCGGCCGACAACCTATATGAAAAAGACCGTCATGCCTTCATCGGTGGAAGACGGCCGGAGAGCGATCAATATGGTCAGCAGCTGGAATGGGAAAAACTTCTCCAACACCTGGATGGGGCCCAAATTCTGGTGTCCGGGGATGTACAACACATCGGATTCCAACAATTATAAGGTCTTCCGCTTTGCGGATGCAGTCCTTATGATGTCAGAGTGCTACTGTGAACTCGGTGACTACCCGGCCTCCATCGCGTGCCTCGACGAGGTGCGCTCCAGGGCCGGACTTCCGGGTTACGGAGCGTTCAAGAACGTCTCCAAACTGCGCGACGAAATCAGAAAGGAACGCGGCAGGGAGCTTTTCGGTGAATTCCAGAGAAAATATGACCTGGTGCGATGGGGAATATGGTTCTCGTTTACCGCCCAGTACAACACCTATTACATGGTTCAGGAAAACATCAAGCCATGTCACGAATATTATCCCATCCCGGACCAGCAGGTAATCGCTTCCGGATATAATCTCGACAATAATGCTTACAAGGAATATGGACTGTAAAATAATTTGTCTGTGGACTGTAGTGCTGCTGCTCGCAATCCCCGGATGCCGCAAGGCGGATCCTTTTGAGAAAGCGCTTGGCTTGCAGTCCAGACGCGTTGTCCTGTCCGCTGAGACGGGAATAACCTCGGTTACGGTGTACAGCAACACCTCCTGGACCGTGCACTTCTTCCCCGAGGTCTCCTGGGCCGGCCTTGACCGGCTCAGCGGCAGGAATACTTCCGGAGTTTATTTCTCCTATGCGGCCAATTACAATCTTGCACGCAAGGTCGCCCTGGCCTTCGAGGCCGGTGGTGTCCGCGACACAGTGTGGATGGTGCAGAAGGGCGGGCTTGCCAATCCTTCAATCGCCCTTTCGCCGCAGACCCTGTCGCTCGGTGCCGGTGAAACTTCCGGCAGCGCCGCAGTTACGACCAATCTCAGGTCCGACTGGAAGGACGTGGTTTGGAAAATTGACTATATCGATGGCAATCCTGACTGGATAACGGAAGTCCGGCTGAGCGAAACGACGCTTTCATTCGACCTTTTGCCCAACACCGGCGACTCCGTCCGCAAGGCGGTGATTACACTGAGCCACACCGATGCCGAGGACAACGAAATCAAGGCTATGCTCACTATAAATCAAAATCCCGCATAATGAGACCGTCTTTAAAATATACCGTTTATATTTTTCTGCTTATCCTTGCCGCGTCGTGCTCCGTTGACGATGCGAAATATCTTCAACGGGATGAACTTGGCGCAACACGGCGGGAGTTCTACGTGGACGCCAATTCCGGCAGCGTCTCCTTCGACGTGTACGCCAACAAGAGTGGCAGCATAAACGTCGTGGCCGGCGACGGGTGGCTTCACACGGATATTTCTTCATTTGCCGGAGACGCTACGGTAACCGTGGAGTATCTCTACAACGAAGGCCTGCCAAGACAAGGCATGATACTCCTCGAGACAGAGAGCCGTAAGGATACCGTCCGGGTCATGCAGGAGGGACTTCAGAGCGAACTCTTCGAGTTTCCCCAGACCAGCGTGGTAGTCTACAACGGGCTCGGCGACACCGAGGTTCCGGTCGAGTGCAACGTTCCTCAGGAGGAGGTAGAGATTTCCGTGCAGTACATGGATGGAAGCGGATGGATCCGCTCAGTCACGCTTCTTGAGGACAAACTCGTGCTCTCTACCGAAGACAATGCAGATCCTTCGATGAGAAGGATTGCGTACATCCACCTTTCTCACACCGACAGCTGGGGACGCGTCAAGCCTGTCCTCATCCGGGTCACCCAGACTCCTTCCGACAATTCCCTCGGAGATGAAGTCAGCTTTGCAGAACTCAGGGCTCTTTACGGAGAGGATGGAAGCAGTATCATCGAGGACGACTACTGCATCACCGGCTATGTCGTCAGCCGTACCGAATCAGGCAATATGGGAGAGAACGAAGTCTTTACAATCAACTATATTGACTATGCGGCCGACACCCAGACCGTATATGTAGAAAGCGAAGACGGTGCTTATGGCTTCCGTATACGTACGGCTACATCGGAAGACAATGTGTTTCATCCGGACACTAAAGTGAAGATGCTGCTTAACGGCGCGTCTATCCGCAGGGAATCTGATCCTGAGAGGTACATGCTCGAGGATGTGACCTCGGCGATGGTATTGGAATCCGCCGCCGTCGCCGAAGGGGAAATCCCGGTCAAACAGATGCATATCGGAGATATAAAGGACTCCGATATCTACACCTACGTAACGCTCCTTGACTGTGAGATCCCGGTGCGCAAAGGCTGTCTTACCCCGATCAACGAAGGCTATACCAGACTCTTTAACAGCAACAGGGTGAGTAAATTCCCCATCATTGTCCGGGATATACAGGGCGGAAGCCTTTATATGTACACCAACACGACCTGCCCTTACCGTCGGACCGGAGCCAGGCTGCCGTACGGCAAAGGCTCGGTGTCGGGCATAGTCGTGCACGAAAAATACCGCAGTTTCATTGACAAAGACAATCCTGATGAGGACCTTTGCGGCAACATAGGAAGGTATCAGATCCGTCATACCCGCTACGAGGATATTGCTCTTGAGGATGATTTCGAGAACAGTTTCTCCGCGCTTCTCACCGAATACCGCTATATGAATGTGCCGGACCCGAATCCCGACGGTGTATGGCTCCCGACCTATGGCGACAACGGCTATTTCACCCACACCAAATCCTCGGACTGCTACCCTGCGACCGAGTATTCCTATCTGGGTCCGTGCGGGAGTACGAACAAGGGTAATGTAAACGGCTTCGGCATCATCCTTCCCGACGGGACAGACTACGGCAAGGCGGAATTCCCCAATGCCAACAGTGACGGGAAGGGCGCTTCCGCTTACAATATGAAACTCAGCTGGAGGACCAACAAGTGGTGGGACACAACCACCGACCGGCCTGAGTACTGGATAATAGAGTTCTCGACAGCCGGAGTCAGCTCTGACCGTGTCTCTATGCAGCTTGCCACCCACAACCGGTCCCAGGACCTCCGCGATCCCCGTTACTGGGCGGCCGAATGGTCGTTCCAGGGAGATGTGTCCGCTGATGCTGACGCTCAGTGGCACCTGATAGGGGAATACGTCGTCCCGGATGTCGGCATTGACGCCAACACTCTGATCAACCAGTGTCTCGGTTTCAAGCAGATGGATTTCCCCCTCCCGACTGAGATACTAGGCCACGACAAGGTCTATATACGCCTCCACCCCGTAAGCAAGGCTGCCGGCTCCGGCTACGATTATGACGAATCCACCATCAAACAGAGCGGCAACGGCAACGCAATCTCCTACTTTGCGATACGATACAACAAATAAACTCTAAATGATATGAAAAAAAGACAGAAAACATTCTCTTGCAAGAGAAAGGGGTATTTTACCCCTGAAATCACCTGGCATGGTTCAGTCATGACTTGTGATATCTGCGCTTCCCAGCAGACCTCGACAAATGAGGAATTTGTCGAGGAGGACTACAGTAATCAATGGTAAAAAAAGAACATCGATATGAAAACACACCTTTTCTTTGCAATCGCAGCAGGAACTTTAATCGCTGCATTTTCCGCCTGCCAGAAGGCAGAACCAGTCCAGGAAGAAAAAACAGTTGAGGTCGGACAGATTTCCGGCGAACTGGTCAAATTCACCGCCTCCCTCGAGGCTCCTGTCTCCCCGGATACCAAGATGACCATCGTCGAAGGCGAGGGCACTTCCCGCATTCCTACCTGGGAAGAAGGTGACAAGATCAAGATCTTCTACAAGGATCCTGCGACCCAGGAGATGACCTTTGTCGAAGGCACGGCCGATGCCGCAGGCTCGGAGACGACCTTCACCGCCGCCGTCCCCGCCGGAGTTGATGTCTTCTATGCTGTCCATCCCGCTACGCTTGAATCCTCGGTGGATGCAGAAGGAAATTTCTCCGTCCCCACCAGGGTGGGAGATTCGGATGAAACTTCCTTTGCTAATGCATGCATCAGCATTGCCAAATGCGGCAGCGACAAAAGTTTCCAGTTCAAGAACCTCTGTTCTGTGCTGAAATTTACCGTCGCGGAGAGAGGAAATGTTATGAAACTGTTGAGCCTTAATGCCACACCGGTCACCGGTACGGTTCACGCTTCTCTTGACGCGAACAACGATGTGGTCTATGCAGCCGAGCCCTACACCTCGACCAACTATACGCGCGTTTTCAAGGCTCTCCCTTCGGGTGCGACGAACACGGTGTGCTATATGCCTGTCCTCGTCGGGACCCAGGCGGCCGGTGTCGCCATAGACTGCAAGGGCGAGTACAGCAAGCCGGCGGTTTTTGCCCAGATCAGCCTTCCTTTCGAACGCTCCCATATCTACAATCTCGGGGAAGTGGACGGCAAGATGGTTACAGACTACTACATTACGGCAACGGGCTCCGGAACCAAGGACGGAAAGTCCATTGAGAATGCCGGAGATGTAGAGACCTTCAAAAGCCTCGTGGGCATCGTAGCCGGGGATCCTTCGGAAGACAGCAGTGTCAAGTGCGCCCGCTATGCGCAGATCTTGAGATTCAAGGGAACAACCTTCCATTTCGGTGCAGGAACCTATGTTTTCGGCGATGCGACCAACGAACGTCTCACAATTGACTTCAACGGCGCCAATGGCTCGCTCTATGCTCCTTTCACCATCCAGGGCGCAGATCTGGACGCCGATGGCAATCCCACTACCATCTTCTCCGGCAACGGCACCTACGGCATCCTCAACGTATTCGACAGGGCCAGGGTCCACATCAATAACGTGTTATTTGCACGCGCCTATAACAGTGTGGCTACTGCCGATGCTACGAAGCCGGATGAAACCAATCTTGGCGCGGCCCTTTACCTCAAGGCAAAAGGATATTCCAGCATAAAAGCATCTCCCAGGGTTTGGCTTTCCCATTGCGTTTTTGACGCCAACAAGACGGATCATTCTGCGTCAACCCACATTTTCGAGGGCGGTTCCGCCATCAATCTGGTACACGGTGCGGTCTATGCCGACCACTGTGTCTTCAAGAACAATGTGGATACAAAGCGAAGCGGCCCGATCAAGTTGTCAGGTAAAGAAGGTTATGTGAATTACCCCGCCTATGCATTCTTCAATGCCTGCCTTTTCACAGGGAATGATGTCCAGACAGCCAACTCCGGCCAGATGTCCGGCGTTATCCGACAGAACCGCAAGGGAGGACTGCTCGGCCTTTACAACTGTACATTCTATGGGAATGCCGGAAGCAATAAAGCCAGACATATTCTCAATCTGGACAATGCTACCATTGTTGCGAACTGTACGTTTGTTGAAGAATTCAACGGTAATACAGCATATCCGATCAGGCTTCGTGGGGATGCGGTGGATGGAAAGAATCATTTTATCCTTGCCAACAACATCTTTATGCATACCGAAGCCACTACAGTAGCAAATAATGTTAGTATTGCACTGGCAAAACCTAGTTCGGGCTCAAGGAGTATTTTCAAGTTGTATATGGAAGGCGGGAATCTCTTCGGCGCCACGACAGGTACTTACTATACTGACGGGACCCACACAGTCAAGACAGATAATAATGAATTCTCCGGGTTTGTCTATGGCGATATCGATAACGGTTCTTTCGCGGACAATGTGTTCAAGTGGGATGGCACGCTAAGTTCCAATAACGTTACTCCGGCCTTTATGTCCAAGGATATTATGGTCAATAACGTGCTGAAGTCTTCACACATCAATGAAGACGGGTCCGACTTTTTCTCCACTACAGGAAACGAAGGTGCGGAATCCTATGCCGGCTTCTACACCTGGCTGAATTCCATCGGGGCCATTGATGTGGACGCTATGGGCAATCCCCGTCCCGACACAGGCTGGACCCCGGGAGCTTATCAGGCACAATAACAATGATTGTATGCGCTTTCTATGCTTGAAATGGGCGGCGGTTGCCGCTGCCGCCCTTTGTCTTGCGTCAGCCTGCGATAAGAAGGGAGGCGGAGACGATGTGCTGCCGAAGGACATTTCGCTCAGCGAGATGGAACTTTCCATGCTTGTGGGCGAGACGGCCCGGCTGGAAGCGACCGTGTTCCCTTCCTCCGCATCCGACAAGACAGTGAGATGGTCTTCCACCAACACCGACCGTGCGACGGTGGATGCAGAAGGTCTCGTAAGAGCTGTTTCCCAGGGGTCTGCATACATCCTGGCCGAGACGGTCAACGGCATCAGAACGTCATGTCTTGTTACGGTAGGGGCGAAGGCGAAGTATAAAGTCACGATCACCCTGGATGGCGAACCTGTCCCGTCGATGCTTTATGGATGGCCCGGCATGGAACTTCAGCTCGCGGCAGACTCCAATGACGGCGAGGTCCACACCTATCAATGGAGTGCTTCGACCGGAGCGGCCTCGGTCACTGATGCCGGCCTGGTCACGTTCGCCCTAGGCAATCCGGCAGGAGTTGAAGGCTATGCCTGGTGGGGTGAATCCGTAATCCGCGCTGTCACTCCCGACGGTTGCAGCGCTGCGGTTACGGCAGTGAGCGCAGTATCCGGCACTTTCCGTCTCGGATCCTCGGTGGCGGCGGTGGGTGGTACGGGGGTTATGGCCACCGGATCGAGTGCTGAGATTACACTTTACGGTTTTGATGGTAGCGACTCAATTCTCATCCCGCAGACGGCCTTCTCTTTGAGGTCTTCCGACAGCTCGGTCCTGGCCGTTTCCGGTAAAACCGTCTCTGCCGGCGAGACCGAAGGAAATGCAACCTTGTTCGTGCAGTTCCCCGGCAGTGAAGAGTCTGTCCTCTGTAATCTGACGGTTCAGAAGCAGTCGTCTTCCTCATCTTCTTCCGTTGAGGTTTATCAGGAGGAACTCCCGGAGTGGTAGTATGAAGATTGTCACGGCATTTCATAGCCTTGTCGTTCTGGCAGCCCTGTCTTTTCTCATGACGGGCTGCCGGGCCGACGAAGTTTTGGAATCAGTGGGGATGACTACCATGACTGCAGGGATCGAGGAGGTGACGAAGGCCTCGGTGAATGACACCGGTGTTGTCGTATGGAATGCCGGGGATGCTGTCTCTGTGTTCAACGGCATCGGTTTCGACACTTTAACCCTTGTCGGGACAGGAGGTTCTGCGACCGGAGTGTTTCAAGGCAGTACTTACGGCCCTGCCCAGTCGGTAGCTCTTTATCCCGCGTCTGCGGAGCATTCCTGCGACGGGGGCAGTGTCAGTTTTCATCTGCCGTCGAGTTACACTTATGCTGAGAACGGCAATGCAAGGATGCCTATGATGGCTCTTGTCTCCGGGACCGGCACCATCAAGTTCCGTCATCTCGGCGGGGTTATGAAGGTGACATATGGCGGGATTCCTCCAACTGCCGACCGCTTCATCTTCAGGACTGTGAACCGGAGGGTGACAGGTAATTTTACGGTGCCGATAAGCAAGAGCGCCATACTTGAAGCCGAATCGGATTCTTCTGGCGACTCGGTCACGGTCACATTCTCCCCGTCTTCTGTTGTTACAACCCGTACATTCTATATTCCGCTCCCAACCGGGGAATACGGTAATTTCTATGTTACAATGTATGCGGGAAATACTCTCATTGATCAGCATCACGCTTGCAGTGAGGCCAACGTAATAGAAAAGCGTACGCTTCTGATAATGCCGGATATAAACGTTTCCGGCGCCGGCATCTCCTCCGGAGAGGCTTTTGTCGAGGAGGATTTCTCTTTGCAATGGGGGGAACGGCAATGATCAAACGTCTGTTAATATTAGTCGTGCTGTTTGCGGCTGCCGGCTGTTCAAAGGTGGCGGAATCAGGAGAGGACACTCCCCGCTCTCCTCAGATGCGTACTGTCACTTTGACGGCCTGTATCGATAAGAGAGAGGAGGAGACGGCTTCCGGAAAAGCTGCCGTCAGCGACGCAGGCGCTCTGACCTGGCATACTGAAGACAAGATAGCAGTCCTGGACGACGGTGGCACGTTCCGTGAGTTTACGCTTGCTTCAGGAGCAGGGACAGGCATAGCAACTTTTGAAGGTTCCATTCCGGTCGGTCATTCGGCCACCACGGTAGCGGTTTTCCCGTGGAGAAACGGTCACTCGTGGTCTGCATCGGAAGGACTTAGTCTCTCTCTTCCGTCGGAATATTCCGTGGCGGAATCCGCAAAAGCACTGATGCCTATGATTGCGGATTTCGAAAACGAGGGTGACGACCTGCATTTCCGGCACGTCGGCGGACTTATAAGACTGACACTTCAGGATATCCCTTCCGGCGCTTCGAGCGTCAGGTTGTCTTCATATCACAACCGGCTCAGCGGCAGTTTCCCTATGACTGATATCTCTTCTCCGGAGACCTCTGCCGCGTCGGTTCCGACCATCGAACAGGATACAACGGTCACTGTCAACTTCTCCCGCAGTGCATCGGAAATGGACTTTTACATTCCGCTTCCCGCAGTCGTCCTTAATGGATTCACTGTAGACCTCTATGACTCTTCCGGCACACTCATTGGCCGCAAACGGGCTCCTGCGACAATGGATATCCCCCGTGGGTGCTATCTCCGGATGCCGCCCGTCTCCCTGACTCCGGTAACCGAGTACCAGAAGATAAAGTTCATAGAGTATAACGTTCTGCAGGGGATGATAAACGATTATCCCCAAAATATGGACAATTTCGTGGCCTGGGTAAAATGGAGGGCCCCTGATATCCTGGTAATTTGTGAAGGGAAGACTTTTGGGAACGGCCAGAGCATCTATGATGCAAGCCGGCCGATGCCGAACAATATCTCCAACCTGGCCGCCCGATGGGGTCATCCTTATTATATGGTCGGTGCACAGCAGGATAATTTCCCCGTACTGATAACTTCCCGTTATCCAATTGAACTTTTACAAAGACTGCAGGGAGCGGTATATACCCATGGAGGACTTCATGTGAGGATCGCCGGATTTGATCTGGCAGCTATCCACCTGTTCCCTGATCATACAGCCGCTTCGGATGAGGAGATAAGGCTTGGGGAGATAACGGCGGCGACCGGATCGACAATACATAATGCGGCATATTCATCAGTCAGCAAATGGATTCTTACGGGTGACATGAATTCCTACTACAGGGGAGACAATCATGGATCTTCCACTCCGAAAGAGCACAATCTGGCAGTTCAGGATTACATCCATTCCAATTGGGATCATGATGTGCTGTATGAAAAAAACGGTGGTCAGTGGATGCCTACAATGTATCATGGCGGCACCAGGATAGATTACTTTTATGTGTCTGACGCGGTGTACCCTTATATAAGGGAGGCCAGGGTGTTGCATGACAGTTTCACCGATTTATATACGGCCGAAAACAAGGCAGGTTCGTCGGATCATCGCCCGCTGCAGGTCGTGTATGAGCGTGCGGTATTCTCGGAAAGTCAGAATGCGGGTGTCTGGGATATGATACCGGTTAACGGGGCATGGTAGTATGGGAGGAAAGTCGTTTTATATGGCACCTGAAGTATCGGCTATAGAAGTTGACTGTCGAGACGGTGTGCTTGCCCAGGGGAGTGCAGAAAATATGAATCCCGGTGACGGGTCCTGGGGACTTGTCGATGATGATGACGAGCCGTAGATATGATGATAAAGAAACTTATATTGTTTGTGATTTTTTCTGTCGTGGCGGTCAATGCCGTGATGGCTCGGACGTCCACGACAAATCCCGTCGCTGCACCGGAGGCCGTGGTGGTCTGCGGGAATGCTCGTTTTACTGTTCTTACTTCGCGCCTTATCCGTATGGAATGGGCTGAGGACGGAGTTTTCGAAGACAACGGGACTCTCGGTATTATCAATCGTCGCCTGGAGGTTCCGGTGTTTAAAAAAACAACCGGTCGCAACGGGGCGACTATCCGTACGGACGACCTGACTCTGGTCTATAAGGGCCCCGGACGCTTCGACTCCGGCAATCTGTCCGTTGAGTTTTCCATGCCGGATGCCGCCGCTCCAAAAGGAGTGCGTAAGGTAAGGTGGACCCCGGGGGCCGACGACGGAGCAAATCTTTTAGGTACTTTCCGGACTCTGGACGGCTGCAAAGGGTTTGATCAGATTAATTTCCGGGGCGATCCTTACGAGAAAGGATTGCTTTCCCGTGACGGGTGGGCCGTTGTGGATGAAAGCGGACGTCACCTGCTGGTCGAAGATGATTCTTCCTGGGGAGCCTGGGTGGCTCCGAGGCTGTCCGGCGACCGCATCGACTGGTATATCTTCGCTTATGGGCACGACTACAAGCAGGCATTGTCAGATTTTACCAGGATTGCCGGCCGCATACCCTTACCCCCGAAATATGTTTTCGGCTACTGGTGGAGCCGTTACTGGCAGTACAGCGACTTCGAATTTATAAATCTGGGCAAGGAGATCCGTTCCAGAGGGATTCCGATAGACGTGATGGTCATTGACATGGACTGGCACGACATCCGGACGCTCCGCAGTTCGAAAAATTCTCCGAAGGACGAATTCGGAGAGCCGGTAGGGTGGACCGGCTACACATGGCAGAAGGAGCTGTTTCCTGATCCGGAAAACACCTTGAAGCAGCTGCACAGGATGAATCTGAGGACTTCCCTCAACCTTCATCCCGCTTCCGGCATCCAGCCTTATGAGGACTGCTACGACAGATTCGTGAAGGACTATCTTTCACGTACTTCCAACTATGACGGCCCGAATGGTTATGTCTATGAAAAAGGAGATTCGCTGATATACCGGCGCGGCGATCCTTCGACACGCTCGGACAGCCTCGCATCCGGAGGGGAGAAATGCCCTGTTCCCTTCCGTATGGACCAGAAGGAATGGGCGGATGCATATTTCAATTCGGTAATACATCCTCTCGAAAAACAGGGCGTGGATTTTTGGTGGATCGACTGGCAACAGTGGAAACTCAGCGAATATGTGCCCGGGCTCAGCAATACCTTCTGGCTCAACTACACATTCTTCAACGACAAAGTACGTCAGAGCAAGAGCCTCGGCTTGTCTGCGGACAGGCCTCTGATCTATCACCGCTGGGGAGGGGTAGGGAGCCACCGCTATCAGATCGGATTCTCGGGAGACTGTTACGACACCTGGGAAGTGCTTCGTTTCCTGCCTTATTTTACCGCGACATCGTCGAATGTCGGTTACGGCTACTGGGGGCACGACATCGGTGGTCATATCCATTTCAAGGAAGCTGACCCTTACCAGCCGGAACTGTATACAAGATGGCTGCAGTACGGAGTGTTCACTCCTGTTTTCAAAACACACTGTTCCAAGAACGCCCTTCAGGAGCGCCGGGTATGGGCATATCCTCCGGAGTATTCCGAGCCTATGCAAAAGGCTATCCGTTTACGTTACGATCTGTCCTGTTACATATATGACGCGGCTCGGGAGGCTTACGACACAGGAGTGTCGATCTGCCGTCCTATGTACTATGACTGGCCCGAGTGTGATGAGTCCTACTCCATGAAAGAACAGTATATGTTCGGAGACCTTATTCTGGCAACGGCCGTTTGTTCGCCCGTTTCACCGGACACCGGTCTTGCCACGCGTGAAATATGGTTCCCCGAAGGCTGCGACTGGTATGATATGGCTACTGGAATGGTCTACAGAGGCGGTCAGAAGCTTTTTTTACAGTACACAATCAATGAAAATCCATGGTATGTGAAGGCAGGATCCATCTTGCCTCTTGCTGACGAGACCATTAATTCCCTCCAGGAGAGAAGCAATGTGCTGAGGCTCCTGGTCGTGCCCGGCGACGGTGAAAGCGAATATCTCCACTATGAAGACGACGGCGTTTCCCAGGCCTATTATAGAGACTGTGCGACAACACTTTTCCGAAAAAAGTCCTCACCAGGGTACTGTCAGGTTGTGTTGGGAGCAAGGCAGGGTTCTTATGCGGGGATGGACCTGAACAGGCGCGTCAGCATTATACTGGAAGGAGTGTCGGTGCCGGAAAAGGTATCGGTGGATGGAAATGTTATTCCATACTTGCGTTTCCCGGAAGACAATCCGTCGAAGCCGTCCTGGCGCTATGTCGGGGAGAACCTCTCCGTAGTCGTCACCATCCCGGAACAACCGGCATCAAAAGCGGTCAATGTTGAATGCTACTATCCGGAGGAAGGGCCTTCCACGGATCTTCTGCGCGGGAAGAAGGGACTTTTCCTCCGGATGATGCAATTGACTCCTGAAGTAAAGGATATGTTCAATACAAGTGTCAACAGTTTTCAGATCATTTCCCGACCGTTCCTTAAAGCCGCTCAATGTGCAAGCCGGATCAATGCCGATCCGGGCGGTCTGGCTGAATATATCGGAGAGGTAGATATGCTGGCTGTCGAGGAAGATCTTCTGCGTGAAGCGCAGATAATCCGCGATTCTAACGCCCCGGCTGTGAAAAAACAGAGAAAGATATCGGCAATCATGGGCTGCCTTGAGCACATCAAGGCCCAGAAACTATAACACTGCGTTGGACTCAAAGACTCTAAAACTCTACAAGGGACTCCAGTGGAGAACGCTCATTATTCTGATGGTGGGCTATATCTGTTATTATTTCCTTCGGAAGAATTTCAGTGCGGCCATTCCTGCAATGGAGGCCTCGCTCGGACTCTCAAAGGTTCAACTGGGTACTTTCCTTACCCTTAACGGTATAGTTTACGGCCTTTCCAGGATGGTGAACGGCGTGCTCGCTGACCGCTATTCCAAGAAGCTGATCATGTCACTGGGGCTTCTCCTTTCGTGTGTAATTAATCTTGTCATCTGCTTCTCCCCGAAGATGAACGGTTTTATGAACCTTCTGGACGCGGAGGGGAAGGCGACTCTTGGGCTTGTCTATCTGATTGGCTCTCTATGGGTGGTGAACGGATATGTCCACGGGATGGGCTATCCCCCATGCGCTTCGCTGATGGCCCACTGGTTCCGTCCGTCAGAACTTGCGACAAAGCAGAGTATATGGAACGCTTCTCATTCGATCGGGGCCGGAATCGTAATCGCCCTTTGCGGATGGATGCTGTCAAGGTGGGGATATGGTGCGTGGAGCCTTTGTTTCATCGTGCCTGCGATAATCTCGCTTTTCGGTGCTGCCCTTGTTTTCTTCGGCCTGAAGGACGATCCGTCGGAGTATGGCCTGCCTTCAGCAGAGGTGTTGGAAAAGGAAATCGCCGGTCATGCCGGTCCGGTGAGCAGTGACAGCCCGGAAGGAAGTGACGGAAGGCAGTACAAGAAGTTCATATCGCGGATGGTGTTCCGCAATCCCGTGATATGGGTGATATCGGTCTCCAATTTCTGCGTGTATGTCATTCGCTTCACTATCCTGGAGTGGGGAACTTCGTTCCTGACGCAATATAAGGGTATGGAAATAGCTCTTGCAGCGTCAATCGTCGCGGCTTCCGAGCTGATCGGGGGAGTGCTGGGAACTATCGCATCCGGCTGGCTGACCGACCGGTTCCTTCAATCCAAGACTCTTCGTACCAGTGCAATATTCACTCTCGGAGCAACACTCAGCTTTACCGGGTTCTGGCTGGTGCCCTCCGGCGCCCATTGGATTTGGAGCTCTACTCTCATAGTCTCTTCCGCATTCTTTATATATGGTCCTCAGGCCCTCCTGGGAGTGAGTTGCTCGCAATATGCCACCAAACGAGCGGCAGGCTCTGCCAATGGTTTCTGCGGCATTTTCGGCTATGCGGCTACTGCAATTTCCGGTATTGGTTTCGGCTATCTTGCCGACCATCCCGGTTTCGGCTGGAATGCCGTGTTCTTGGTGGCCATCGCTTTCGGATTTGTCGGAGTCGCGCTCCTGTTCTCTTACTGGAAGGCTCCGGCAAACGGTTATGCCAAAGCCGCAAAAGTTCTTGAAGAAATCGGGGAGCAATGAGAAGGATCGCTGTCGTTTTGTCATTGCTCCTTGCTTTGGGAATCCGGCCCTCTTTCGCGGGGGAGCGGGCCGACACAGTGCGTATCCTCGGGGTAGGCAACAGCTGGACACGTGACTCGATGAGGTGGCTGTCTGCAATCGCCGCCAGTGCAGGAAGGACAGTGATTGTTGGACATGCATATCTCGGAGGAAGTACCCTTGAGGACCAGTGGCGTGGCATTTACGACACAAGTTATACCTACACTCATGCAGGGCAGCAGCAAAAAGTGCATTCAACCTATCAGTATTGGAAATATACCGCTTCGGCCAATCCGGAGAAGACCCCTTCGAGCGGTTATAAAAACGGTCTGGCAGGATGCGGAGTGACGCTTAAAAAAGCGGTTGCCGATGAGCCTTGGGACTGGATCGTCTTCCAGCCAGAAGCGACTCTTGGCGGTGACTGGAAGCGTCACCTCGGAAAAGGTGCGGACGGATACAGCCTGCCGGCGTTGATCGCCGCCGTAAAAGGGATGATGCAGCCTGCAGCAGCAGCCGGAGTCCGTGTAGCGCTTATGGTGCCGTTTTCATACCCGAAGGGATGCACAGACTATCGCCCGAGGTTCCTTGCTGCCTATAACAGGGGCAGGACTCCGGAGAATCAGGCAGGATGGGATAAGTTGTATAGGAAACAATACCGCCTGATCCAGAAGGCGGCGGTGAGACTTTGTCGTGTCCTGAAGACGGACGCGTGCATCAATGTCGGTAAGGTCATCGAGGCAGGTCGGTCGGACGCCGATTTTTCCAGGTGCGGATATCTCCTGCTGCGTCGTAGGGACAACACACACCTGGCGGAGGGGCTTCCCATGTATCTGGCTTCGCTTTGTTATGCTTATGCCCTTCTTGGCCTTAAGCCCGAGGATATATCGTTTTATCCATCCATGACATCCGATTCTATTATAACCGGTGATGTCGGCGCTAGTGCCGGCGGAACTTTTGTCCTGACTGAAGATTTGGCGGCCAAGGCTCGTTATTTAACATATAACTGTCTGTATGAAAAAAATTAAGATATCCCTTTTCGCCAAGGTCCTGATAGCAATAGTAATCGGTTCGTTGCTGGGACTGCTGTTCAAGTGGGTTTTCGCTGCTTGTCCGGAGGGCGGGCTCGGTTACGGCCTGTGCAATTTTCTGGTACGTTTTTTCAAAACGTTCAATGTCCTCTTTGCCCAGTTGCTTAAGTTTATAGTACCTCTTCTGGTACTTGGCCTTGTGACCCCTGCCATCTATGGCCTCGGGAAGGGGGTCGGGAAGATGCTGCTTGCAGTGATAGGAATAGCTTACCTTTCGACTGTCTGTGCAGGATTGTTTGCATATGGCTGCTCCACGGCATTTTTCCCTCATATTCTCAAAGCAGGAGGCCTTTCCGCCGATGCGGCGGGAGCCGTGGTGTTTGAACCTTATATCGATCTCCAGATTAAGCCGCTTTGCGATATCCTTACGGCTCTTTGCATATCATTTATGGTCGGAGTCTGCTGTATTTATATCGATGGCAACGCCCTCCGGGGATGGTTCACGGAGTTCGGCGAGGTCGTTAAGATGACAATAGAAAAGGCGGTTATCCCTCTTATGCCGATGTATATTTTTACGATGATGTGTGAGATGAGCGCCTCCGGCAAACTCGCCGTAGTGGTCGGCACCGGAGCCAAGGTCATCGGAACCGGCGTGGCCCTCAGTATCCTGTACCTTGTGGTACAATATCTAATCGCTGGCGGCATTGCCGGCAGGAATCCTTTCCGCTGTCTCTGGAATATGGTCCCCGCTTATCTGACAGGATTCTCGGTCTGCTCGTCTTCGGCCGTTATTCCTGTAACCCAGAAGTGTACGCTTCGCAACGGAGTATCTGAGGAAGTGACCAATTTCGTCGTGCCGCTTTGTTCCAATGTCCACATGTGCGGCTCGGTCATAAAACTTACCACGACGGCCGTTGCAGTGGCATTTATGATGGGAGTGCCCGTCAGCTTCCCTCTTTTCATGAATTTCGTCTTCCTGCTTGCCGTTGCGACCGTCGCTTCGCCGGGCGTAATGAGCGGGGTCCTTATGGCTTCTGTCGGCCTCCTGGAATCTATGCTCGGCTTTACGCCGGAGATGACGGCTTTGCTTATGGCAATATACCTCGCCCTGGATGGTTACGGCCCTGCCTGTAATGTCACGGGCGATGGTGCAATAGCTCTTGGAGTTGACAAGTTTTTCCGTAAGAAATAATGATGAACAGTCTGATAAGTGTCGTTCTTCTCCTTTTTGCCTGCCTTCATGGCCAGGCGGGCGACAGGCATCCCGTCGCCATCGTGGCTCACCGTGGTTATTGGACGGCGCCGGGACTCAATGAGGCCCAGAATTCAGTCGCCGCCCTCCGTGAGGCACAGGCTTTCGGCTGCTGGGGCAGCGAATTCGACGTCCACCTGACGGCCGACAACATTGTCGTAGTCAACCATGATCCTACCCGAGAGGGCAAGGAGATCCAGACTACGGCCTACAAAGAACTCCGGAATCTTTCGCTTTCCAACGGGGAGCCTCTCCCTACACTCTGTGAATATCTCGCACAAGGCGTGGTCTGCGAAAAAACGATGCTTGTCCTCGAACTAAAGCCCCAGTACAGCCGGGAAAGGGAGGATATTCTGATAGAAAAGGCATTCGACGCCCTCCGGCTTTATAATCTTTTTGATCCGGGGCGTGTCACCTTCATTTCCTTCAGCCATTACATCTGTCAGCGCCTTGCCGAGCTGGCTCCTGGCTTCAATAACCAGTATCTTAACGGGGATATCCCCCCGGAAGAATTGCACCTGGAGGGGGTTAATGGCATCGACTACAAATACAAAGTCTTGTATCAGCATCCGGAATGGATCAGGGATGCCCACCGTTGCGGCATGTCTGTCAATGTCTGGGTTGTCAATAAGGAAGAGGATATCCGCCGGATGATAGAAATGGGAGTGGACTTCATAACCACTAACGACCCTCCCTTCGTCCGTCAAATCCTCGGCGATCTGGAACTGTTCCCGCCGGGAGCTCCCCGTTAACCCGACATTCCTTTTTGTCATCACTCCTCTTGAAAAACGAATATTTATAGTTATATTTGTTGCTTACAAGAGGTAAAAGATGCACATAGGCGTAGCTGGAAATATCGGGAGCGGAAAGACAACCCTCACGGGGATGCTCTCGGCCCACTATGGATGGACTCCGAAGTTCGAGTCCGTGACCTTCAACCCCTATCTCGAAGACTACTACAAGGACATCCCGCGCTGGTCGTTCGCGCTGGAGACCTATTTCCTTACGCAGAGATTCCGCGACGTCCTCGAGATCGCATCTTCCGACAAGGTCATTATCCAGGACAGGACCCTCGCGGAGGGCGTCGAGATTTTCGTCGCGAACAATTACGCCCTCGGGAACCTCACGGAAAGGGACTACAACACCTTCATGGACCTCTTCCACCTCATGATGTCGATGGTCCGCCCGCCGGATCTTCTCATTTACCTCAAGAGCAGCATCCCCCACCTGGTCGCCCAGATCCAGAAGCGGGGGCGCGACTACGAGCAGTCGATCAGCCTCGAGTACCTCAAGGGCCTCAATGACCGCTACGATGAGTGGATAGCCCGTTACACGGGCCCCCTCCTCATTATCGACGCGGATAACCTTGATTTCAAGGCCCGCCCCGAGGACTTCCAGCTCATTACGGACAAGATCGACGCTGAACTTTACGGATTATTTTAAAACATCAACGATATGCACATCGCGATAGCAGGAAACATCGGAAGCGGCAAGACGACGCTCACCAAGATGCTGGCAGCCCACTACGGCTGGACACCGAGATTCGAATCGGTCGATTACAACCCCTACCTCGCCGACTTCTACGAGGACATGGAGCGCTGGTCATTCAACCTCCAGATCTACTTCCTCAACAAGCGTTTCGCCGACGTCGTCGAGATCTCCAAGCAGAAGGAAGTCATCATCCAGGACAGGACCATCTATGAGGACGCGCGGATTTTCGCCCCGAACCTCCACGCGATGGGCCTCATGTCCAGCCGCGACTTCGAGAACTATTCGGACCTCTTCGACCTGATGATGTCCCTGGTGAACCCGCCGGATCTGATGATCTACCTCCGTTCTTCGATTCCGAACCTCATCGCCCAGATCCAGAAGAGGGGCCGCGAGTACGAAAAGAGCATCCGTATAGACTACATCACAGGCCTTAACAAGCGCTATGAGGACTGGATCCAGGACTACAAGGGCCGTCTTCTCATCATCGACGTCGACAACATCAAGTTCGAGAACCGTCCCGAGGATTTCCAGACCATCACCGACCGCATCGACGCCGAACTCTTCGGCCTGTTCCCCAATGAAAAATAACCTTTGAAACTACTATCATAAACACTAAGACATGAGCGAGAGAATTACCATTATTGATTTTATTGAAAAGTACACTGAGCAGTTCGCTTCGATGACATATCTTCGGGAGAAGATGGACGGGGAGTGGAAGGAGATCACGTTTGCGCAGACGAGGGAGAGGGTCCACCGCATAGGCGCGGGACTGATGTCCCTCGGCGTTGCGAAAGGCGACAAGGTCGCCCTGCTCTCCGAGAGCCGTTCGATGTGGATGCTCTCGGAGATGGGCGCGCTGTATGCAGGCGCCGTCGACGTGCCGCTGTCGGTCAATCTCGGCGACGGCAGCGACCTCGTTTTCCGCATCGTCCACTCGGAGGCCAAGTGGGTGCTCGTCTCCCAGAACCAGCTCCCCAAGATCCGCAAGATACTTCCCGAGTGCCCTGAGGTCAAGAAGGTCATAATTTTCGATGACACGGCGTTCGATCTCGAAGAACTTCAGCCCTCGGAGATCCGCATCTCTGCCATCGAGAAGGCCGGCGAGGAGTTCCTCGGAGCCCATAAGGAGGAGTTCGTCGCCCGCTACAGTTCCGTCGGTCCGGACGATTACGCCAACATCAGCTACACTTCCGGCACGACGGCGGACCCCAAGGGCATCCTCCTGACGCACCGTAACTACACGGCCAACGTCGAGCAGGCCCGCTCCGTCATCGGCGTCGAGGCCGGTGCCGTGATGCTCATCATCCTCCCCCTCGACCACTGCTTCGCCCACGTGGCCGGCATGTACACGATGATGTCCTACGGCGGCTCGATCGCCACGGTCCCCATCGGGAAGACCCCTCAGGCGACCCTCCGCAACATCCCGGCCGCCATCAAGGAGACCCGCCCCGCCGTCATGCTTTCCGTGCCGGCGCTCGCGCGCAATTTCCGCAAGAACATTGAAGCAGGCATCAAGGCCAAAGGCCCGAAGGTGGAGAAACTCTTCAACTTCGCCCTTGACAACGCCATCAAGTACAATAAAGAATACTACAACCGCGGCACCGGCGGCACCTGGTGGAGAAAGCCGCTCGTGGCTCTCTTCGACAGGCTCATATTCAAGGCCGTCCGCGAGAACTTCGGCGGCAGGATGCAGTTCTTCGTCGGCGGAGGCGCCCTCCTCGACATCGAGCTCCAGCGCTTCTTCTGCGCCGTCGGCATGCCGATGTTCCAGGGCTACGGCCTCTCCGAGGCGACGCCGATCATCTGCGCCAACGCGCCCGGCCACGCCATCTTCGGTTCCTCCGGCCGTATCGTTAAGCCCATGGACTGCAAGATATGCGATGCCGAAGGCAACGAAGTCCCCGACGGGACCCGCGGCGAGATCGTCATCCGCGGCGAGAACGTGATGGCCGGCTACTGGAAGAACCCCAAGGC
>CADAXR010000009.1 GCA_902791945.1 uncultured Bacteroidia bacterium
GGAGCGCCACAGGGCCGGCTATTTCTACGACTACGGAGGGACTGACAGCTATTCTTCCGTCCGCTGCAACATCTACAAGGACCAGGGAGCCTACAACCCGGGGGACGTAATGAAATACAAGGTTGTCCTTTTCAAAGGGAACCTTGTGGACAAGGTCGAGGTACTTCGCGAAGGCTCCGAGGCGGAGGTGGTAATCAGCGATGCAGAGAGCAATATAATCTATGACAAGAAGCTGAAGACCAACGCCTTCGGCTCGATTGCCGACGAAGTGTCGCTTCCTACGGGAAGCCGCAACGGCATGTTCTCGATGAAGGTCATCTACAACGGAGCGACGCTGGAATACGAGTCCTTCCGCGTCGATGAGTTCGTGCTCCCGACCTTCACCGCGACCTTCGACAAAAACGACAAACTCTATTTCCCCGGCGATGAAATAACCAGCACCGGACGCATTATCTCCTACACCGGCCACAAGCTCTCCTCAGCGACCATCCAGGCCGTCATTTCCAGATGGGGCAGCGCGAAGCTCTCCATGGACGTGAAGCCCGAGCCGGACGGCACGTTCAAGGTGGTCTTCCCGACCGAAAGCTCCGGCTGGTACGAAGTGATGGTGACAATCACGGACGCGACCGGCGAGACCCAGAGCTACAGCACGAGCTACTATGTCGCCGACAGGATCAGGGTGTCCATCAACCTCACCAACGGTTCGCCCGGCAATGTCCTGCTTGACGGGACCGCGAAAAGCAACGCGAAGTCCTTCCTTCTTTCCAGGAAGATAGGCGAAAGAAGCTGCGGCGCCCTGCTTCAGGACAAGGCCGTCTTCAAGATTGACGTCCTCTCCTCCGACGGGGTCAGCGTCCCGATCAAGGCCTCCTACAAACTCCTGGACGAAGAAGGCAGCGTCATCGACTACGGCACTACGGATCCGGGGAAGGAAGTCTCCTTCGACCTCTCGAAATACCCTTCCGGCGCATTCGTACTCAAGGCGGAGGCCTATGCAAGGAACAAAAAGGACGAGACGATCTCGGCCGATTCCGAATACGATTTCGTGAAAGCGGACCTTTCTTCCGACAAACTGGACGCCCCGGTCAAGCGCCTTGTCATCTTCGGCGACGAGATTCTTGAAAACGGAGAGATGATGAAGGCCTATGTCGGCGTCAGCGACGGCTCGCCTCTATGGGGCGTCGCCATCGTAAGCGGCAAGGACGGCAAGTATCTGGAGACGCTCCCCATCCGTCTCGACGGCAAGAGGAACGCGCCGGGCTCGCTTAAGTGCCTGTCCTTTGAATACAAAGAGTCCTACCCCGACGCCGTGAGGCTCAACCTCTTCTGGTTCAGGGATGGAGGCCGTTTCTCGACGAACCACGAGTTCCGCCGCCAGCGCCACACTCTCGAGCTTCCGCTCTCCTACTCCCTGTTCGAAGACAGGACAAAGCCCGCCACCGAGTACACCTTCAAGATGAAGACTGCCCCGGAGACCGAAGCGGTAGCCGCCATCTATGACAAGAGCCTTGACGCCATTGCCCGCAACATCTGGAACAAGGTTTACCTCAGGCAGTTCAGCGTCTCCTACGTGGAGTTCGACTCGACCTGCGGATACACCAACTGCGACGGCTACGACGATTCCGAAGTCCACGACGGCATAGTAAGGCGCATGCTGTCCAAGGCGATGGGAGGGGCTGTCATGGAAAGGAACGCCCCGATGATGATGGCGGAAGAGTCCGCTGTCCAGGACGCCGTGGCCTATGAAGACGGTTCGGCTCCCGAGGCGGAGGCAAAGAAGGAAGAGACTGCGAACATCCAGATCAGAAAGGATTTTGCGACATCGCTTTCCTTCCAGCCGTTCCTCCGTTCCGACAAGGACGGGAACCTGGAATTCACCTTCAAGACCTCCGACAAGCTTTCCACCTATTATGTCTCCGTGTACGCCCACGACAAGAATATGCGCAACGAGTACATCTCCAGGGAGATGCTGGTCACGGTCCCCGTCAAGGTGTCCGTCGTGGAGCCCGGATTCCTCTATGAGGGAGACAAATACATCCTCGCGGCGAGCGTTTCTTCAAACGCCGGGAAGAGCGTTTCGGGCACTCTCTCGCTGGAAGTCTATAACGGGACCGACTACAAGAGCCTCAAGCCCGTGAAGACCTTCCGCAAGCCGCTGTCGCTCTCCGACGGAGACTCGCGGGGTGAATCCTTCCCCGTCGAAGTCCCCTCCGGAGTCGATACTCTCGGATTCAAGATAGTCTTCTCGGCCGGCGAGTTCTCCGACGCGGTGTTCGTCCCCGTCAAAGTGCTCAAGGCAGAGCAGGACCTTGTCGAAGCCCACTCCGCCGTGCTTCTCGCCGGCGCCGACAGGGAGGCCCTCATCAAGGACCTCAAGAGCCGCTTCGTCAACGCCGATCCCGAAAAGGCCGAATTCAAAGAGATATCGATTATCGATATGATAAGAGAGGCCATACCGGAGAAGATCGAGCCCGAGCGGCCCGATGTGCTGTCGCTCTCGGAAGCCTGGTACTGCGCCCTTCTCTCCGCAAAGCTTCGCGGGGAAGACGCTACCGCCCAGGCTGAGGAACTTCTCGGGAAGATCCTCGCCTGCCGCAACTCCGACGGCGGATTCGGCTGGTTCGAGGGGATGGATTCATCCCAGTCGATAACCGCCGTAATCCTCGAGAGGGCAGCCATAATCGCCGCCGCAGGCTTCTCCGTGCCCGACCTGACCTCTTCCGTCGAGTACCTCGACAAGAGGCAGTTCGGCGTTGAATTTCCCGAATGGTGCGGCTGGATCTCCGACACGAGGTATATGTACGTCCGTTCGATGTATCCCCACGTACCGTTCAAGGTGGGTCCCGTCAATGACAAGAAACTCTTCAAGGAGAGGATGAAGGAGTTCAAGGACGACGCCAAGGGCTACCTTACCCCCAAGGCAAAGGACGGCCGCGGCCTCCAGGGCGAGATCCTTCCCAAGGCCCGCAGACTCAAGACCCTCCGCAACCTTGCCTCCTGCAAGGACGGAGCGGCCCTCGCGAAAGCCTGGGGCGTCAAGGGCGTGGCCTCGAAGAAACTCATACGCTCCGCCGCGGCTGACGTCGTCTCGCTCAGCGAGTACGCAGTCGACCACCGCGACGGCTGCATCTACTACCCGAACGCCGTGATGCCGTGGAGAGGTCTCCTTGAAAACGAAGCCTACGCCCACTCGCTGCTTTCCGACCTCTTCGCAGACGCCTCGGCGGACGAGGGCAAGGTGAAGGGCTCGATAGCGAAGGAAGAGGCCGACCGCCTCGCCGACGGTCTGCGCATCTGGCTCATGCTCCAGAAGGAGACCCAGAAATGGGATGAGGATCCGGCCTTCGTCAATGCAATAGCCAGTGTCCTCAGGGGCTCCGAGAAGGCCCTGCAGACTAAGGTCCTCGTCTTCAAGTCCGAGGTCCGGGCTCCCTTCAATATAATAAAGGAGTCCGGCAACGGATTCACCGTCTCCCGCAAGTTCTTCCGCGAGCTTGACGGCAAGGAAATCGCCGAGGGCGACCAGGTGAAAAAGGGAGACCGGATCATCATCCGCTACGACATCTGGAACGCCGAGAACCGCAGCTTCATCCGCATCATGGCCCCGAGGGAGGCGGCCTTCAGGCCCGTCGACCAGCTCTCGGGCCACTACGGCTGGAGGTTCAGGCCTCTCACGACAGGATGGTACACCTTCTCGCCCCAGGGCTACCGCAACGTCAAGGCGGAGCGCACCGAGTACTACTTCGACACCTTCCCCGAGGAGAAGACCTCAATAGAAGAGACTTTCTTTGTCACCCAGAGCGGCACCTTCACCGCCCCGGTCGTCACGATAGAGTCCCTCTACGCGAACCACTACCGCGCCAACGACAAATTCCACGGCCTCCTGACCGTCGAATAATATTTTTATTTAATTTTGCACCGTTTAGTAGTGTAAAAATATGGACAAGTTCACTCAGAATTACATCGACGGCTTCATGGCCGACCTTCTCCGCCGCAATCCCGGCGAGCCCGAATTCCACCAGGCCGTCCACGAGGTCCTCGTGAACGTGGCTCCCTACATCGTGGAGTACCCCCACCTTATGGACCTCAAGATACTCGAGAGGATAGCCGAGCCCGAAAGGGTCGTAATGTTCAGGGTTCCCTGGACCGACGACCGCGGCGAAATCAGGATCAACCGCGGCTACAGGGTGCAGTGCAACAGCGCTCTCGGCCCCTACAAGGGCGGCATCCGCTTCCACGCAAGCGTCAATCTCTCCATAATGAAGTTCCTCGCCTTCGAGCAGACCTTCAAGAATTCCCTCACCACACTTCCGATGGGAGGTGCCAAGGGCGGCTCTGATTTCAATCCCAGAGGCCGCTCCGACGCGGAGGTGATGCGTTTCTGCCAGAGCTTCATGACCGAACTCTTCCGCCACATCGGCCAGGACACCGACGTCCCCGCAGGTGATATCGGCGTCGGCGGCCGTGAAATCGGCTACCTCTTCGGCCAGTACAAGCGGCTCTCCAACGAGTTCACCGGGACACTTACCGGCAAGGGGCTCGGCTGGGGCGGCTCTCTCCTCCGTCCGGAGGCGACAGGCTACGGCCTCTGCTACTTCACCGAGCAGATGCTCGGCAGGGCCGGCGAGTCCTTCGAGGGCAAGACCGTCCTGGTCTCCGGTTCCGGAAACGTGGCGCAGCACGCCGCCCAGAAGGCGATGCGGCTCGGCGCCAAGGTCGTGACACTCTCCGATTCCGACGGATTTATCCACGACCCGGACGGCCTCGACGAAGAGAAGATGGCTTTCGTGTTCGAACTCAAGAACGTCCGCCGCGGCAGGATCAGCGAATACGCGAAGAAATTCCCCGGCGCGACCTATTATCCCGGGATGCGCCCGTGGGCCGTTCCATGCGACATCGCCCTCCCCTGCGCTACGCAGAACGAGATCGGCAAAGCCGACGCGGAGGCGCTCATCAAGGGAGGCTGCCGCTGCGTAGCCGAAGGCGCCAACATGCCTTCGACTCCGGAAGCAGTGGCCCTGTTCCTCGAAAACAAGTTGCTCTACTCCCCCGGAAAGGCCTCCAATGCGGGCGGCGTCGCCACCTCCGGCCTTGAAATGAGCCAGAACTCCATGAGGGTCCACTGGACCAAGGACGAGGTCGATGCCCAGCTCCGCCGCATTATGTCCGACATCCACGCAGCCTGCCTGCGCTACGGAGAGGAAGGCGACGGATACATCAACTACGTCAAGGGAGCAAATGTCGCCGGCTTCATCAAGGTAGCCGACGCCATGGTTGACCAGGGCCTCGTCTAGGAATGGCAAGGAGTTCTCTGATGGCAAGACGGATCAGGAGGATTCTCCTGATCTCGTCGAACTATGACAGCTATGCCCTCGAAGAGGACGGCAGGATAGAGGCCCGCATAACCAAGGAGTATTCCGACCTCAACCTCAGCAATCCCCCGGTAATAGTCCGTGCCGAGACGACGGTGGACGCCCTCGCCCTCGTGGAGGGCGGTGAGCATTTCGACCTTGTCATCACGATGTACAACGTCGGAGAGCTGGACGTCTTCTCGTTCTCGGCAAGGATGAAAGCGCTCTCGAAAGAGACCCCGATTGTCCTCCTGACATCGTTCTCCAGAGAGCTTTACCGCCAGATCGAGGAAAAGGACACTTCATCCATCGACTACATGTTCTGCTGGATGAACTCCCCGGACCTTATCATAGCCATCATCAAACTCCTTGAAGACAAACTCAACGCCGAGGAAGACATCCTCGGCGGAGGAGTGCAGGCGATCCTCCTCGTGGAGGATTCCGTGAGGTACTACTCGACCTACCTGCCTCTCCTTTATAAAATAGTCCTTCAGCAGAACACTGACTCCGTCAAGGAAGCCCTCAACGAAAACCAGCAGATCGCCCGTAAAAGAGCGAGGCCGAAAATTCTCCTCGCGACGAGTTTCAACGAGGCGGTGGATCTTTTCAACCGCTACAGCGAGAACCTTTTAGGCGTCATTTCCGACATAGGATTCGTGGTCAACAGAGGCGACCGGCAGGAGACTGAAAAGCTCGACGCCGGCATCGACCTCTGCGACATCATCCGCAAGAAAGACCCCAAGATGCCTATCCTCCTGCAGTCATCGCAGGAGAGCATGAGGAGCGTCGCGGAGAGCCTCGGAGTGGGTTTTGTCGTGAAGAAATCCAAGACCCTGACGGCCGAAGTAAGCGAATACATCGGCCGCGAGTTCGCTTTCGGCGACTTCACGGTGACGGACCCGGAGACGGGGGCCGTAATTGCCCGCGCCCGCGACCTGCGTGAGCTCGAGGAACTCCTCGGCGTCATAGACATAAAAGCCTATGCCGCGCTCGTGGAGAAGAACTACGTCTCAAAGTGGATGTTCGCAAGGGGCCTTTTCTCCATCGCGAAGATAATCCGGCCGCTCACCTTCTCCGACACCCTCCGCCAGACTACGGTGAAGGCCATACGCGACTACCGCGTCAGCCAGGCCCTCGGAGTCGTCGCGAAGTTCGACCCGGAGACCTTCAACGACACGATTTCCTTCTCGAAGCTCGGCGAAGGCTCGGTCGGAGGCAAGGCGAGAGGGCTTTCATTCCTCAACCACATCCTCCAGAAATACGACCTCTACGACAAGTGGGAGGGCGTACGAGTGACGGTACCGCGCACCCTCGTCGTGACAACCGACTACTTCGACTCCTTCATCGAGGAGAACGGACTCCGCTACGTGATCAATTCGGACTTCTCCGACGAGGAAATCCTTTCCGAGTTCGTGGCCTCAACCCTTCCGAAAGAGCTCACGGAGGCTCTGCGGACATTCATCGGCAATGTCCGCAAGCCTCTCGCAGTGAGATCCTCCTCCAAGCTCGAGGACTCCTACTACCAGCCCTTCGCGGGAGTCTATTCGACCTACATGATCCCCGTGTCGGACAACCAGGACCAGCAGCTCAGGATGCTTGCCAAGGCAATCAAGAGCGTCTATGCCTCAGTCTATTACGCCTCGTCGCGATCCTACATCACCGCCTCCGCGAACGTCATCGCGGAGGAGAAGATGGCCGTCATCGTCGAAGAGATCTGCGGCAAAGCCGACGGGGATCTCTATTTCCCGACCCTCTCCGGTGTGGCGAGAAGCGTCAACTTCTACCCTATCGGCCACGAAAGGGCCGAGGAAGGCATAGTGAAGCTGGCCTACGGACTCGGCAAAGCCGTCGTCGACGGCGAGGACGTGCTCCGCTTCTCCCCCGCCTACCCCAAGAATGTCCTCCAGACATCGACCCCCGAGCTCACGATGAGCGACACCCAGAAGGTGATGTACGCCCTCGACATGGACCCGGAAAAGTTCCGTACCTCCGTCGACGACGCCGTCAACCTCAGACGGATTCCCGTCTCCGAGTGCGGCGGCCTCCGGGATTTCCGCAAAGTGGTCTCCACATGGGACTATGCCAACATGAGGATGGTGGACTCCGCCGCGCCCGAAGGGCCGAAATTCGTGACTTTCGCGCAGATGCTGCGCTACGGGACATTCCCCGTCGCCGACATCGTCTCCGAGCTTATCCGCATAGCGAAGAACGAGATGAAATGCGAAGTCGAGATAGAGTTCGCGGCGGATCTTCCGGTCTCGGGCGATGATCCGGCCGCCTTCAACGTCCTTCAGATCAGGCCCATATCCGCCGACAGCCGTACGGCGGAGGTCAACTGGAGCGACGTCGACACTTCCGGCTCCGTAATCCTCTCCTCGGGCGCCCTCGGGACCGGTTGGATCGAGGGAGTCCGCGACATCGTGTACCTCAAAAAGGAGACTTTCGACATACTCAAGACGATGCAGATGGTACCTCTTCTCAGGAACATCAACGATTCGATGAGAAAAGAGGGACGCTGCTACGTACTCGTCGGCTACGGCCGATGGGGGTCCAGCATCCCTTCGCTCGGAGTCCCGGTAAAATGGGGCGACATCTCCGAAGCCAGGGTTATCGTGGAGTGCTCCACCGAGGAGCTCCGCGCAGACCCGAGCCAGGGGACCCACTTCTTCCAGAATCTCACGTCCTTCAACGCGGGATACGTCAATGTGGACAGTTTCTCCCGCGCCGGAGACATCTTCGACTACGACGCCCTGCAGGCGATGCCCGCCGTCTATGAAGACGAGTTCATACGCCAGGTCCGGTTCGACCGGGACCTCCGCATCTGCATCGACGGACGTGAAAACAGGGCGTTCATAGCCTGAGCCGGCCATGTGGATATTCCTCGCTCTGCTTTCCGCCGTTCTTCTCGGCGTCTATGACGTCGCGAAGAAAAAGGCCCTCGAGAAGAACGACCTCTGGTGGATACTTTTTGCGGCGACAGCGCTCTCGAGCATCTTCGTGTCCCCTTTCCTCACCCTCGGGACCGGGCGCCATCATCTGATGCTCCTTTTCAAGGCCGCGCTTGTCACCACTTCGTGGGTGACCGGCATGATCGCCCTCAAGCTGCTTCCCATCACGATAGTCTCTACTTTCAAGACCTCGAGGCCCGTCTTCGTGGTGCTGTTTTCAATCATCCTTTTCGGTGAGAGGCTGTCCCTCTGGCAGTGGGCCGGAGTAGTCCTGGTCTTCGCCGCCATCTGGCTCCTGGCGCTTTCAGGAGAGAAGGAAGGTATACGTATCAAAGGGAACAAGGGAATCGCGGCTATGGTAGCTGCCGTTTTCACCGGCGTCGCAAGCGCCCTGTGGGATAAATATATCCTGAAGGAGATGGAGCCCCTCTTCGTCCAGGGATGGACCAATATATATATTACGGCCATCCTGGGAGCCATCCTGGCCTTCCGCGCAATTCGCGCGAAGCGCAATTCCGGCGTCACGGCGCCGCCGTTCCACCCCGACTGGGTCATCCTTCTTATCGCCGTGTTCATTACCGGAGCCGACATGCTCTATTTCTTCTCCCTCCACGCGGAAGGCGCCCTGCTGTCCGTGATTTCGCTTCTGCGGCGCAGCTCCGTCATAGTCACCTTCGCCGTCGGAGCCGTGATGTTCAAGGAGAAGAACATAGGCCGAAAATCCGCAATCCTTGCCCTGATGCTTGCCGGAGTAGTGCTCCTGATGGCATCATCATTGCATTGAACAGGCGGCCCGGGATTGGTTTTTTCCGGGAAAATACCTATCTTGCGAAGTTAAACAGCGAATTCCATGAGAGAAGATCCCCTCGAAAGGCTCGACCGCGAAGCGCGGGAAAAGCAGAATAACAACGGCTCGCTAAAGACCGTAACCATAGTGATGGCCGCAATCGCAGCTGTCCTCGCAATAGTGCTCGCTACCATCTGGTACCAGAAATCCTCCCTCGTCAGCGAGCTGGAGCAGGAAAAAGCGGACCTCCTTGTCCAGATCGACTCCCTCCAGAGCGATTTCTCCGCCCTCAGTTCCGACTACGAGATGATCAACAGCCAGCTCGACACTTCGCGCGAGCAGGTCGCCCTCCTCATCGAGAAACTCAAAAAGACGGAAGCGACAAACCGCAGCAAAATCCGCCAGTACGAAAAGGAGCTCGGCACTCTCCGTTCGATAATGAGGAGCTATATAGTCCAGATAGACTCCCTCAACACGCTCAACAAGAAGCTCACTGCCGACGCGACTTCCGCGCGGGCTGAAGCCGCCGAAAGCCGCAGGGCCAACGAGGAGCTCAAGGGCCAGGTCGAGGACCTCAGCGGCAAAGTCGCCGCAGGGTCCGTCCTCAAGGCCAGGGGCCTCCACGTGGACGCCTACAACGCCTCCAACCGCGTGACCGACCGCAGCAGCCGCACCGTGAGGCTTCTCACCACCCTCTCCCTCGTGGAGAACGAGCTCGCCGAGCGCGGCCCGGTCAGGGTCTATATCCGCGTCAAGGATCCCGACGGAGCGATCCTCATGAATTCTTCTTCCAGGACCTTCGAGTTCGGCGGCGAGACCCTCCAGGCCTCAGCCTCCCGCGAGGTCGATTATGAAGGAGCGGAGGTAGAGATGAGCATCTACCTCAACGACATACCCTCCTACAGCAAAGGAATATACACCGTGGAGGCCTTCACGACCAAAACCCGTCTCGGCAAGACAGAGCTTCTCCTTAGATGATCTACGTCCACGTTCCATTCTGCGGTAGTTTCTGCACCTACTGCGATTTCTACTCGGAGATCGGGTCGGCCAAGGCGTATGAACGCTATGCCGACAGCCTTTGTGAAGAAATTGACCGCCGCCGCGGAGAAATCCGCATGGAACCATCGACGCTGTATTTCGGTGGCGGGACCCCTTCGGTCCTGCCGCTCCACATTTTCTCCCGCATAGTCTCCGCCCTGCAGGATTTCGCTCCGTTCGGGGAATTCACCGTGGAGGCGAACCCCGAGGACATCAGGGACAAGGGCGCAGAATACGTACTCGGCCTCAAGAGTCTTGGCGTCAACAGGATGAGCATCGGCGTACAGTCCTTCGACGACGCGCAGCTCCGCCGGATGAACCGCCGCCACGACGCCGCAGGCGCCATGGAAGCCTTCGGCCTCCTGCGCGACTGCGGCTTCACCAACATCAGCCTCGACCTGATCTTCGGCGACTCGACCATGAGCGAGGATTCCTGGGCCGAGACGCTCCGCCTCGCCGCCCTGCTCCACCCGGAGCACATCTCCTGCTACCAGCTCACCGTCGAGGGCGACAGCGCCCTTGCAAGGATGAAAGCCGAGGGCAAGTATAAGGAGGCGACCGACGAAGCCTGCGAAAAACAGTACAAGATGCTCTGCAAGGCGCTCGGCGAAGCCGGCTACCGCCACTACGAGATATCCAATTTCGCCCTTCCCGGCTACGAGGCCGTCCACAACAGCGCCTACTGGGCCCGCGCGCCTTACGTCGGGCTCGGCCCCTCCGCCCATTCTTTCGACGGGGTCCACCGCCGATGGAACTCCAAGGACCTTCTTGGATGGACCGCCGAAGAAGAAATTCTCTCGGAGGAAGACTCTGTAGTAGAGACAATTATGCTTTCCCTCCGCACAGCTTCGGGCTGTGAGGCATCATATTTGAAAAAGCACTGCGGCGCCGAAGAGCTGGAGAGCGCACTTTCAAGAGGGGATCTCGTAGAAGCCGGCAAGAGGCTTCGCATCCCGGAAGAGCGATTCTTTGTTTCCGACGCGATTATCAGGGACCTTATTTAGTGAAAATGAAAAAGTTAGTTACCATACTCCTGCTTCTTGCAGCGACCGTCACCGGGATTAAAGCTCAGGACGCAGACAAGATCGTCGGCACCTACAGGGCCGACTACGCCGACAATTCCTCCAGGATCAAGATCGAGAAAGCCGCCGACGGGACCTACTTCGGCAAGGCCATCTGGGTCAAGAACTGCCTCGACAAGAACGGCAACAAGATCCTCGACAAGAAGAACCCTGACAAGTCGCTCCGCAGCATCCCCTGCGACAGGGTCAAGATCCTTTGGGGAGTAAAGTACAACGCAGAGAAGAACTGCTGGGACGGCGGCAAGATCTATGACCCGACAAGGGGCATCAGGGCCAACGTCAGCATCAACTTCCAGCCCAACGGGCGGCTTCGCGTAAGAGGCTCCGTGATGGGGATCGGAGAGTCAGTCTACTGGGACAAACTGAATTAAAGGATATTCATAGATTGCTCGCGAATCTTCTCGAGCTCGTCCTTCGCCCTCACTACAAGTTTTTGTATGGGGGCGAAGTTGGCTTTTGAGCCGGTCGTGTTGATCTCACGGCCCATTTCCTGGATTATGAAGCCGAGCTTTTTGCCGGGATACGGCTCCCCGTCGATCGTCTCCATAAAGTAGGCGCAGTGCTGGCGGAGCCGCACTTTTTCTTCGTTGATATCGAGTTTTTCGAGATAGAAGATCATCTCCTGCTCGAAGCGGGAGGGATCGACCTTGACGGAAAGGTCCTCAACCGACTTTGAAAGCCTTTCCCTCACAAGGTCCTTCCTCTCCTTGTCGAGAGTCTCGATTTCGTCGTAGAATCCGAGAATCTTCTCAACACGCGAAGTCACGTCGCGGTACAGCGCGCCGCCCTCGGCGCAGCGGTAGGCATCCACCGCAGCAAGGGCGTCTTCGAACGCCTTCCGGACGGCTTCCGTGTCGGACTCAGTGATTGATTCGGACTTTTTCGGCCCGGCCACATCCGGGAAGCGGAGCACGGCGGAAAGAAGGATGCTGTCGGCAAGGTAAGAATCCTCAGCCTCAGTCCTGTCCATGCCGGGAAGGCCGGTCCTGAGGCCGGAGATCTCGGAGTAGTATCTTTTCAGGGTCTCGGCATCTACGGGCAGGGAGGCAGTACGGGCGGAGGGTTCGAAACTCAGGAAGACATCTATCGTCCCCCTCACGAGCGCCTCGGAAACGCGTTTTCTCAGCGACATTTCAAGTTCCTTGGGGAGCAGGTTCGACTTGATGGCGACATCCGCCGACTTCCCGTTAAGGGTCCTGATCTCCACAGTAAGTTTACCGCCGGCAAGTTCTGCCACCGCCTTGCCGTAACCCGTCATAGATTTAATCATATGCTGTCTTTTTCCTTTCGAGACTGGCAGTGACCTTTTTTCCACCTTCGGTTCCTGACGGAACCTTCGTCCCTCCCATCTTCGATGGGCCCCTCCCTCTAATATGCCGAGGGTGGCACGTTCCAAAAAGGTCACTGCCAGTCTCGAAATCTCTTGCACAAATTTAGGGATTTTTTACGTTTCCGGCAAAAAATGTATTTGATTTTGTCGCAAAAATGGCTTAGATTTGCGACAAAACTGAGGTAAAATGGTCAGCGTAGAAAAGAAAATCGAAAGGATGGTCCGCGAAGGGGGCGAAGGGAAGGTATGGTTCCCTTCGGACTTTTTCGAATGCGGATCGGAAAAAGCCGTTTCCAAGGCGCTCCAGCGCCTGGTGGCGGATGAAGTGATAATGAGGATGGTCAGGGGGCTGTATTGCTATCCCACAGTGGACAGGATGTGGGGGATGGGGAAGCTGCCGGCCAGCTCGGACGATGTCATCAAGGCATTTGCCGAGAGGGACGGATTCCGTATAGGACCGTGTCCCGGAGAGGCGCAGAACGCTCTGGGCCTTTCGGAGCAGGTGGTGATGAACCCGGTCTTCACGACCGACGGCCCGTCTAGACGTATTCCCTATGCCAAAGACGCCCGTCCCATTGTGCTTTATCATGTGCCGCCTAAGGTGTTCAACTACAAATCCCGGATAGTGATGCTGACAGTCATCGCCCTCAATGAAATCGGCAAGGAGCACCTGTGGGAGTTCGATCTCGACAGGATGGAGAGCATATATAAGGGAATCCCATATTCCGAGATCCGCGACGACCTCCGCAACACTCCCTCCTGGATAAGAAACTTAATACTTGGATTTTATGAATCAGCCGGCAAAAACAATTAATTTCTGGGAGTATTCAGACCAGAGCAAACTTGACCTTTTCACTAAAATCCGGAAAGAGAAGAAAGTCTCCCTCAAGGCGGCGGAAAAGGACTGGTGGGTCTGCAATGTCATCAAGGCCGTCTTCGAGCTGCGCTGCGCCGATGCGGACGCCCTGACTTTCAAGGGAGGGACGTCCCTGAGCAAGGCGTGGGGGATCACGGAGAGATTCTCCGAGGATGTCGATGTGGCGATTGACAAGTCCTTCTTCGGCCTCGCTGGCGAGACGCGCTCGGCCAGGGACCGGATTCGGAAGCTTTCACGCAAGTACATAGCGGAAGAAGTGGCCCCGGAGCTTTCCGCTACGCTCCGTGTCCTCGGCGCCAACGACTGCGAAGTCGCATACAAGACCCGCCGGGACAGCGACGCCGACCCTACGGTCCTCCTTGTTCCTTACTACAGCATTCTGCCGGAGGACCCGTATATCAAAGCTGTCGTGAAGGTCGAATTCAGCTGCCGCAGCCCGAGGGAGCCGAGGGGGATGCGCGCCATAAAGCCTTTTGCCGCCGAGCTTTCACCCCTCATCGAGTTCCCGGAGACGGTCGTCCCGACCGTTGTGCCCGAAAGGACCTTCCTCGAGAAAGTCTTCCTCCTCCACGAAGAGTTCCAGAAGGATTATCCGCGCCACAAGAGAATGTCGCGGCACCTCTACGACATCTACCGCCTCGCAAAGTTCGGCGTCGCCGACCGCGCCATAGCCGACACCGGCCTGTATGACTCCCTCGTGCAGCACAGAAGCGTCTTCAACGCCATCCGCGGCATCGACTACGGCGGCCACTCCCGTGAGCGTCTAGCCTTCCTCCCCCCGGAGCACCTCCTTCCCCTCTGGGAAGAGGACTACCGCTCCATGCAGGACCAGTTCATCTACGGCGACTCCCCCTCTTTCAGCGAACTTCTCAAAACCCTCGGCACCCTCCAGGAGAGACTCCGGAACGCATGAAAGTGAAGTTGCTGATAAAATAGATTTTGCGTACATTTGCGTTATTGTTAACAGTGGACTGAAAGAATATGGAATCAGAGAGCAAAGTGGCGGCGGAGGAGCCGCGGAAAGTCAATTTCATTGAAGAAATTATAGAGGCCGACCTCGCATCGGGCAAATACAAGAGCATCATGACGCGGTTCCCCCCGGAGCCGAACGGCTATCTGCACCTTGGACACGCCAAGAGCATCTGCCTCAATTTCGGGCTCGCCGAAAAGTACGGCGGTGCGACGAACCTCCGCTATGACGACACCAACCCCACGAAGGAAGACACCGAGTACGTCGATTCCATCAAGGAGGACATCGCCTGGCTCGGTTTCCACTGGGACAAGGAACTCTACGCCTCCGACTACTTCGACCAGCTCTACGAGTGGGCCGAGGAGATGATCAAAAAGGGCCTCGCCTACGTGGACGACCAGACTCAGGAGGAGATTCGCCTCGGGCGCGGCACCGTGGACAAGCCCGGGACGCCGAGCCCCTGGAGGGACCGCAGCCCGGAGGAGAACCTCAGGCTCTTCAGGGAGATGAAGGCCGGCAAGTACGCCGACGGCGAGAAGGTGCTCCGCGCCAAGATCGACATGGCCCACCCCAATATGATGTTCCGTGACCCTCTGATGTACCGCATCAAGCACGCGAGCCATCACAGGACCGGAGACAAGTGGTGCATCTACCCGATGTACGACTACACCCACGGGCAGTGCGACTCCATCGAGCACATAACCCACTCGATCTGTACCCTCGAGTTCGACGTCCACCGCCCGCTCTACGACTGGTTCATCGAGACTCTCGGCATCTTCCCGTCCCACCAGTACGAATTCGCCCGCCTCAACCTCACCTATACCCTTATGTCCAAGCGCAAGCTCCTCGAGCTCGTGCAGAAGGGCCTCGTGAGCGGCTGGGACGACCCCCGTATGCCGACTCTCTGCGGCGTCAGGCGCAGGGGCTACACCCCCCAGTCGCTGAAGATGTTCTGCGAGAAGATCGGAGTTTCCAAGAGGGAGCAGCTGATCGACCTCCAGCTCCTCGAGTGGTGCGTCAGGCAGGATCTCAACGCGAGGTCCAACCGCTATATGGCGGTCCAGGACCCCATAAAGGTCACAATCACCAATTATCCCGAAGACAAGGTCGAATGGTTCGACTGCCCGCTGAACCCGGCCGAGCCGGAAGGACCCTCCCGCAAGGTCCCGTTCTCGAGGGAACTTCTCATCGACAGGGCCGACTTTATGGAGGATGCGCCGAAGAAGTTCTTCCGCCTGCGCCCGGACGGCGAGGTGAGGCTCAAATACACATATATCATCAAGTGCGACGAGGTGATAAAGGACGAGGAAGGGAAAATCGTGGAGCTGAAGTGCTCCTACGACCCTTCGACTCATCCGCAGAGCGGTGAGTGGCGCTCCGTCAAGGGGACGATCCACTGGGTCTCCGTCCCTCATGCCAGGGAGATCGAGATCCGCAACTACGACAGGCTCTTCACCCTGGCGGACATGAGCGAGGTGCCCGAGGACAGGGACTACAAGGACTTCCTCAACCCCGACTCCCTCGTCGTCGGCAAGGGATACGCCGAGCCGGCGCTCCTTGAGGACGCCTCCGGCATAGCCGTCCAGTTTGAAAGGACCGGCTACTACATGAAAGACCCGGACAGCACCCCCGAGAATCCCGTTTTCAACCGGACGGTGACCCTGAAAGACTCCTACAAGCCCGAATAATAACCCTTCCCTCCGGTTATGAAAAAAATACGAATCGTCCTCGCAGCGCTGTTCCTGACGGGAATAACACTGCTTTTTCTGGATACGACAGGAGCTCTCCGCCACTGGCTGGGATGGATGGCGAAGATCCAGTTCCTTCCCGCCGTACTCGCGCTGAATGTCGCGGTCATAGCGGGCCTCTGTATCCTGACCCTCGTGCTCGGCAGGCTCTACTGCTCGGCAATCTGCCCCCTCGGAGTGCTGCAGGATGTGATTTCCTTCTTCAGCGGACTCAGGAAAGGCAAAAAGCACCGTTTCCACTACCGCAAGGAGCTGGCATGGCTCCGCTACGGAGTGCTGGCGCTCTATCTTCTCGCCATCGGGCTCGGAGTCAATGCGCTAGTGGCGCTCCTGGCGCCCTACAGCGCCTACGGCAGGATGGTCTCGTCCATCCTCCACCCCTCTCTTCTGACGGGGATAGTGGCGGGCGTGACGCTTGTCGTCATCGTAGTTCTCGCATGGACGGGCGGGAGGACCTATTGCAACACCGTCTGCCCGGTGGGGACGACTCTCAGCTTCCTGTCCCGCTTTGCTATGTTCCGCCCTGTCATTGATGCTGAAAAGTGCAAGGACTGCCACCTCTGCGAGAAGAGCTGCAAGGCTTCATGTATCGATATTTCCAACCACAGGATAGACTACAGCCGCTGCGTCGACTGCTTCGACTGCCTCGGGGAGTGCCGTTTTGACGCGCTCCACTACCGTTTTGCCTGGGGGAAAAAGCCGGAAGCGAAGCAGGCGACCGGAGACGACGGAGTCAGCCGCCGCGCTTTTGTCGCGACGGGAGCCTTCCTCGCCGGCACGGCGGTACTTAACGCCCAGAAGAAAAAACTCGACGGCGGCCTCGCCCCGGTCATAGACAAGGAAGTCCCTTCGAGGGAGACTCATATCACCCCTCCCGGAGCATCCGACAGGTTCTACGCCAAATGCACGGCCTGCCAGCTTTGCGTCTCGTCATGCCCTAACGGCGTCCTTCGCCCTTCGACCGACATACTCAACCTAATGCAGCCCGAAATGGGCTACGAGAAGGGCTACTGCCGCCCGGAGTGCGTCCGCTGCTCGGAAGTGTGCCCCTCCGGAGCGATAGTGAAGATCTCCCCTGAAGAGAAGACCTCGATCCATATAGGAAAGGCCGTAGTGGACAGGAGTCTCTGCGTCGTGGAGAAAGACGGCGTCAGGTGCGGCAACTGCGCCCGCCACTGCCCAGTCGGGGCGATCAGGATGGTTCCCCTTGACCCCGAAGTCAAGGAATCCCCGAGGATTCCCTCCGTCAATGTGGAGAAATGTATCGGCTGCGGGGCCTGCGAGTTCCTCTGCCCTTCGAGGCCGGTGAGCGCCATCCACGTCGAAGGTTACCACATCCACCATAAAGACTGACGCCCTATGGAAAAGATATCAAGACGCGATTTCCTGAAGATTAGCGGTGCCGCAGCGATAGGTGCGGCAGCCGCGGGTTGCGGCGGCGCAGGCGGCAAAAAGGCTCAGAGCGAGGAAGGCGAGATGGAATACCGCACGAACCCCGGCAACGGAGACAAAGTCTCCCTTCTCGGCTACGGCTGTATGCGCTGGCCGATGATAAAGGACGAGAAAGGTGGTGACATCATCGACCAGCCGACTGTCAACAAGCTGGTGGACAGGGCTATCGCAGCCGGAGTCAACTATTTCGACACTTCTCCCGTGTACCTCCGCGGACAGTCGGAAAGGGCCTCGGGAATTGCCCTTTCACGTCATCCCAGAAGCTCGTATTTCATAGCGACCAAACTTTCCAACTTCGGGGATTCCTCGCCTGAGGGTTCCATCGCGATGTACCACGACTCCTTCGAGCAGATGGAGACCGACTATTTCGACTACTATCTGCTGCATTCCATAGGCCGTGGGGGCTACGAGGCCTTCAAGAAGCGCTACGAGGACAACGGCATGGTCGAATTCCTCCTTAAGGAAAGGGAGGCCGGAAGGATTCGCCAGCTCGGCTTCTCCTTCCACGGCAAAAAGTCCGAGTTCGACGAGATGGTAGCCCTCCACGACAAGTACAAGTGGGACTTCGTCCAGATAGAGATGAACTATATGGACTGGAAGCATGCCGACGGGGTGCGTAACGTCAACGCCGACTACCTCTACGAGGAGCTCGACAAGAGGGAGCTTCCCATCGTCGTGATGGAGCCCCTCCTCGGCGGCCGCCTCGGCAAGCTTCCCGACAACGTGGCGGCGATCCTGCAGGCGCAGAATCCCGACGTCTCGCTCGCCTCTTGGGCCTTCCGTTTCGTCGGTTCGTATCCCCGTATCCTCACCATCCTCAGCGGCATGACCTACCTCGAGCACCTCGAGGACAACATAAAGACATTCACCGGCTTCGAGCCTATGGACGAAGATGAACTGGCCCTGATGGGGCAGATAGCGGCACTGATGGCGGAATACCCGACCGTCAACTGCACCGGCTGCAACTACTGCATGCCGTGTCCCTTCGGCATCGACATCCCCGGCATATTCGCCCACTACAATGCGATGGTCAATGAGGGCAACGTCGGCGCCAGCGAGGAGCAGAAGATTTTCCGCAAGCTGCGCAGCCGCTACCTCACGACCTACAACAAGGCCGTCCCGACAGTCCGGCAGGCGGACCACTGCATCAACTGCGGACAGTGCCTCCAGCACTGCCCCCAGAGCATCAACATTCCACGCGAACTCTTCAGGATTGACAGACAGATAGAGGCCCTCAAAAGGACCATAAAATAGAGCAAGAGCAATGACAGAACTTATGGAAGTCCCCGTCCTTCTTCTGACGGGCTATCTCGGAAGCGGCAAGACCACCCTTCTGAACCGCATCCTCTCCAACCGCAAAGGCATACGTTTCGCCGTTATTGTCAACGACATCGGTGAAGTCAATATCGACGCCGACCTTATTGAAAAAGGCGGCGTGGTGGGCCAGGGAGACGACTCTCTCGTGGCTCTTCAGAACGGATGCATCTGCTGCACCCTCAAGATGGATCTGGTGGCCCAGCTGACGGACCTGACAAGGCAGGGCCGCTTCGATTACATAGTGATCGAGGCCAGCGGCATCTGCGAGCCGGCGCCCATCGCGCAGACCATCTGCACCATCCCGGCGCTCGGGCCGCAGTACCGTTCTGCACCTCTTCCGAAGCTCGACTGCATCGCCACAGTGGTCGATGCTCTCCGCATGAGGGACGAGTTCGGCTGCGGCGATGCGCTGAAGCGGCCGGACATCGGCGAAGAAGACCTTGAAAGGCTTGTCATAGAGCAGATTGAATTCTGCAACATCGTCATCCTCAACAAGATTTCCGAGATCTCGAAAGAGGAGCGCGAACGGCTGGAGGCCGTTATCAAGGCCATTAACCCCAAGGCGCGTATCCTTGTGTGCGACTACGGCGACATCGACCTCGACAGTATTGTCGGGACGGGCATGTTCGACTTCGACGAAGTCGCGACATCCGCCGCCTGGATTGCCGCCATCGAGGGCGAAGAAGCAGAAAACGAGGAGGAGGGCGAAGCCGACGAGTACGGCATCGGGACCTATGTCTATATAAGAAGAGACCCCATGGACCTAAACCTCTTCGACTGGACGGCAGCGAAGAAATGGCCCTCCAATATCATCAGAGCTAAGGGGTTGTGCTATTTCTCGGACGAGACGGACAAGTGCTACCTCTTCGAGCAGGCCGGCAGCCAGAAGTCAATCCGCGAAGCCGGACTCTGGTTCGCCACCATGCCGCAGGAGCAGCTGGAAGAAATGATGCGCCGCGACCGCAATCTCCGCCGCGACTGGGACCCCGTCTATGGCGACAGAATGCAGAAAATCGTCTTCATCGGCCGCGACCTCGACCCCGGCGCCATCGACGCGCTGATGGACACCTGCCTTGTGAAGGGTCGGTTCTAAGATTCGGGCACACCTTTCCAGGAAGGAGGAAGAGGGGCGGTGATTTCCACCGCCTCTTTTTTTACGGGGTGTATGAAGCTGACACGGCGGGCGTGGAGGCTGATGCCGCCGTCGGGATTGGAGCGGGGAGCGCCGTACTTGAGGTCGCCTTTGATGGGGCAGCCGAGAGCGGCAAGCTGACAGCGGATCTGGTGGTGGCGGCCTGTGAGGAGTTCGACCTCGATAAGGTGATACCTGTCGGTGTCAGCGATGTGCTCGTAGCGGAGGCGGGCCTCCTTGGCGCCGGGCACCGGTTTTACGGAGAAAAACGACTTGTTGAGCTTTTCGTTGCGGGAGATCCAGCCCTCGACGAGGGCGGACTTTTCCTTCGGGGCTTTGCAGGTGAGGGCCCAGTAGGTCTTGTGGACACTCCCCTCCCGGAACATCGCTGACAGGCGCTCAAGAGCCTTGGAGGTCTTGGCGAACACGACGGCCCCGCTGACCGGACGGTCAATCCTGTGCGGCACGCCCATAAACACCTGCCCTGGCTTCCCGTCACGCATCGCGATAAACGCTTTCAGCGTCTCCCCGAGAGGTTCGTCGCCTGTCTTGTCCCCCTGGACAATCTCTCCCGCCTTCTTATTAATAATTAGGATATGGTTATCCTCATAGAGTATCCTGCCCTGCAGGTCCTCATATTCCTCTTTTGTCAATTCCCTATAAAACATAACACCGCAAATATACTGAATATTTTGAGTTAAAGTGTGCAGCTTTTTAACGACATATATGACATTTTGGCAGATAAAGAAGGGTGGCACAGAGTTGGATATTTGGCGGTGGCCACGGGAAAGTGGCAGAAAAAGTAAAAAACAAAAAATATATAGAACTATGGGAAAAATTATCGGAATAGACCTCGGCACGACCAACTCGTGCGTGGCTGTTATGGAAGGCAACCAGCCTACCGTAATCATCAATAACGAAGGCCAGAGGACGACCCCTTCGGTCGTTGCCTTCACCGATGGCGGCGAGCGCAAGATCGGCAACCCCGCAAAGCGCCAGGCCATCACCAACCCTCACAACACCGTCTTCTCCATCAAGAGGTTCATGGGCGAAACCTTCGACCAGGTCGGCAAGGAAGTGTCCACGATGCCCTACAAGGTGGTCCGCGGCGAGAACAACACCCCGAGGGTGGACATCTCCGGCAAGCTCTATTCTCCTCAGGAGATCAGTGCAATGATTCTCCAGAAGATGAAAAAGACCGCCGAGGATTACCTCCGTCAGGATGTCACCGAAGCCGTCATCACGGTTCCGGCCTACTTCTCCGACTCCCAGCGCCAGGCGACGAAGGAAGCCGGCAAGATCGCGGGCCTCGATGTCAAGAGGATCATCAACGAACCTACCGCAGCGGCTCTCGCCTATGGCCTTGACAAGAAGAACAAGGACATGAAAGTCGCGGTCTATGACCTCGGCGGCGGCACCTTCGATATCTCCATCCTCGAGCTCGGCGGCGGCGTGTTCGAAGTCAAGTCCACCAATGGTGACACCCACCTCGGCGGCGACGACTTCGACCAGGTCATCATCGACTGGCTCGCCCAGGAGTTCGCGTCCGAGAACGGCGGCATCGACCTCAAGAAGGACCCGATGGCCCTCCAGAGACTCAAAGAGGCTGCCGAGAAGGCAAAGATCGAACTCTCCAACCAGACCTCGACTGAGATCAACCTCCCTTATATCATGCCTGTTGACGGAGTGCCCAAGCACCTTGTGAAGACCCTCACCAGGGCAAAGTTCGAGCAGCTGGCCGACGCCCTCTTCCAGAGGACGATAGGCCCCTGCCGCCAGGCCCTGCAGGATGCTCACCTCTCCGCTTCCGACATCGACGAGGTTCTCCTCGTGGGCGGTTCGACCCGTATCCCTTACGTCCAGGAGCTCGTGAAGAACTTCTTCGGCAAGGAGCCCAACCGCAGCGTCAACCCTGACGAAGTCGTCGCTATCGGCGCTTCCATCCAGGGCGGCGTTCTCGCCGGCGACGTGAAGGACGTCCTCCTTCTCGACGTTACCCCGCTGTCGCTCGGTATCGAGACCCTCGGCGGCGTGATGACCAAGCTCATCGAGTCCAACACGACCATCCCGGCCAAGAAGTCCCAGATCTTCTCCACGGCGGCCGACAACCAGCCTTCCGTCGAGATCAGGGTTCTCCAGGGCGAGCGTCCGATGGCGAAGGACAACAAGCAGATCGGTGTCTTCCACCTCGACGGCATCGCTCCCGCCCCGCGCGGCATACCTCAGATCGAAGTGACCTTCGACATCGACGCCAACGGCATCCTCAACGTCTCCGCAAAGGACAAGGCTACAGGCAAGGAGCAGAACATCCGTATCGAGGCGTCCTCCGGCCTTTCCGAGGTTGAAATCCAGAGGATGAGGGACGAGGCCAAGGCCAACGAGGCCGCCGACGCCGCAGAGAAGGAGCGCGTCGACAAGATCAATAACGCAGACGCCCTCTGCTTCCAGGCCGAGAAGTTCCTCAAGGATAACGGCGACAAGGTCCCTGCCGACATCAAGGGCGAGGTCGAGAGCAACGTGAACCTCCTCAAGGAGGCCGTCAAGGCGCAGAACATCGCCGACATCGACCGCTACAGCGAAGCTCTCAACAAGGCCTTCGAGAAGATGTACCAGCAGAGCCAGCAGGCCGGCGGTCCTCAGGGAGGTCCCCAGGGTCCTTTCCAGGGCGGTCCTCAGGGAGGCCCTCAGCCGGGCGGCGACCAGGGGCCTGACGAGCAGTAAGTCAAAAATTTTTCTTACCTTTGCAGCCCTTTGCTGTAAAAGACTATGAAAAAGATATTAGTGGCGGCAGCAATGACCTTGCTGCTGCCTTTGTTTTCACTGGCGCAGACGCCCCGCGACACCGTCTCGATGACGCCGCAGGAGATTGCCGATTCGCTTATCGCGGATGCGATGCAGTTTCTCGGGACGCCGTACCACTATGGCGCCAGCGGCCCCAAGTCCTTCGACTGTTCGGGATTTACCGGATACATCTACAAGCGTTTCGGCTACAAACTGACACGCTCGGCCAAGTCGCAGTCGCATGACGGAAGGGCGGTCGAGGGAGACCTCTCAAAGCTCCAGAAAGGCGACATCCTCGTCTTCGGAGGCATCCGGAACAAGAACGTCATAGGCCATGTGGCCATATTCATCGAGACGCTGAAAGACGGCACGGACGCTTCGTTCATCCACGCCGCAAGAGGCGGAGTCAAGATCAACAGGCTGTCGGAGACCTACTACAAAGAGCGCTTCATGGGAGTACGGCGTATTCTCCCGGATTTCGTGGTGGTGGACGCCCCGGAGGCCATCTCCGTCGACACGACGGCTGTCCTGCCAAGGGTCGACACCCTCCTTCTCGGAGACGGCGACAGACGCGCCATCGTCTTTGCCGACGGCACCTGGGTCTGGATCCGCGAGGACGGGACTCCGGAGATCCCCGAAGACATATCTTCGATAGTCCTCGGAGGCAACGGAAGCTGGAAGATAGTGCAGAACTCTCCCGTGAAGATTCCCGCGCCGGCACCTCTCGTGACGGGCAAGGAGAACTCTGCGGGCACCGTCCCGGACTCTCAGTCCGGAGAGCCTTCCCGCAGCACGGCGACCTGGTACACAGTCAAGAGCGGCGACACACTTTCTTCAATTGCACGCCGCTACGGGACCTCCGTCAAGAGCATCTGCGTCCTCAACGGAATCAAGGAATCATCCATCCTGAGCATAGGAAAGAAACTCAGGGTGAAGTAGGCTTTGGAGCCGATTTGGCCGTCTTCTCCGCCCCGAACCTCACCGACTGGCACCAGACGCTCGGCGACACCCCTTTGACCAGCTTGAAAGCCATGTTGAAGGTGATTACCGTGTGAAAACCGGACATCATCGAGAGCTGCGTTACCTTAAGCGAAGTGTTGTTTCTGAATATCTTCATCGCATAGTCAACCCTGTAGTCGTTGACAAAGCGCCGGAAATTCTTTCCGGAACAGGCGTTTATCGTGCGTGAAAGATAGAAAGTGTTGGTATACATTGCGTTCGCCAGGTCCGCGAGGGTAAGGCTCTCCACAAGGAAAGGCTTCTTGGTCTCCATATGGAGGCAGCAGCGCTCAAACAGGGCCGTGTAAGATTCCATTGTATCCGGTTCCTGTCTCCTTACCGGAGGAGGAGGAGGAGGCTCAGGCCGGGCCTGACGGCTGCCGGGGGCGGAACGAAGGCGCTGCACCACGCCGGCCGCCGGAGGGATGACGGCGAAGACGAGTGCAAGCGAAGAGACCGCCGCAAGCGCAGCGGACGGTGCACCGACGAGCGCCAGCACAACAGCCGAGACGGACGCCTCCGAAGTTATTACTGAAGAAACAGTGTGAAGTACCGGAAAATGTCCGGTACTCCCGGACTTTAAGAGAATCGATGCCGCCAGAATAATGTTGGGTATAATGGCGGCAAACAGCAGAAGCAATACCATAGCTTTTTATATTTACTCCCTTAAAGTTATGAAAACGGCCCCAAAACGGAGAGGTTTCGGGGCCTGGTGTAGTCAAATTTTTATGTTTTTTATTGACTTTCAGTTTTTTTTATAATTTTCCCCTGCTTTTTGACGGGTCCTTTGATGGCGTCGAAGCCTTTTCCATAGACTCCGGACACCGAAGAGACTGAAAGGAATGCCTCCGAATCGATCGCTTTGATGTAGCGGAGCATGAGGTTGAGGTCCGTCTTCCTGGTCAGAACCATCAGGACCTCCATGCTCTGCTGGGTGTACCAGCCCTTGCCGTCGAGGACGGTCACACCGCGGTGAAGTTCGTGGGTGATGGCGTCCGCTATCTCCTTGTATTTCTTGGAAAGGATGAAAAGCTGTACGGACTGCTGCTGGCCGGAAAGATAGAGGTCCACGACATAGCTGTTGACAGTCACGAGGATAAGACCATAGACGACGGTAGTAATCTTCTCGGCAAACGGCATCAGGTGGGTCACGGGATCGCCGTTATAGTCAAAAATGGCCTTTCCGGTCATCGGATCGATCTCGTTGATGACCGAAGGGACGAAAAGGGACGAGCAGATGATAAAGACGTCAAGGACGAGAATCACCTTGCCCGGAGAGACGTTGCGGTACTTGGTGTAAATGATGGCGACGATGTCGGTTCCTCCCGTGCTTCCGCCCTGGGAGATGGACATTCCTATGCCCACGCCGGCCATGATGCCGCCCATGATTGTGGACATCAGCTTGCCGTTCTTGAGCGCAAGGGTCACGATGATCTCGGAAGGGATGATGTTCTGGAGAAGGGAAAGACCGAGCGAGGCAAGGACAATCGCATAGATTGTCTTGCCGCCGAAGGACGTGCCGAGCACAAGCACGGCTACGAGGATGAGGATGGCGTTCAGCACGAAGTAGGAAATACCGATGCTCACCAGACCGCCGGTGGCGTACTGGATAATGGAGCTTATACCGGTGACTCCGCCGCCGACGAGGTTGTTGGGGACGAGGAAAACGGTCCACCCCGTGACATAGAGAAGTATGCCGAGAGTAATCAGGGCGTACTCCTTGATAAAGGTCCAGATATTTTTCTTAAGTATGGGCATCGGGCTCAGGATTTTTTCTTTGCCTTTTTCTGTATACCGGCCTTCATCTCCTCAAAACCTTCCCCATAGACGCCGCTGGCCTGGGAGACGGACATGAAGGCCGTCGGATCGACGAGCTTTACCGCCCTTGTCAGGTTGCGGAGCTCCCTCTTGCGGACGACGACGAGGAGGACCCTCTTGTCCTCCTTGGTGTACCAGCCGATGGCATTCAGTGCGGTCACGCCGCGCTTGAGGTCGTTCATTATATAATCCGCTATCTCCTTGTAGTGGTTGGAGAAGATGAGTACCTGGACATTGGATTTACGGCCCGTAGTGACGAGGTCTATCGCTATGGAGAAAACCACCATCGCCACATAGCCGTACATCATGTCCTGGAAGGTCTTTCCCGGGACGAGGAGGATGGATGCGATGACGAAGATGTCACAGAAGATGAACACTGTTCCTAGCGAGACCGGCCAGAACTTGTTGATTACTATCGCGACGATGTCGGAACCGCCGGAAGATCCGCCGTAGGAGATTACAATGCCTATCCCAATGGCTTCCATAAGGCCGCCGATGATGGGGATCAGGATGGGGTCGCTGAGATACAGAGGGTGATCGGGAAGGCACTTGAGAAACTCGAACTGGGGCATCACCTCGAAGAGGATCGAAGACAGCGCTATCACATAGACAGTCCTGAATCCGAAGCCCTTGCCGAGAATCAGGGATCCGACTATAATGAGGATGCCGTTGATTATCGGGAAGGAATACGCCACCTTTATCAAGCCGAAAGTGGCATACTGGATGATGGCGCACATACCGATGAGGCCGCCGCTGGCGATGTTGCTCGGAATCATGAACGATGTCCAGCCGAGGACGAAAATGAGCGTCCCGAGGCTGAGCATGCCGTAGTCGCCGGCTATCTTCCAGATTTTCTTGCTGTCCACCATATTACTGCTTTACGACGATGTTTACAATCCTTCCGGGTACCACAATGACCTTGACTATGCTGCCAGTGCCGACCCACTTTGCGGTGTCTCCCATAGCTCTGACCTCGGCCTCGACCTCGGCGGGAGAGAGGCTCTTCGGAAGATCGACCATGAACCTGGTCTTGCCGTTGAAAGAGACAGGATAGGTCACGGAATCCTCTATGGTGTAGGCCTCGACATATTCCGGGAAGACAGCGTAGGTCACCGAATCAGCGTGGCCCAGCTGGTGCCAGAGTTCTTCGGCAATGTGAGGGGCGAACGGGGAGAGGAGGATGACGAGCGGCTCGAGGATGGCGCGCTTGGAGCAGCCCTGAAGCTCTCCGAGCGCAATCATGAAGGCGCTTATCGCAGTGTTGTAGGAGAACGCCTCTATGTCTGTGCGGACCTTGCCGATGAGGACGTGGAGAGCCTTGAGCTCCGCCTTCGTCGGCTCCTCGTCATTCACGAGGAAGTCATCGCGGTCCCAGAACAGGCGCCAGAACTTGCGGAGGAAACGGTGGACGCCGTCGATGCCCTTGGTGTCCCAGGGCTTCGACTGCTCGACCGGTCCGAGGAACATCTCATAGAGACGGAGGGTGTCGGCGCCGTAGGTGTCGCACACATCGTCAGGGTTGACGACGTTGTACATCGACTTGGACATCTTCTCGACGGCATAACCGCATATATACTCGCCGTCTTCGAGGATGAACTCCGCGTCCGCGTACTCCGGACGCCAGGCCCTGAAGCCGTCGAGATCGAGCCTGTCGTTCCTGACAAGGGAGATATCGACGTGGATTTCCGTCGTCTCATAGGAGTCCTTGAGGCCGGCGGAGACGAACTTGTTGGTCCCGACAATGCGGTAGACGAAGCTCGAACGGCCCTGGATCATGCCCTGGTTGACAAGCTTGCGGAATGGTTCGTCCTCGACCACGTAGCCGAGGTCGTAGAGGAACTTGTCCCAGAAACGGGAGTAGATAAGGTGTCCCGTGGCGTGTTCGGTGCCGCCGACGTAAAGGTCGACGCTGCGCCAGTAGGCATCAGCCTCAGGGCTCACGAGAGCCTTGTCGTTGTGGGGATCCATATAGCGCAGGTAGTAGGCGCTGGAGCCGGCGAAGCCCGGCATAGTGCTCGTCTCGAGGGGCCAGCCGTCGAAAGTCCAGTCTTTCGCGCGGGCAAGGGGCGGCTCGCCGCTCTCCGTCGGGGCGTATTTGTCTATCTCGGGAAGGGTCAGCGGGAGCCTGTCGAAAGGCACCGGAGTCGGGATGCCGTCCTTGTAATAGATAGGGAACGGCTCGCCCCAGTAGCGCTGACGGGAGAATATGGCGTCACGGATCCTGTAGTTGACTTTCCTGTGGCCTATGCCGTGGGATTCGACGTAATTGATGGCGGCGGGGATGGCTTCCTTCACCGTGAGTCCGTTGAGGAAACCGCTGTTGACCATAATCCCCTCCTTCGCATCGAAGCTCGACTCAGAGACATCCGCCCCCTCGATCAGAGGGATAATGGGGAGATTGAACTTGCGGGCGAAAGCGTAGTCGCGGCTGTCGTGGGCCGGGACCGCCATGATGGCGCCCGTGCCGTAGCCGGCGAGGACATATTCGGATACCCAGACGGGGACTTTCTCCCCGGTAAGGGGGTTGGTGGCATAAGAACCGGTGAATACGCCGGTGACGGCCTTGCCGGCTATCCTTTCCCTCTCGGTCTTCTTCTTCACGGAAGCGATGTAGGCCTCCACAGCTTCCTTCTCGGAAGCGGCGGTAAGTTTTTCGACCCACTCGCTCTCGGGGGCGAGGACCATGAAAGTCACGCCGAAGACCGTGTCGGCGCGGGTCGTGAAGATCGTCATGTCGTAGGACACTCCGTCACATTCGACCTTGAAAACCATCTCAGCGCCTTCCGAACGGCCGATCCAGTTGCGCTGCATCTCCTTGAGGGAATCGCTCCAGTCGAGGCTGTCGAGGGAGTCGAGCAGCCTGCCGGCGTAGGCCGAGACCCTGAGCTGCCACTGGGTCATCTTCTTCTGGAAGACAGGGTGTCCTCCCCTCTCGGAATAGCCGTCTTTGACCTCGTCGTTGGCGAGGACAGTCCCGAGGGCGGGGCACCAGTTGACCGTAGATTCGCCCTGGTAGGCGATGCGGTAGTGCATGAGAACGTCGGACTTCTCTTTCCCGGAGAAGGAGTTCCACTCGGCGGCGGTAAAGGAAGGGGCGTCATTGCAGGCCGCGTCGACAGCGGCGCTGCCGCCTTCCGCGAAGGCCTTCTCCAGCTCCTCAATCGGACGGGCCTTGTCGAGGCTCCTGTCGTACCAGGAGCCGAACATCTTGAGGAAAGCCCACTGGGTCCACTTGAAATAGGCCGGGTCACATGTCCTCACTTCCCTGTCCCAGTCGAAAGAAAAGCCTATCCTGTCGAGCTGGCTGCGGTAGCGGGCCACATTGACAGTGGTTGTCTTCTCAGGGTGCTGTCCCGTCTGGATGGCGTACTGCTCGGCGGGGAGGCCGAAGGCGTCGTAGCCCATGGGGTGAAGCACGTTGAAGCCCGTGAGCCTCTTGTAGCGGGCGAAAATGTCGGAAGCTATGTAGCCGAGAGGATGGCCTACGTGAAGTCCCGCACCGGAAGGGTACGGGAACATGTCAAGCACATAGAACTTCGGCTTCGAGGCATCCTCGACAGCCTTGAACGTCTTCTCCTCAGCCCAGCGCTTCTGCCATTTTTTCTCAATCTCCTTGAAATTGTAATCCATATGTCGTTATTTTCTCTTCTTTTCGAGCACCACCCCGTTTAGGGATACCTTGCCCTTTCGCGTGTCTTTGAGGACAAACTGGACGGGGATGGTCATCACCGTCGCGACCTTGACTCCGCCTACGCGGCCGGGCTTCCAGCCGGGAGCGGCTTTCACCACCCGCACCGCCTCCGCATCGAGCGACGGCGACACTCCCCTCACGACCTCGACTTCGCTGATATTGCCCTTGGCGTCAATCACCATCTCGAGGATAACCTTGCCCTGGATGCCGCGTTCAACGGCCTCCCGGGGATATTCAAGGTAATTATAGACCCAGTCGAGGAAAGCCTTGGGGTCGCGGCTGCCGAGGAAGGTCGGCTTTACGTCGCACTCTCCGTAAGGCACGGCGTGGATCTCCTCCCTGGGCTTTTTCTGCTTGCGGACCGAGTCGTTGCTGAATAGCGGAGTCGGAGCCGCGGAAAGACGGAGCGTGAAGCCGTAGATGTATTCGAGCTCCTTTTCCATCAGGTCATAGTCGAGGATGGATGGGGTGTCCCTTTCGGTGTTGAATTCGGGGTAACGGCCGGTAGTGAACATCACGGAGGGGATTTCACTGTTGTAGAAGGCCATGTTGTCGGAAGGATACGGGGCCTCGCCCACGACTACCGGCTTTACCGGCTGAAGCTCACCGCTTTCGGCGGCGAGAAGGCCGTTCAGATCCTGATTGGAAGCCGTGAAGGCGGAGAAAGTCCCGCTTCCGAGCATGTCGAGGTCTATCATCGCGTCCCAGCCCTCGGTGGAGGGGAAACGGTTGTGGATGAAGTGCCAGGCGCCGGCGAAAGTCTCGCCGGAAGCGCCGAAGCCCACAATCATCACGCTGCGGCTAAGAAGCAGGGAGGAGCGGTTCAGCTTCTTCGCAAGCTCGATGAGCATCGCGACGCCGGAAGCGTTGCCGTTGGCCCCGTAGAAAATGCGGGGCACAAGCTGTCCGTCTCTCATGTATGCATCGGCGCCGCGCCCGTCAAGGCGGGCCCCTATGACAATATACTGCCCCTGGTAAGCCTTGTTGGAGCCCTCGATGAGGGCTATGACGTTTCTCGTCTGAACCGTGTCTCCGGAAGCCGTGCGGATGGTTATGCTTTCGTCGGGAGAGGAGACCATAGTGATGCCCTCTTTCTCAAGGGATTCGCGGAAATAGGCCGCGGCAAGGGCTTCGCCCTCGCTGCCTGCCTTCCGGCCTTCCTTATCTGCAGCTGCAAGATATTCCACGTGCTCCTTGAAGGCACGGACGGCCTCGCTGTCGTAGAGGTCCGCATAGCCCGCGCCCGGAAGGAACTGGGCCCGGGCCGCGAATGCGCAAAGTGATACGAGAAGCGCCAGGACTGCCTTTTTCATCGTCATTCGTTGATTAGTATCCATGCCTTGGGCGGGCACACGCCGGCTCCGCGGAGCTTTTCGAGGGTGTCCGTGACCATGACGGGGTCGTCCGTCATGCAGATACCGACGCTGCGGAGGCCGCTGCGAAAGTGCACAATGCATGCCGAATAGCCGTCCTTCTCACAGGAAGCCGCCTTTTTTGAGGCGTAGGCAGGATTGGCGAACGCGCCGACGATGATGATGTACTTCTCCGCGGGAGCGGATCCGTAGATGCCGCCGAGGGATGTCCTGGTGAATGCAAGGCCGGGGACGGTGCGGAGGGTTTCGATGGCGGCAAGCGAATCGGCCTGCCGCTTCATGGCGGCCTCAACAGCCGCGACGGAATCAGCGACGGCTTTCTCGCGGGCCGCCTTCTCCTGAGCAACCCTCTCCCGGACGGCCGCAACCTCGGCCGAGGAAGGCCTTCCGGCGACGGCGCGAAGGAAGTCGCAGCCGCTCACGAGAGCCGCGCTGACAAGCAGCGCCGATATGATTCCCCTTACGTGCATACAATCTGCAAATTTAAGAAAAAATCGTAATTTTACGCATCCGATGAAAGAGCGCACCTACATAGCCATAGACCTCAAGTCATTCTATGCCTCAGTCGAGTGTGTGGACAGGGGGCTGGACCCGCTGGACACCAATCTCGTGGTTGCGGATATGACAAGGACGGAGAAGACGATCTGCCTCGCCGTGTCGCCTTCGCTGAAGTCCTACGGCATCGACGGACGCGCCCGGGTGTTCGAAGTCACGCAGCGTCTGACAGAAGTCAACAGGGAGAGGGCGGCGGCCTCCCGCAGCCGCAGGCTGACAGGGAAGTCGGTCTATCTCCACGAACTCAAGGAGCACCCCGACTGGGAAGTCAACTACATCGCCGCGCCGCCGCGTATGGGCCATTATCTTGAGGTCAGCAAAAAGGTCTATGAAGTCTATCTCAAATACATCGCCCCGGAGGACATCCACGTCTATTCGGTCGACGAGGTGTTCATGGACGTCACGCAGTACCTAAAACTCTACAAACTGAGCGCCCACGCCCTTGCCATGAAGATGATTCGCGACGTGCTATCCGTCACGGGGATCACCGCGACGGCCGGCATCGGGACCAACCTCTACCTTGCCAAAGTGGCGATGGACATAGTCGCGAAGAAAATGCCGGCGGACAAGGACGGCGTCCGCATCGCGGAGCTCGACGAAGCCTCCTACCGCGAGCAGCTATGGGATTACAGGCCGATCACAAAGTTCTGGAGGGTAGGCCGCGGGACAGCGGCAAGACTTGCCGTCTATGGCATCGACACAATGGGGAAGCTCGCAAGGGCGTCCATTGAAAAGGAGGAGCTGCTGTATTCCCTGTTCGGGGTAAACGCCGAACTTCTCATAGACCACGCCTGGGGCTGGGAACCCTGCACGATGGACCTCGTGAAGGCCTACCGGCCGGAGACAAAGTCTTTCAGCCGCGGGCAGGTGCTCTCGGAGCCGTACAGCTGGGAAAAGGCAAGGATAGTCATGCTGGAGATGGCCGAGGCGGCGAGCCTCCACCTTGTAGCCCGCCACCTTGCGACCGACCAGGTCGTCATCACCGTCAGCTACGACGCCGCAAGTCTTTCGGACCCTTCCGTGAAAGCAAAATTCAAGGGACCGGTGGGCAGGGATTACTATGGGAGGCCCGTCCCGAAGCACGCTCAGGGGACGGCCAATCTCGGCCGTCCGACATCGTCGACGAAGCTGATCACCGAAGCCGTCGCGAATCTCTATGACAGCATTACAGACCGCAGGCTCCTCGTCCGGAGGCTGAATATCTCGACCAACCGGGTCGTGGACGAAGCCGAGGCCGCAAAGCCGGCGCCGCTCCAGCTGGACCTGTTCACGGACTACGAATCCGCGGAAAAAGAACGGCGTGAAACGCTGGAAAAGGAAAGGAGGCTGCAGGAGGCGCAGCTTGCCATCAAGCAGCGCTATGGCAAGAACGCCATCCTCAAGGGCATCGACTTCGAGGAGGGCGCGACGACAAGGGAGCGAAATGCCCAGATAGGAGGACACAAAGCATGAAAGAGGACTATTCCGACATAATCGGGCTCCCCCACTACGAGCCTGTGAACCACAAAAGGATGCCCCTGAAAGAAAGGGCCGCCCAGTTTGCGCCATACGCCGCCCTCGGCTCTCCCACGCCGGAGATCACTCCTGCTCAGGAAGATCAGGAGCAGCAGGAAGAATATTATTAATTTTGTGCTATGGATCCGTCACTTATACAGTACGTTGAGAGCAGCGTTATTCCGAAGTACGCCGGGTTTGACAAGGCGCATCGCGAGGATCACGCGAGAGCGGTGATTGGTCGCGCCCTTGAGATGGGGAAGCGCTACGATATCGACGAGAATATGCTGTATGCCGCTGCTGCATGCCACGACCTCGGGCTCGCGGTGGACCGGAAGACGCACCACCTTGAAAGCGGACGTATTATCCGGGCCGACCGCGAACTCCTGCGCTGGTTCACCCCGGAGCAGATAGAGACCATAGCGCAGGCGGCAGAGGACCACAGGGCCTCGGCCACGACGCCTCCGAGGAGTATCTACGGATCGCTGGTGGCGGAAGCGGACAGGATGATAGTCCCGGAGACGATTATCCGAAGGACGGTACAGTTCGGCCTGTCGCACTACCCCGGCCTGGATAAAGAAGGCCACTGGCAGCGCACGCTGGAGCACCTCCACGAGAAATACGCCGAAGGCGGATACCTCCACCTCCTGATCCCGGGATCGCCGAACGAAGAACCTCTCGCCCGCCTGCGCGGGATTATCCGTGACGAAAAAGTCCTCCGTCGCATCTTTGAAGAGGTATTTCTAGAGGAAAACGAGAATATATAAAGATTACAATATGACAACACTTATCATCGCCATCGTTGCTGCAGTCATCATCATCGCCATCGTCATCGCCTGGATTCTCACCGCCAATAAGGCCAAAGCGGCTTTCAGGGAAGAACTCGGACGCAAGGAGGCCGAGATTATTCACAAGGAGGCCGACCTGCGCACTGCGGAGGCACTTCGCGAGAACGAAAGGGAGCAGCACGAAAAGGCCCTGGCGGAGATAAAGGCCAGCCACGAGAAAGCCCTCTCCGACCTGAGGGCCGGACAGGAGAAAGCCATCGAGGCGGCCAGGACCGCGCTGGCCCTTGAGAACGAGAAGATTCTCAAGGCCCGCGAAGAGGCGCTCAAGAAAGAAGCGGCCGAGACGATGAAAAACATCACCGGCGGTCTGAACCAGACCATAAAAGGGATGACCGAAGCATTCGAGGCTCAAAAGAAATCGCACTCCCAGGAGGCCACCGACATCAAGGCCGTATTCGACGAGACCGTCAAGAACTTGAAAGAGCAGACCAAAGCCATAGGCAACCAGGCCGAAGACCTTGCCAAGGCCCTCAAGGGCAAAAACAAGGTCCAGGGCAACTTCGGCGAGACCATCCTGGAGAACATGCTGGGAGAGCAGGGTTTCCGCGAAGGCTATGACTACGAGTCGGAATACTGGCTCCGGGACAAGGACGGCAACCGTATACGCAACGAGGAGACCGGCAAGCACATGCGCCCCGACTTCGTCCTTCACCTCCCCGACCGGACAGACATCCTTGTGGACTCCAAGATGTCCCTGACAGCCCTGACGGACTACTATGCCGCCGAGACGGACGAGGAGCGGGAAGACGCCGCCCTACGCAACCTCGAGTCGGTCAGGAACCACGTCAAGGAACTCACCGGCAAAGAGTACCAGAAATACGTGGTCGGCCGCAAGACCCTCGACTTCGTCATCATGTTCATCCCCAACTACGGGGCCTGGCAGCTGGCAAAAATGAAGGATGCCGGCATCTTCAACTGGGCGCTCGAGCACAGCGTGCTCATCACGACAGAGGAGACCCTCATCCCCTTCCTGCGCCTCATCCACGGCGCCTGGCAGCAGAAGGAACGTATGGAGAACATCGAGGAAATTGTGAAGGCCGCCCAGGACATGGTCGAGCGCGTCGGTATCTTCTGCCACGCAAATGCCGCACTGCAGAAAGACCTCGAAGGCGTCCTTGAAGAGTTCAAGGAGAACACCAACCGGCTCGTCGACGGGAAGCAGAGCATCGTGAAGGCCGCCATGCGCGCCATCAGCCACGGCCTCACTCCCCCCGCCGGTAAAAACACCCTCCCTCAACTAAAACAGGAATAGTTTGAAAGGGCTCCCCGATTCATCGGTATATTTAAATATAGACATTTTCTTTTGCCCCAACAAGTATTATTGTTTTGTTTCTAAAATTCACTATATTTGCAGAGTTTTAGAAACAAAATAGTAATGGACTTCCTTACTTTCAGAGAACGAATGTACCCGATGGGATGTTTCAACGTTAACCAGGTGCTGTTATGGGAACAGGACTTTGACAGGAACAATCTCACGCGCTGGTGCCGGAAAGGACTGCTGGTAAAACTGAGAAACGAGTATTATGCATTCCCGGAATTCAGACAGGTCCCAGATGCAGCGCGTTACGTCGCCAACCGTATTTATTCGCCATCATACATAAGCCTGCACAGCGCCCTTTCCTTTTACGGGATAATACCGGAAGAAGTAGTTCAAATTACAAGCATAACAACATTAAAGACTGCAAAATTCGAGAATTCATTTGGAACCTTCCACTACCAGAATGTCAAGACGGCACTGTATTTCGGCTATGAAAGAAAGACACTCACCAATGGTAGAAGTCTGCTGTTCGCTTTACCGGAAAAGGCGCTGCTGGATCTTTTGTATCTGAATCCCTTTTACAGAACAGAGGAAGATATGGAAAATCTCCGGCTGGACGAAGACTATATGCAGAACGAACTGGACAGGCAGCGTTTGAACACCTTTCTTGAAAAGATGGGCAGCAAAGCGCTGGACCAAAGAATTGCCAAACTTAAAAGAGTTTACGATATATGATAGACATATCTTACATTCGCAGTTTCTTCCCGCCGGCCATTTCCGGAGAAAGCCGTTTTGACCGCTATATGTTGAAGGAATATCTTCAACTTCTGATACTGGACCACCTGGCGACAACGCCTTATTTCAGGAAGGTTTCGTTCATCGGCGGAACCAACCTCCGGCTTATTCAAGGCATCGACCGGTTCTCTGAAGATCTGGATTTTGACTGCAAGGAAATGAGCGAAGAAGAGTTCCTGCAAATGTCTGACAGCGTGGTGCGTTTTCTTCGGAACAACAACATCGACGTGGAAACAAGGGACCGTCCCAATCCGCGCCTGACAGCATTCAGGCGGAACCTGTATTTCCCGCAGATGCTGTTTAACCTGGGGCTTACAGGTCACAGGGAAGAGCGTCTTCTGGTAAAAATTGAAGCCCAGGATCAAGGTATCCTATACCACAATGAAGTAGTTAACGTGAACAGGATGGGGTTCTTCTTTGGCATCCCAGTGCCTCCACTTGATATTCTATGTGCCATGAAGTTCTCCGCCGTTTTGGCACGGCAAAAAGGACGGGACTTCTACGACACTATTTTTCTTCTCTCCAAAACCCCACCCAACCTGGAGTTTCTCAAGGCCAGAAACGGTATTTCTACTTACGAAGAATTGAAGACTGCCATTTCAAAGATGCTGCAGGAGGTGGACCTGAATCAAAAAAAGAAGGACTTCGCCCAACTGTTGTTCAATGATAACAACGCAGAGCGAATCCTTCATTTCCAGGAGATAGTTGATGGCTCGTTGGAATAGCCCTACTGCTCGTCCGGACCCTTATTCTGTTCCCAACCCTCAATGCGATGCTTTAAGGCAATGATTTCCTGCTTCGAGCAAAGAGATCTAATGTTGTTGGCAATCTTAACAATAAGCTCGGCAGAATCTTTCCCTTTTCTACGTTTTGATTTACTATTAAGCCGTTGGGGGAAGTAAAAAGAGGTTGACTCAAAAGTGAGTTGACCTCTTTTTTTTGTAGGGAGGGGTATGGGATGCCGGGGGGACTCCGTTCCGCTTCGCTCCACTCCGGCCC
>CADAXR010000010.1 GCA_902791945.1 uncultured Bacteroidia bacterium
AACTGGTCAATGGATATAAGACCAAGAAGAAATAATCACCCGACAATCATTCGGAATCTATTGCTATATTTGTAGCATTATGAGAAAAACGTTGTTTATAGCCCTGGCGGTGGCGGTCGCGATGGCGGGGTGCGGGAATCAGAACAATCAACAAAACACCGAGGATAATATGAGCACTGAAGAACTCAAGGAGGTTGAAGGACGGAAGAATTTCGGCCCGAACCATGCGCTGGTCACGACGCCCCAGCCGTGCGTGATGGTGGCTACGTGGGATAAGGACCGCGTCCCTGACGTGATGATGGCCGCCTGGGCCGGGCAGTATGACCACAACCAGATTGTCATCTCAATGTCCAAGCACAAGACAACTGAGAATCTGGAGCTTACCGGCGCCTTTACCGTCTCCTTCGCGGACATCCGCACGGTGGCCGAATCCGACTACTTCGGCCTCGTGAGCGGCAACCAGGTGCCGGACAAGGTCGCGAAAGCGGGCTTTACCGTTACTCCGAGCCCCAATGTCAACGCTCCTATCATCAATGAATACCCTCTTACGCTCGAGTGCAAGGTGGTAAGCTGGGCGGACGGCATCCTTATCGGCGAAGTCGTGAACCAGAGCGCCGACGAGAGCATCCTGACCGACGGCAAGGTGGACCTTGCCAAGCTCCAGCCCATAGTCTTCGACGCCGCAGGGATGTGCTACCGTGCCATCGGCGATGTCGTCGGCGGAGCCTGGGACGCAGGAAAGAAGTTCAAGTAAAAAAATGAGAAAACATCTTGGCCTCATAGTGGCCGGCATGATTGCCGCGGCCTCCTGCGGCGACGGATCCGGCTGGACTCCTGCCGAAAAAGCCGTCATCGACGGCCCGGAGGTGATGTACGTCTGCACCATGCCGGCGGACAGCGCAGTTCTGAGGGCAGAAAGCGTAGATATCAGCGAGAAGATGTCCAAACTTCGCAAGACCGTAACCGACCCGTCCCAGGACGGGGTCGGCATCGCTGCGCCGCAGGTCGGGATCAACCGGCGCATCATCTGCGTCCAGCGTTTCGACAAGGAAGGCGAGCCCTTCGAATGCTATGTCAACATCCGCATCGACAGTCTCCTCGGCGAGACTGTCCGCGGCCGCGAAGGCTGCCTTTCCATCCCCGGCAAGCGCGGCATCGTCCCCCGCAGCTCCAGGATTTGCATCCGTTACGCCGACCTTGAAAGCGCATCCCCGGTCGAGGTCACGGAGTCCGTCGAAGGCTTCACCGCCGTCATTTTCCAGCACGAGTGCGACCACCTCGACGGCATCCTCTACACCGACCGCGCCGACTCCGTCTACGTCGCAGAGTAACCGGCCTGGTCCTTAATCTTTGCGGCCGGAGACTATCTTAAAAAATTTTATTATCTTTGCAGCCGGAATGACAGCCATAGTCCGGTAAACGGACTGTAAACCTACCTAAACCCTTAAAAGACTGTCATCCAGTTAGTAGTGATGAAAAACAACGTGTACGCCGTACCATGTTGCGAGTTGTTGCAACTGGAAACGGAAGCCTTATGCACCAGCATCCAGGACGGTTCGACCAGCGGATATGGGTATAACGACGACTATGATGAAATGGAGTAAGGCTATGAAAAAGATCTATTGTCTGACAGCGCTTCTTCTTGCTGTCCTTTCCTGTTCAAAAGAGAATAATCCGGAGCCGGTCAGCGGACCCGCTCTTATGCATGTTGAAATCGCCGCCTCCAAAGCGGCTACAAGGACCGTTATGGCCGACCTCGAAGGCCAGTCGGTCCTATGGTCGGAAGGTGATGAAATCTCCGTTTTCGACACCGACGGCACCTGCGCCGGCCACAGGTTTACAAGCAAACTGAACGACCAGGATGCCTCCCGCGCCTCCTTCACCGGCGACGTCCACGAAGGGACCACGACCATTCATGCACTATACCCGTACGACGCCTTGAGCAGCATCTCGAATGGTGTCATTACCAGCACGTTACCCTCAACTCAGGATGCGACTTCCGGTTCGTTTGCAAACGGGGCCGCGCTCGCTGTCGCTAGCGGGACGGTAGACGAAGACGGCATTGCCACAGGGATGACGTTCAACAACCTCTGCGCAGTCATCGCCTTCAAGACCCCTTCATACCTGAGCAATGCACGCAGCGTAGTGATTGCCTCCAAGTCCGGCACTCCGATGTCCGGAACGGTGACCATCGACTGCGTAAGCGGCGCTATCACATCCGTAAGCGGATCGTCCAGTGTCACGATAGGAGTCAGCGCACTTGAGGACGGGGCGACCTATTTCGCCGCCGTAGCTCCTGGTACATATACCGACGGCTTCACTTTCACCGTCACAACCAGCGGAGGAAACACCTACACGGCACAGACAACCAGGACAATACCTGCCATGGCAGGAGAGATTTACATGCTCGGCACCGTGGGTCTGGTACTCGACGGATATACTCCTGCCGTTACCCTGCAGCACGCCTATTCCGGAGGTGTACTGACCGGCACCGATGCATCCGTCTCCATTGCCGGACTCGCAGGTGAGCTTGCCCGCATGGCATCCTGGGACATCCAGTTGAAAAACGGCAACGGCGTCCTTGTGCGTTCCCTCAATACGGCAACCGGAACAATGCAGGTCGAGAACGGGTACACCTATCTTCCACAGGGCACCTACTATTTAACCTGTTCCTATTCGCTGAACAACAACGGCTCGATAAAAACAAGACAGCTGCCGGGCAGCCAGGCGGTCTCCCCCGCCCCAAGCGTTGCCGTAACCCTTGGAGGATACACGAGTTACGACTGCTATAAGGGGACAAATGGCCAGAGCGCCAGCGCAAGTACGGCCAACAGCAAAAACGGATCGACAATCTATGACCTGTCCGTGAGTGTCAACATAGCCCCTGACATCCTTCACGACAGCAAGTATTCCTCCGCCGGAACCTACTCCTTCAACGGAGCCTCAGCGCAGACACTTGTCTTCTCTTCCGGCAGCCGGACCCACTCCATCGGTACTCTTAACAACCAAAGCTGGAAGACACACACTCTCGACGCCTCCTTCACCTTCGACGGCGTCACTGTAAACGCCACCCAGCGCCGCATGCACGTCACCGGCCTTCCCCATATAGCCAACCCTCCTACAAACTCAGGCGATCATAAATGGGAGAAAATGGAAGGAACCATAACCTGGAATTCTGACCACGTAGAACTTTATTACAGTGCGGCAAACTACCCTCGAATCAAAAGTCCTGCCTTCTACTGTCCCGAGGATATAAAAGTAACCATTAACCCCAGAATCGTCAGGAACAACTCGCTTCTTCCTTATAAATCCGACCTGGTAATATCGCTGTCAAGCGATCAACATATTATCAAAACGGTTTCTATGGAAAAGGGAGACGTTTTTGAGTCAAGTTTTACTGCAACGATGAATTCAAGCCTGAATGTCTGGAGAATTCAATATAAGTATCTTGCCGCAGGTCCCAGGACCAACGTCTATAAATTCAATATTCTATACCAATAGTTAATCGTATTAACCGATAGTTGAGCCGTCGGCGGCATCTGACGGGGCGACGAGCTTAAGGGAGCCGTCGCCCTGTTTTGCCATAAGGATCATGCCGCGGGACTCGATGCCGCGGATGGTGCGCGGGGCGAGATTCGCGAGGATGCATATCTTCTTGCCGACCATATCCTCGGGCGAATAGTACTCTGCTATACCGGAGACGATGGTCCTCTCGTCGAGGCCGGTCGAGATCCTGAGTTTGAGAAGCTTGTCCGTCTTGGGGACGCGCTCCGCTTCGAGAACCGTGGCCGAACGGATATCCATGCGGGAGAAGTCGTCGAAGGAGACTTCCTCTTTTGCAGGCTCAACCTTCTTCAGGGCCTCTTCGCGGGCTTTCTCCTCGGCGGCCGCAGCCTGGGCGGCGGCGGTCGCTTCAAGACGGGCGACCTGCGCATCGATTTCGCTGTCCTCTATCTTCCTGAACAGCAACTCGGCTTCCCCGAGCTCGTGGCCTTCAGGAAGGATATCACCGGAACCTATCATATCCCAGCGGAGGACGATGTCCTCTGCGGGCTTGATGCCGGTGTGGAGAGCCCTGCCGTCGCCTTCGGAATAGAAATTCTCCGTCGGGGAGCCCTCGCCGAGGCGGTGGTCGAAACCGGCGTCGATGCCTACGCGGAGCATCCTGCGGAGCTTTTCAGCGGCAAACGGAGTGAACGGCTCGAACGCGACAGCGAGGGAAGCGCTGATCTGGAGGCAGGTATAAAGGATTGAAGCCGTGCGCTCCGGGTCGGTCTTGAAGACCTTCCACGGCTCAGCGTCGGAGATGTATTTGTTTCCTATACGGGCTATATTCATGGCCTCCTTGAGCGCCTCGCGGAAATGGAAGGTCGAGAGATACTTCTCGAGAGCCTCCCTGCAGGGGCCGATCTCGGCGATGGCTTCAGCATCGACCGGAGCGGGCTTGAGGTTTCCGGGGACTTTGCCGCCGAAATATTTGCCCGCGAGCACTACAGCCCTGTTGACAAAGTTGCCGAAGACGGCGACCAGCTCGCTGTTGCAGCGGGCCTGGAAGTCCTTCCAGGTGAAGTCGTTGTCTTTGGTCTCGGGAGCGTTGGCGCAGAGGACGTAACGGAGCGCGTCCTCCTGGCCCGGGAAGTCACGTAGATACTCGTGGAGCCAGACGGCCCAGTTCTTCGAAGTGGAGAGCTTGCGACCCTCAAGATTGAGGAACTCGTTGGAAGGGACGTTGTCGGGAAGGATATACTCCCCGTGGCCCTTGCACATCGAAGGGAACACGATGCAGTGGAAGACGATGTTGTCCTTGCCGATGAAGTGGACAAGCCTCGTCGAAGAATCCTTCCACCACTTCTCCCAGCTTTCGGGGAGAAGTTCCTTTGTGTTGGATATGTAGCCTATAGGGGCGTCGAACCAGACATAGAGGACCTTGCCCTCGCCTCCCTCGATAGGGAGCGGGATGCCCCAGTCGAGGTCGCGGCTGACGGCGCGGGGCTGAAGCCCGCCGTCGAGCCAGGACTTGCACTGGCCATAGACGTTGGTCTTCCACTCCTTGTGCTGCTCGAGTATCCACTCGCGGAGCCAGGGCTCGTATTCATTGAGAGGGAGATACCAGTGCTTGGTCTTTTTCTTGACCGGAGCGCTGCCGCTGAGGGCGGAGCGCGGGTCTATGAGCTCCTCCGGCGAGAGGGTGCTGCCGCACTTCTCGCACTGGTCTCCATAGGCCTCTGGATTCCCGCACTTAGGGCAGGTCCCGATGATGTAGCGGTCTGCGAGAAAGGTCTTAGCTTCCTCGTCATAGTACTGCTCGCTCTCCTTTGTGACGAACTTGCCCTCGTCGTAAAGCTTCCGGAAAAACTCCGACGCAAGCTCCGAGTGGACCTTGGAGGTCGTCCTCGAATAGATGTCGAAATTGATTCCGAGACCGGAGAACGACTCCTTAATTATCTTATTGTACTCATCGACCACGTCCTGGGGCGTGCATCCTCTCTGCTTCGCCTTAATCGTAATCGGCACTCCGTGCTCGTCGGAGCCGCAGATATAGAGGACGTCCTCTCCGCGGAGGCGGAGGTAACGGACATAGATATCCGCCGGGACATAGACCCCGGCGAGGTGTCCTATATGGACCGGCCCGTTGGCATACGGAAGGGCGCAGGTAACGAGTGTGCGTGTAAATTTCATCTTCTAATTTTCTTTATCTTTTCCAAGTCGGAGCGCAATGCGCCGTTTTGTGTTCATAAGGGAGGACATCTCCTTGAGGATGGAGGTCGCCGCTCCAGCAGACGCACCTCGACGACCTTTTCCTGATAGGAGAGGATAGCCATCGGCACGCTCCTGGCGAGCCACGAATCTGTCGCGGTGAGGGATGCCGCATAGTTTTTCACGGTCAGCCGGTGAGGGGGCTCCGCGAGGCGGGAGGCCACGAGGGCGACCGTCCTGTCTTCGCCGTTGAGCATGTCCATCACTATCCTGTCGCCGGACTTTCCTTCGTCGTAGAGGGCGAAATATCTGTCATAGACAGCCTTGTAGGCGGGATTCTGGAACGGGGTGTGCTCCGCATCCACTCCTTCTGAGATAAACTCCGCCACCGTGAACGGCTCGTCGCTGAAATAGGGCGAGTCGCTCTCGAAATGGAGGAAGTCGCTGCCGTGACGTATAAGGAGCGAGAGCAGCTCCTCCTCGGAAGGGGCGGTCACGGGGTTCTCTATCAACGGATCCTTTGCGGAAGGGGTATAGGACACTTCCGGCGTGCGGACCGTCTCCTGGACGTTCCGCGCCTGGCGCTCCTTCTCCCGGCGTATCTCCCCCGCAGTCCTCTCGCGGGTCACGCGGACCCTGTCGTAGAGGATGTCTTCGCTGATACCGAACTTCGACGCACAGTCGGAGATGTACATTGCCCGCTTGACTGCGTCGGGAATCTCCGCCACCGTGTCGGCGATGTCGTTGATGAGGTTCGCCCTTTTCAGCGGGTCGGAGCCGGCCTCCTCCAGGAGGAGGTCCGTCTTGAAGCCGATGAAATCGCGCTCCGCCTCCGCTATGAAGGCCTTCACCTCTTCGAGGGTGTGCTTACGCGCGAAGGAATCAGGATCGTCGCCGTCCGGCAGGAGGACTATCCTTACGTTCATCCCTTCGCGGAGAATCATGTTGATGCCGCGGAGGGCGGCGTGGATGCCTGCGGAGTCGCCGTCGTACATGATCGTGACGTTCTCCGTGAAGCGCTTGATGAGGAGTATCTGCCCCTCTGTCAGCGAAGTGCCGCTGGAGGCGACGACGTTGAGGATACCCAGCTGGTGCATCGACAGCACGTCCAGGTAGCCCTCGACGAGGTAGCACCTGTCCTCCTTCGAAATCTCGTTTTTGGCGAAATAGAGGCCGTAGAGGATACGGTTCTTGATATAGATCTCCGTCTCCGGGGAATTGACGTATTTTGCTACTGTCTTGTCCGAGCGGAGCGTCCTGCCGCCGAAGCCGACGATACGGCCGCCGACGGTGTGGAACGGGAACATCACCCTTTCGAAGAAACGGTCGTAGAGGCTGCCGTCGTCGCGCTTTATAGAGAGGCCGCTGTCCACGAGGTATTCGTCTTTGTAGCCCTCCTTGACGGCTATGTCGGTAAACGCATGCCGGCTGGACGGGGACCAGCCGAGGCCGTATTTTTCTATGGTCTCGTCTTCGAGACCGCGGGAGCGGAAATACTGGTAGCCGAGCGAACGGCCTTCCGTCGTCTTCAACGACTCCACGAAAAACTTTTCGGCCCTGTCGCAGATGAGGTGGAGACTCTCGGAGCGCTCTCGGGCGGCAATCTCCTCCGCCGTCTCTTCCTTCTCCTGTATTTCTATATTGTATTTGCGGGCGAGGGTACGGAGCGCCTCCGGGTAGGTCTGGTGCTCGTATTCCATGATAAAGCCCACGGCGGAGCCGGCCTTGCCGCAGCCGAAGCACTTGTATATCCCCTTCGACGGGGACACATAGAACGACGGCGTCTTTTCGTTATGGAAGGGACAGCAGGCCACGAAGTTGCCGCCGCGGCGCTTTAGCGTCACGTAGTCGCCGACAACCTCCTCGACCTTGGCGGTGTCGAGGATCAGGTCCACTGTCTCTTTCGGGATCATTCGTCTTTCTTATAATCTACTTCCTTGGCGTTGAGGAGGGTGTCGTCGGAGACGCGGAAGGAGCCGTCGTCAGCGGGCTGGTCCTCCGGCTTCTTCTCATAGCGTATCTCATATTCGTCCATGGCCTGGTGGACCTTCCACAGGGAAATGAAGTCCGCTATGGCGTACCAGATAAGGGCGATACCGGCCAGAAGGCCGAGGGTCCTTATGCCGAAATCACTGAATATGAGGGATATGCCGAGGAGCACGACGATGCCGTCGAAGAGGAACGTCAGGAAGCCCATCCCGACAAGCGACATCGCGCCCACGGCGGCGATGAGCTGCAGGATGCCGAGGAGGGCGAGGATGACGCCGAGGATTTTGACGAGGGCGCCGGTAAGGAATGTGTCCGGAAAAAAGACGAACAGCACTCCGAGGGCAAGGGCTATGAGGTCGCGGACGATGCATGCGCCCTTGCTTTTATATCCCAGGGTAAAAGGTTTTCTTACTCGCATAGTAATTTCTTTTGTGAACCGCGAAATTACAAATAATTTTGCTACGAAGCCACCTCGCAGAGGAATTTTATGCGGACAAGGCGTATCTCTTCCTCAGTGCAGTCGCCAAGGGCCTCCACGGCCTCCTCTATGCTGTCCGAGGTCGCCTCGTTGCGGAAGTAGTCGAATATCTCCTCCTGGACCTCCTCGTCAACGACTTCGTTGATATAGTAATTGAGGTCCAGCTTCATGCCGGTCGCGACGATGGCCTCGATCTCAGTCAGGAGAGCGGGCATGTCGAGCCCCTTCGCTTCCGCGATGTCTTCAAGGAAGAGCCGGCGGTCTATGCTGTGGATAATGAATATCTTGACCTGGGAACGGTCGGGGGCCGATTTGACTATGAAGTCGTCGGGCCTCTCGATCTCATTTTCCTCCACATAACGGGAGATCAGCTCGAGGAACTCCTTGCCGAACTTGCGGGCCTTGCCTTCGCCTACGCCCTGGCACTTGACCAGTTCTTCCCTGGTCATGGGGTAATTGATCGACATATCCTCGAGGGAAGGATCCGGGAAGATGATCCACGGCTGGAGGCGGAGCCGTTTGGACATATCCTTCCGGAGGTCCTTGAGCATTGCGAGAAGGACCTGGTCGCCGCCGCCACCGCCGCCGGAGGGCGCCGCGGGGTCGTCGTCATCGTCGTCCACGCCTTCGGAGAAGCTCCTGTCCTCCGCCATGATTATGGAATAGGGGCACTTCAGGAAGGCGATACCGGAGTCGGTCGCGCTGATGAGGCCGTAGTTTTCGATGTCCTTCTCGAGAAGATGAAGAATGAGACCGTGATGGATCACGGACATCCAGAACTTCGCTTCGTGGTTCTTGCCGGCGCCGAAAAGCTGGAGTTTGTCGTGGTGATAGGACTTTATGAGGGCGTTGGACGTACCGGAAAGGATAAGGGCCAGGTGCTCGATCTTGAAGTGCTCAGGGAGGGTGGACACGAGCCTCAGCACCAGGGACATCTCCTCGCGGGCGTCGAAGTTGGGCCGCGGGTGGACGCAGTTGTCGCAGCAGCCGCAGCCGTCCCCGGGATAATCCTCGCCGAAGTAGTTGAGCAGCAGCTTCCTGCGGCACTCGCTGGACTCGGCGTAGGCGACTGTCTCGGCGAGGAGTTCGCGCCCGATCTCCTGCTCGGAGACTGGCTTGCCCTGCATGAATTTCTCCAGCTTGATAATGTCCTTGTAGCTGTAATAGGTGATGCAGATGCCTTCTCCCCCGTCGCGGCCTGCGCGGCCGGTCTCCTGGTAGTAGCCTTCCAGGCTCTTCGGGATGTCGTAGTGGATGACGAAACGGATGTCGGGCTTGTCGATGCCCATGCCGAAGGCGATGGTCGCGACGATGACGTCGACTTCCTCCATGAGGAAGCTGTCCTGGTTCTCCGCGCGGACCTTGGCGTCGAGGCCGGCGTGGTACGGCAGGGCCTTTATGCCGTTGATATTGAGGAATGCAGCCATCTCCTCCACCTTCTTGCGACTGAGGCAATAGACGATGCCGGACTTGCCCGGGTGCTGACGGATGAAACGGACGATGTCCTTGTCCGGCTCCACTTTGTCGCGGACTTCATAGTAGAGGTTCGGCCTGTTGAAGGAAGAACGGAAGATGCCGGCGTCCTGGATCCGGAGGTTCTTGAGGATGTCGCTCTGGACCTTCGGGGTCGCCGTCGCAGTAAGGGCGATAACGGGCGCGGGAGCTATTTCGTCGATGATAGAACGGATGCGGCGGTACTCCGGCCGGAAATCGTGGCCCCACTCCGAGATGCAGTGGGCCTCGTCCACGGCGTAGAAGGAAATTTTAATCTCTTTAAGGATCGCTATGTTCTCCTCCTTTGTCAGCGACTCGGGGGCGACGTAGAGGAGCTTAGTCACTCCGCTGCGAAGATCCTCAAGCACTTCCGCTATCTGAGGACGGGAGAGCGACGAATTGAGGAAGTGGGCGATGCCGTCGTTGCCGGAGACGAAGCCCCGGATGGCGTCGACCTGGTTTTTCATGAGGGCGATGAGGGGCGATATGACTATCGCCGTCCCTTCCATCACGAGGGCGGGAAGTTGATAGCAAAGCGATTTGCCGCCGCCGGTCGGCATGAGGACAAAGGCGTTTCCGCCGGCGACGAGGTGGCGGATAATGCGTTCCTGGTCACCTTTGAAGGCAGAGAAGCCGAAGAATTCCTTCAGCTTTTTCTTGAGGACGGAGGGGTCGGTTTCCATTGGCATTAGCTTTGGGTCAACTGTCATCACGGCTCTCCGCCGTGATTTCCCTCTAATTTAATCAACTTTCGCATTCTTTCCAAATTTTTCACAAAAATCGGCACCTTGTTTTCTCCACACTTCGATTCCTTCGGAATCTCGTCCCTCCCATCTTGATGGGCCCCTCCCTCTCACCGAGGGTGGCACGTTGCGAAAACAAGGTGCCGATTTTTTAGTATTATTCAAAAAAAATAACGATATTTGTAGGACTTTGACCTAATGGGATAGAAGGTCGAAGAGAAATGAACGTAAAATTTTAAAACATAAACAGTTATGAAACTCTCAAAGATTCTCACAATCGCCGCGGCGGCGCTCGCAATCGTCGCTTGCGGCCCCAAGGTTGAAGGCAGCAAGGAAGTTGTCGACCTTCTCCCCAAGGCTTCCCAGGTTGATTCCGCCAGCTACCTCATCGGTATCAACTTCGGTTCCTGGATCAAGGGCAACAATTTCGGTGAGCTCAACTACTCCAAGGTTATCGAAGGCATCAAGGACTTCATGAAGGCCGAAGGTGACCAGCGCGACACCAACTTCGTCAAGCAGTTCAAGATCAACCCCATGGAGATGCAGGAGATCCTCGACAGCTACCTCTCCAAGAGGCGTGACTACACTGCCGCTCTCAACAAGGAGAAAGCCGAGGCTTTCTTCGCCGAGAACGCAGCCAAGGACAGCATCCAGGTGACCGAGAGCGGCCTCCAGTACAAGATCATCGAGGCCGGCGGCGAACTCAAGCCCGTCAATGACAAGGACACCGTCTGGGTCAACTACAAAGGCACCCTCCTTAACGGCGACGTCTTCGACGAGAGCAACGGCGAGCCCGTCCGCTTCACGCTCAACCGCGTTGTCAAGGGCTGGGGCGAAGGCCTCAAGCTCATCGGCGAAGGTGGCAAGATCAAGCTTTTCATTCCTGCTGACCTCGGCTACGGCGAGTACGGCACCCGTGGCATCGAGCCCAACTCCGCCCTTATCTTCGACGTCGAGCTGACCAAGGTCGGCACCTTTGTCGAGAAGCCCGAAGAACCCGCTAAAGGCAAGAAGAAATAATCATGTCAGCCCTTACGCTCGAAGGAAAGATTTCCGCCAAGCTCGCTCCGCAGTCGGGTCAGTCCGCCCGCGGAGCCTGGGCGCGGCAGGACTTCGTCCTTGAATACCCGGACGGCAACTTTACATCCAGCGCCTGCTTCACGGCATGGGGCCAGGACAAGGTTGCCGAGCTGGACAAATTCCGTGTAGGCGACCCGGTGAAGGTTTCCTTCAACGTGCGTGCACGCGAGTACTCGGGCCGCTGGTACAACGATCTCCGCATCTGGAAGATCGAGCCCGCCGGCGCCCCTGAAGCCCCCCAGACCAGCCCCCAGGGCTATCCGGGCGGCAACCAGGGCTTCTCCGGCAGCGCCCCCCAGGGCTTCGCGTCCCCTTCAGGCGTTCCCCAGCCCCCGGCATTCTCCGCCCCGGCACCGACCGTCGAAGACATGCCCGGCGCCGACGTCCCCGAGGACGACCTGCCGTTCTGAGAACGGGGGGCCTCCCCTCGGCAGCCCCCGGCGGCCACTTTATAAAAAATTCCCGGTTCACGCCGGGATTTTTTTATATATCCGCAAGCCTGGCCACGGCACCCATCAACAGAAGGCCATCCAATAGGATTTGGCGTGGCCATCCCCACCTTACGACCTGGGCTTAGCCACACTAACCCCGTCTGAGCGCGATCCTTTGAGGGGTACCGTGGCCGGGGGGTCGGGGGAGTGCGCCACCCTATATCAGAACGTGTGGATTGCGAGGCCGGAGCGGAGCTTGGGCTCAAACCAGGTGGTCTTGGGAGGCATGATGTTGCCGGTGTCGGCGATGTCGATGAGCTGATGCATCGAGACGGGGTAGAGGGCGAAGGCGACGGCCATCTCGCCGCTGTCTACGCGGCGGGAGAGCTCGCCGAGGCCGCGGATGCCGCCGATGAAGGCGATGCGGTTGTCCGTGCGGAGGTCCTTTATGCCGAGTATTCTGTCAAGCACAAGATTGGAAAGCACTGTCACGTCGAGGACGCCGATGGGGTCGCTGTCGTCGTAGCGCCCAGGACGGGCGTCGAGACGGTACCACTTGCCGCCAAGGTACATCGAGAACTGGTGAAGCTTTTGCGGCGCGACCGCATCCCCTCCGGCAGCGGACAAAGGTGTCACCTCGAAATCCTTCGACAGGGCCGCGAGAAATTCCTCCGGGGAAAGACCGGCCAGATCCTTCACTACACGGTTGTAGTCGAGGATGCGGAGCTGACTCTCGGGGAAGCAGACCGCCATGAAGAAGTTGTACTCCTCGTCGCCGGTGTGGGCGGGGTTCTGAGCGCGACGCTCGGCGCCGACGCGAGCGGCCGCAGCGGTGCGATGGTGGCCGTCGGCGACGTAGAAAGCATCGACGGAGCCGGTGAACAGCTCAGTGATGCGGGCGACAGTCGGCCTGTCGGAAATCACCCAGAAGGAATGTCCGAAGCCGTTCTCGTCAGTAAACGAATATTCAGGCTCTCCGGCCGCGACGGAAGCCACGATGGCTCCCAGCTCCGCGTTGTCCTTGAAGGCGAAAAAGACCGGCTCTATGTTCGCACTCTGGATACGGACATGGACCATGCGGTCGTCTTCCTTGTCCTTGCGGGTGAGCTCGTGCTTTTTGATAATTCCGGACGCGTAGTCGTCGGTGTGGGCGCAAAGCACTATGCCGTACTGCGTCCTCTCCCCCATCGTCTGGGCATAGACATAGTAGTTCTCGGAGGCGTCACGGACAAGCCACCCGTTTTGCTGCCACTTCCTGAAGTTCTCGACAGCCTTTGCATAAGTCCTGTCCTCGTGCTCTCCTGCGAGAGGCTCGAAGTCTATTTCAGGCTTTGTGATGTGGAGGAGCGACTTCTCCCCCGCCAGGGCTTTAGCCTCGGCTGAATCGAGAACATCATAGGGCGGGGCCGACACCTCGGGTGCCAGCTCCTTCGGCGGCCGCAGCGCCGCAAAAGGTTTGACGCGTACCATATTATTTATTTACTTGGAACCTGGTGTTGCCGGTGGCGAAAAAGTCGGCGATCTGCCTGGCGGCTGCAAGGCCGGCGTTGATGTTGGCCTCCGAGGTCTGGGCGCCCATCTTCTTGGGCGTCGCGAAGACCCTGAGGCCGAACTCTTCGCGGAGGGCCTCATAGCAGTCCGGAGCGACATCCGCCGCATACTTCAGGTCCGGACGCTCGCGGAGAGCCTTTGCAAGGCCTTCCTCGTCGATGACCTCCTTACGGGCGGTGTTGATGAGAGTAGCTCCCTTGGGCATGGAACTGATAAGCTCATAGCCGATGGAGCCGATCGTCTCCGGCAGGGCCGGGATGTGAATCGACAGGTAGTCGGATCCGGCATACAGCGCCTCGAGCGAAGCCGCGGGAACGGCGCCGCCGGCGATAATCTTCTCGTCCGGAAGGAACGGATCGATAGCGCTTACCTCCATCCCGAGGGCCTTCGCCTTGGCGCCGACCAGCCGGCCGACGTTCCCGAAGGCCTGGATGCCCAGGCGCTTGCCCTCAATCTCCGAGCCTGTCGCAGGAGTAAACTGAGTGCGGGCCATATAAATCATAAGCCCGATCGCGAGCTCCGCCACGGCGTTGCTGTTCTGTCCCGGGGTGTTCATGACGACGACCCCGGCGGCAGAAGCGGCGGCGAGGTCCACGTTGTCGACCCCTGCGCCGGCGCGGACGACAATCTTCAGGGAAGGCGCGGCCGCGATGACCTCCGCGGTCACCTTGTCCGAGCGGATGATAAGCGCCTCCGCATCGGCGACGGCCGACACGAGGTCTTCCTGCGCAGGATATTTCTCAAGGAGTGCCACGCTGTGGCCGGCTCCCTCGAGGATTTCACGGATTCCTTTCACCGCGACGGGGGCGAAAGGCTTCTGGGTTGCTACAAGTATTTTCATGCGTACTGCTTTTCAAATTCTTTCATGCATGCGACAAGCGCCTCCACGTCTGCGATGGAGCAGGCGTTGTAGAGCGACGCGCGGAAGCCGCCGACGCTGCGGTGGCCCTTGATGCCGACCATTCCCCTTTCCTTGGCGAAGGAGAGGAAGGTGTCCTGGAGTTCTTCGCGCCCGGGGGCCATGACGAAGCAGACATTCATGATCGAACGGTCTTCGACCGCCGCCGTCCCGGTGAAAAGCGGGTTGCGGTCGATCTCCGAATAGAGGATACGGGCTTTTTCCAGGTTTATCTTATGGATTGCCTCGACTCCGCCTATGGACTTGATCCATTTGAGCGTCTCATTCATAACGAAGATGGAGAACACCGGAGGAGTGTTGAACATCGACAGCTTGTCGATGTGGGTCCTGTAGTCCAGCATCGTCGGGATGTAGCGCGACACGCGGCCGAGGGAATCCTTGCGGATGATGGCGAAGATGACGCCGGCGGGGCCGACGTTCTTCTGCGCTCCGCCGTAGATCAGGTCGTATTTCGAGACGTCGACAGGGCGGGACATAATGTCGGAAGACATATCCGCGATGAGCGGGACGGGGCAGTCCATGTCCTCCTTGATCTCGGTGCCGTAGATCGTGTTGTTGGTCGTGATATGGAGGTAATCCAGGTCCGTCGGGATCTCGAATCCCTTGGGGATATAGCTGAAGTTCCTGTCCTTCGAACTGGCGATTGCATAGGCTTCGCCTATCCCTTTCGCCTCCTTGAGGGCCTTTCCGGCCCATACTCCCGTCTCCAGATACGCCGCCTTCTTCTCAAGGTAGTTCATCGCGACATAGAGGAACTGCAGCGACGCGCCGCCGCCGAGGAACACTACCTCGTGGGTCTCGGGGATGTGGAGGAGCTCACGCCAGAGGGCGCGGCACTCGTCCATAGTCTCATCCCATTCCTTCGTCCTGTGTGATATGGAAATGACCGACACGCCCGTGCCCTTGAAATCCTTCAGGGCGGCTATGGCGTTGTCGATGGCCACCTGCGGCAAAAGGCAGGGGCCGGCATTGAATACGTGAACTTCTTTCATATATAATTATTCAAATAGGATTGTAAATATACTTCATTTTACTGAAAAACGCAATCGGCTATGCGGCCTGTCCTCGCCTTGAAATCTTCCACCGCAGTAAGCCTTACGCGGGTCGAGAGGACACATCTCTCGCCGCACTCAAGTGATAAACTCGGAAGAGACAGGTCTTTAAGCACCTTCATCACGTCGTTCATCGACAGGTATCCGAACGAAAGGGTAAAAGGCACCTCGGCCGTCTTTTCTATCTCCACTGCCGCCGCCAGGGCTTCCTCGGTAGACTCCCGGTAGGCCCTGATGAGCCCCGGGACACCGAGTTTGATCCCCCCGAACCAGCGGACCACCACGACAAGGACGTCGCTGAGCCCTCTGGACTCCAGACGCCCGAGAATCTGCTTCCCGGCGCTTCCGGAAGGCTCGCCGTCGTCCGATGAACGGAACGACGCTCCGCCGAGTCCGAGCCGCCAGGCGTAGCAGTGGTGACGCGCATCATGGTATTTTGCCTTGAGAGACTGGACTATGTCCTTTATTTCTTCTTCGGAGGAAACAGGGTATGCGAGGGCGAGAAAACGGGACCCGCGGTCTTTGAAGACGCCCTCGGAGGGCGCCGCTATGCTCCTGTATTTATCTTCGAGAGCGGCCATTGCAGTTCAAAATTAAAGATTTTTGCCCTAACAAGCAACATCGGTCGAAAAAATACAGTATATTTGGGTTTAGAAAACAACAAGACCAATGGCAGTCAGACTGAAAATCACGCTCCCCGGCATAAAAGGCTTCCTGCGACTTTACAGCGCAGGAGCCGAAACGACCCTCTACACCGTCCACAACAAGCTCCGCGCAGACCTCGAGTTCCCGCAGGACCAGCTCATCCTTTTCAAGGCGCTGGGCGCCACGGAGAACGTCGTGGCCCGCTGGGGCCTCTTCGACATCGGCGACGGCGCAGTTGAGGACATATCCCTCCGCGCCGCGCTGGACAAGGGCGTGACCCACTTTGTCTATTTCTACGACGTCTCCAACAAAAAGAGCGTCCTTATCGACATCTTCGAGGACGACTCCCCCGCCCTCCGGGCCGGCAAGATTCTCCTTGTCGAGACCAAAGGCCCCGTTCCCCAGGAGTTCGAGAACGGCTATGTCGCGCTCGAAGACCTCCCCGTCGAGAAGCAGAAGCTTCCTTCCGAGGACGACTTCGACCTCGACGACGAGGACTTCGACGACGAAGATGATGAAGACGAGGACGGCGCCGACGAAGACGGCGAAGAAATCTTCGACGAGAACGAATAAAAAAGACGGCCCTTTGCGGGGCCGCCTTCCTTTTTAAGGCATTCCTTCTACAGCTCCCATGCGAGGGCCGATGCGCCAAGGATGGCGGCGTCAGATTCCTTGAGCTGGGAATAGACGAGTTTGACCTTGCCCTTCCAGAGAGCGAGGACATTTTCGTTCATGGCCCTTTCGATGGGCTCCGTGAGGAACTCCTTGGCCCTTGCGAGGCCGCCGAAGAGGACTATGGCCTCCGGCGCGGAGAATGCGATGAAATCAGCAAGTTTCTCGCCGAGGATGCGTCCCGTGAACTCGAAGACCTTGAGGGCGAGTTTGTCGCCTTCCTTGGCAGCCTCATAGACATCCTTGGAAGTGATGTCCGCGACTGTGCGCAGGAGGGACGGTTCGTCGCTCATCGCCAGCCACTCACGGGCCGTACGGGCGACGCCTATCGCGGAGCAATAAGCCTCGAGACACCCGCACCTGCCGCAGCCGCAGAGGCGGCCGTTGTGGCGGACGGCGGTCGTGTGGCCGAGCTCTCCGGCGAAGCCGTCGCTGCCATAGACCACCTTGCCGTCGATGACGATGCCGCTGCCGACTCCGGTGCCGAGGGTAATCATGATGAAGTTCTTCATACCCCTCGCGGCGCCGTAGGTCATTTCACCCACAGCCGCGGCGTTGGCGTCGTTGGTCAGCGAGACGGGGATGCCGTCGATTGCCTCCGAAAGCATCTTTGCGAACTCGATGGAGCCGTTGGCGGCCCATGAGAGGTTCGGTGCGAACGCTATCGTGCCGGTGTAGTAGTTGCCGTTGGGAGCGCCGACGCCGACGCCCCTGATCTGGCCTTCCTTGCCGGACTCCCTGACGATGTCGCGGACCGCCTGGGCGATCTCTGACACGACCACTTCGGCGGAAGGGTCGCTGCTGGTCTTGATGACTTTCTGGGCGAGAACCTCGCCGCGCGCATCGACGACGCCGAGCTTGATGGTCTGCCCGCCGACGTCAATACCGACTACATAATCCTTTGCCATATCTTACTTAGCTTTTTTGATTTTCGATCCGAAGAGGGCGAACCAAAGGATATAGACCACGCCCGCAATGACGACGAGGTAGCTCATAAGGTAGGAGGTGGCGTCCGCCACTGCACCCTGGATGAGCGGGAGGATACCGCCGCCGCAGACCATGACCATGAAGAGGCCGGAGGCGATGGCGGTGTATTTGCCGAGTCCCTCGACAGCGAGGTTGAAGATAGCGCCCCACATAACAGAGGTGCAGAGACCGCAGAGGACGAAGAACACGACTCCGATAGGAATTGTCTCAAGCGAGAAGTGGAGGTCCTTGAAGGCCGGGAAGGGCACCTGTGCGCTGTCGCCGAGCACCATGCCGAGCACAAGAAGAAGGATTGCAAGGCTGGAGACCGACACCATCATCGCACGGCTGGACACTTTGCCTCCGATGGATGCACCGATAAGACGGCCACAGAGCATCAGGAACCAGTACATACCGACGATAGTTCCTGCCACACCCGCGGCGATGCCGACGGCGGAAGAGGTCATATAGAGGTTCATGAAGTTGGGGATACCGACCTCGACACCCACATAGAGGAAAATGGCGATGGCGCCGAACACGAAGTGACGGAAGGAGAGAGCGCCCTTGATGGTGTCGGCGGTCTTCTCCGGGGCTTCCTTGGCAGCCTCCGCGAGCTCCGGCTCGGGGATCTTCGAGAAGAGGATAATCACGAACGCCAGGGCGAAGATGCCCATCGCGATGTAGAGAGCGGGGTTGGCGTCGGAAATCCTGGCGTTCATAGCGTCACCGATGAGGTAACCGACCAGCACAGGGCAGATGGTCGCCGCAAGGGAGTTGCATGAGCCGCCGAACTGGATCAGCTGGTTGCCCTTGTTGCCGCCGCCGCCGAGGGTGTTGAGCATAGGGTTGACCACGGTGTTGAGCATGCACATCGAGAAACCGGAGATGAAAGCGCCGAGAAGATAGACCCCGAAGCTTTCGACGACACCGGAAAGGAATGTGATGCCGACGCCGATGAAGCCGACGAGAACGGATGCCAGTGCCGTGAACTTATAGCCTTTCTTCGAAAGGATAAATCCGGCCGGGAGGCCCATCACCGCATAGGCGATGAAGTTGGCGGCGTTTCCAAGCTGCGAAAGGAAGTTGGATGCGCCGAACTGGCTCTTGACAATGATGCCGAAAGGATTCTGCAGACCTGTCACGAAGGAAATCATCGCAAACAGGAAGAACATAATGGCAATCGCGAGAACGTTGCCTTTTTTGTTGGCCATAATTAATTAAAAGGTTTAGTTGTTAATAATTTTCAGTTCGACACGTCTGTTCTGCTGACGGCCCGCGTCGGTGGAGTTGTCAGCAATAGGTTCCAACTTGCCGTAGCCCTTGTAGGACAGGCGGCTCTTGTTGACGCCGTGCTCGACGAAGTAGTTATAGACCGCCTTGGCGCGCTGCTCGGAGAGTTTCTGGTTGTACTCCTGGGAGCCGATGCCGTCGGTGTGGCCGCCGATCTCGACGTTGACCTTCGGGTTGGCCACAAGCCAGTCGACGACTTCGTCGAGGTAGCCGCGGGCCTTGGTGCCGAGGTTGAACTTGTTGAACTCGAACAGGGTGTTGGAAAGATCCCTCATGGTCTGCTGGATCTCCACAGGGATTTCCTTGATGATGGTGACGGTGTCACGCACGACCACGGTGTTGGTCACGGTGTCGCGGACGACCACCGTGTTCTGGACCGTGTCACGAACGACCACCGTGTTCTGCACGGTGTCACGCACATAGACGATCTTGGTCACAGTGTCAGGCTTCGGGAGGCGAGCTTCAGCTTGAGGCCCGCGCCGAGAGTGTGGGCCCTTACGGTAGGATTCAGGGGGTCGTACATATACTTACGCTTAGGGTCTGTTGTCGCAGTCGCCTCCTCCTCCTTTATCCGGACACCGGGAGTCGTCTGGGTGTTCATTATGGAATGAGGCTCATAGTCCGGTTTCTTGGAATCCTGCTCCCAGCCATACATTCCTTCGTAGCCTGTCATCAAGGCAACGTTCATTTTCTTGTTGACAGGAAGGATGCCGAAGTCGCAGTAGAGACCGGTGTAGAGGCCCCAGCCCTTGCCGAGTCCCCAGCGGAAACCGATTTCCGCAGAAGCCATCACGTTGACAAGTTTGGCGCCCCATTTGCCGCTCGGCTGGAAAGGGTGCTCCTCATCTTCTCCATCATGCCATATTAAATCCTGCGTATGTTCATCCTCCGTGTAATATCCGCCCTTCCACCAAGGGAAGTTCCCTTCCGGCTCCCAGTTGTCCCCACCATCGAAATCGGTATAAAAACCGGGGTCGGGAAGCTGAGGATTGTCCACCCAAGTAGGGGAGTAAGGCAGCCAGCCTCTACCATATGAGGAGAATAACATAGCTCCCTTACCCTTGTATTGGTTCCATACGCCGAATCCTATGCGGGCACCGAGAGCCGCATAGAAATGGTTGTTGCCACGGCCCATGGGAGCCATAAACTGGAACATGATCGGAATCTGGAGGGCAAGATATTTCTGCATTTCAGTGTAATCCCGCACGCCGTAGGTCACAAGATACTTCTCGACATACTTTTCACCCTCTTTCTCCTCGATCTCATCCACAACATAGGAGGTAAAGAACGGACGGTCGCTGTAGTATGGTTCCCTGCCATCGAACCTCTGGGCTCCGCAGATATTCCTGATGCCGCTGCTGTAGTAGGCGACGTCAATACCTGTCATAAGGCCGACGTTCGGGTGGAAGTGCCAGATGTAACCGAAGCCGCCGCCACCGCCGATGCCGGTAGGGTGGAAAGGCTCGTTGGAGAAATTGACGATGTCGGCCTTCTGATAACGAAGGGGCGGAACCATACCTACCTCACTGGGCTCGTCATAGCCAAGATTCGCCTTGTAGAGCATCGTGCTCATACCTCCGAAGCCGTTGATGAGAAACTCGTGCTCAGGGACAACCTGGTAGAACTTTTCAGCTTTCGAGCCGGGGGCGGCGTTTTTGGCGCCCTGGCCGAAAGCGGTCGACACGACCGCGACGGCGGCCAGTGCGACTAAAAGCAGTTTCTTTGACATATAGTTAAGGTTAATTGTTGATAATTTTCAGTTCGACACGCCTGTTCTGCTGACGGCCAGCCTCGGTGGAGTTGTCCGCAATAGGCTCGGACTTGCCGTAGCCCTTGTAGGACAGGCGGTTCTTGTTGACGCCGTGCTCCACGAAGTAGTTGTAGACCGTCTTCGCACGGTTCTCCGAAAGCTTCTGGTTGTACTCCTGGCTTCCGATGCCGTCGGTGTGGCCGCCGATCTCGACGTTGACCTTCGGATTGGCGACGAGCCAGTCGACGATCTCGTCGAGGTAGCCGCGGGCTTTCTCGCCGAGGTTGAACTTATTGAACTCGAAGAGGGTACTGGAAAGATCCCTCATAGTCTGCTGGATCTCGACGGGAATCTCCTTGATGATGGTGACGGTGTCGCGGACGACGACGGTGTTCGTCACCGTGTCGCGCACGACGACTGTATTCTGGACGGTGTCACGCACGACAACCGTGTTCTGGACGGTGTCGCGCACGTAGACGATTCTGGTCACTGTGTCGGGCTTCGGGAGAATCGGAACCACCGGAGCGATAGCGGAGACCTTACCGAAGGCGAACTTCAGCTTGAGACCTGCCGCGAGCGTGTGGGCATTGGCAAGAGGCTTGAGCGACTCATACTTATACCTGCCGTTATTATTGCCGTGGGTAGAGGCGCCGTTTTCATACGCTTCCGTAGTGCCATATGGAGCATTCTGGGCGTTGAGAACTGAATGAGTCTCATACGGGCCATAAGAAGGAGCACCTGTGGCAGATTTTTCGTGATCATATCCGGTGATGAGGGCGACATTCTCTTTCTTGTTGACGGTCATGACGCCGTAATCGGCATAAAGGGCCGTGTAAAGGCCGAAACCATAATTATTGGCCGAACGGCCGAGGTTCCAGCGGAAACCGAGCTCGGCGGAGACCATAACGTTGACTATCTTGGCGCCCCATTTGCCGCTGGGCTCATAGGAGGATTTGGGATCCGACGTCGGCGTTGCCTCGCTGACCACCTTCCATGGATATTTTTCAGGATTCTCAAGATAATCTCCGGGGCCGTCCCAATTGTCTATTGGCAGCACAAAATTCCCGCTGTCATAGACTAAACAGTCGCGCCAGCTGGTCGTGTATCCCCAATGGTAAGGTTCGTATGACGAGCCCATTTCTCCACCCTTGCCCTTATAATTATTCCATACGCCGAAACCGATCCTGGCACCGACGGCAGCATAGAAATGATGGTTGCCCTGCCCCATTGGTGCCATAAACTGGAACATCACGGGAATCTGGAGGGCAAGGTACTTCTGCATCTCAGAATAGTTCTCCACGCCATAACCCATCAGATATTTTTCTCCATCTTCGGTCACGAGGTAAGCCGATGCTAACGGAACCGTATGAATATCACCACCATCATACGTCTTCACCTTGTAAGTACCCAGATTCCTGATGCCACCGCTGTAATAAGCGATATCAACGCCGGTCATCAAGCCGACATTGGGGTGGAAGTGCCAGATGTAGCCAAAACCACCGCCACCACCGAGACCGGTCGGATGGAAGGGACCGTTGCTGAAGTTGACGAGATCGGACTTGATGGCAGGAGCCTGACCGAAAATCTTGTGCTCTACCTGTTGACTGTCATATTCATAAAATAGATAATAACTCCCATCAACCTTGTACATCAGCGTGCTCATACCGCCGAAGCCGTTGATCGTGAACTCGTGCTTAGGCACGACCTGGTAGAATTTCTCAGCCTTCGACAGGGGGGCTGATTCCGCCTGTGCGAAAGCTGCCGCAGAGACCGTTAACGCGGCCGCTGCGACAAGAAGAAGTTTTCTGGACATAAATATTGATGGTTAGTCGTTAATAATCTTCAGTTCTACACGCCTGTTCTGCTGGCGGCCCGATTCTGTGGAGTTGTCCGCAATGGGCTCGAGTTTGCCGTAGCCCTTGTAGGACAGGCGGTTCTTGTTGACGCCGTGCTCCACGAAATAGTTGTAGACGGTCTTGGCGCGCTGCTCGGAAAGCTTCTGGTTGTACTCCTGGCTTCCGATGCCGTCGGTGTGGCCGCCGATCTCGACGTTGACCTTCGGATTCTCGACGAGCCAGTCGACGATCTCGTCGAGATAGCCGCGGGCTTTCTCGCCGACGTTGAACTTGTTGAACTCGAACAGGGTGTTGGAGAGGTCCCTCATCGTCTGCTGGATTTCGACCGGGACTTCCTTGATAATCGTGACAGTGTCGCGGACGACGACGGTGTTCGTCACGGTGTCACGGACGACGACAGTGTTCTGGACAGTGTCACGCACGACCACCGTGTTCTGGACGGTGTCACGCATAATGATGGTCCTTATCACCGTGTCGGGCTTCGGAAGGATGGGGACAACAGGAGCCACCGGAAGTACCTTGCCGAAGGCGAGCTTCAGTTTGAGGCCGACTCCGAGAGGGTTTGCACTTTTGACGGTCCTGTCATACTTCTCAAGGGTCTCAAAGCTGTAACCTTGAATCTGATGGTTCTCCTCCACCTTGACATAGGGTGCGGAATGGGTGTTGAGGATAGAATGAGGGGTGTTGGGGCCGTGCATTTCAAGGTCCGGCTCTTCAGGACTGATCGTCAGGCCGTGGAGGGCATATCCGGAATCCTTGTTGACTCCGAGGATGCCATAATCGACATAGAAGCCGGTATAGAGGCCGCAGCCCCGGCCAAGGTTCCAGCGGAAACCGAGCTCGGCACTGGCGATGGCGTTGAGCCTCTTGAATTCGAAAGACTCCTTTCTGTACTTATCGTCGCTTTCGTGAAAGTCTTCCTCCAGATACGGACTGGTTACGGCCTCATAGTAAGGATAGGTGCCGGGCTCACCGGCGAAACCGTAGGGGTCATAATCATGGCCTGCCCAGGTGTGGGTATATAAATTGCCGGCGCCCTTATACTTTCCTACCACATTGATGCCAAGCTTTGCACCGAGGGCGGCGTAGAAATGATTGTTGCCCCTCCCCATCGGAGCCATGAACTGGAACATCACGGGGATCTGGACTGTCATAAGCTTCTGGACCTCATAGTATGACGACGGATTATCAGCGCTGTTGTTAACTACTGAAATAAGCGTTGATCTCTCATTTTCCGTAGAGACATTCTCAGAGGTAATGATAGTCCTGCCTTCGCTATCGCTTGCAAAGTCAATCCCGCCGTTATAGACGGCGAACTCGGCGCCGAGCAATAGGCCTACGTTGGGGTGGAAGTGCCAGACGTAGCCGAAACCGCCGCCGTAGCCGATGCCGACAGGATTTTTCAGCGTGAGAAGATCGCCTGCCTTCCAAGGCCACAGGACCGAGCCGACTTTCACGGCTTTCATATCACCGTTCAAGGCGTTCGCCTTGTACATCAAAGGGCCGAAACCGCCGAAGCCCTCGAAGAAGAACTCGTGCTCAGGGACGACCTGATAGAACTTTTCAGCTTTGGAACCGGGGGCTGCATTCTTCGCTCCCTGGGCGAAGGCCGTCACGGACACCGCAACCGCGGCCGCTGCGACAAGAAGAATTTTTCCGGACATAAATATTGCTGGTTAGTTACTGAATAATCTTCAGTTCAACACGCCTGTTCTGCTGACGCCCGGCTTCAGTGGAGTTGTCCGCAATAGGCTCGGTCTTGCCGTAGCCCTTGTATGACAGGCGGTTCTTGTTGACGCCGTGCTCCACGAAATAGTTGTAAACCGTCTTCGCTCGCTGCTCGGAGAGCTTCTGGTTGTACTCCTGAGAGCCGATGCCGTCGGTGTGGCCGCCGATCTCGACGTTGACCTTCGGATTCTCGACGAGCCAGTCGACGATCTCGTCGAGATAGCCGCGGGCCTTCTCGCCGACGTTAAACTTGTTAAACTCGAACAGGGTGTTGGAAAGATCCCTCATAGTCTTCTGGATCTCCACCGGGACTTCCTTGATGATGGTGACGGTGTCGCGGACGACGACGGTGTTAGTTACCGTGTCGCGGACCACGACAGTGTTCTGCACGGTGTCGCGCACGACCACCGTGTTCTGGACGGTGTCACGCATTATGATGGTCCTTATCACCGTGTCGGGCTTCGGAAGCACCGGAGGTGCAGGAGGAGGAGTCGGCATGACCTTGCCGAACGCCAGCTTCATCTTGAAGCCGAAGCCGAGAGGGTGGACTGGGGTAACGGCAGCCTTGGGTTTTTCTATCGCGTAATCCACACGGCCCTGTATATCAGAGTTCTCGTAGAAAGTAACATCCGGAGCATGCTGGGAGTTGATTATCGGATTGTAGCAGTTGGCATCGTGATGGGCAAGGTCCGGCTCAGTCGGATCAATGTCGATCCCGTAGACACCCTTGTTCAAAGTCTTATTGACGCCAAGGCAGCCGTAGTCCACATAAAGACCGGTGTAAAGGCCCACATTCTGGGCGAGTTTCCAGCGGAAACCGAGCTCGGCGGAAACGATGGCGTTGAGACGCCTGAATGCAAAATCACCCTCGTTTGTAAAGTCCACTCCGTCGTCACCATAGAAGGTGGCGCGCTCGACCACTGATTCATCGAAAGTATAAGTCCCCACGTGGCCATCCCAACTAATCTCCGGGAACCAGGAAAAATCCTGGTTCTTCCCGCCGCCGCTGAATTTTCCGAGCACATTGATGCCGAGTTTGGCACCGACGGCCGCATAGAAGTGGTTGTTGCCGCGACCCATAGGAGCCATAAACTGGAACATCACGGGAATCTGCACGGTCATGAGCTTCTGGACTTCCCAGTAATCCTCCACGACTGAATACAGATCGCTCGACTCATTGTTGGTCCTGGCGGTCTCCATGGAGAAGAACTTATTGCCGGCCAGGTCGATCCCGCCGTTGTACACGGCGAACTCGGCGCCGACAAGGAGACCCACATTGGGATGGAAGTGCCAGATGTAGCCGAGGCCGCCGCCGTAGCCGGTGCCGACCGGATACTTGAGCGACATTATGTCACCGGCTTTCCAGGGCCAGACGGTCGAACTTACTGCCGGAACGCTGGTTTTGTAAAGGAGCGGCCCGAAGCCCGCGAAGCCCTCAATGAAGAACTCGTGCTTAGGGACGGTCTGGTAAAATTTTTCCGATTTGGAGATAGGTGCCGCCCCACTTTCCGGAGCTGTCGCTTCCTGGGCAGAAATGCTGGCGGAGGCCACCAGAGCGGCCATCGCAGCGATGAATAATTTCTTTATCATAGACACAAATATTGTTTTAGCCTATTATATGGCATACAAATATACAATTTCCGCTTAAAAAATCAAAGCGGGCGCTGCATATTGTTTTTTGCGGAAAATTACAGGCTAAATGCGCGTGGGAAGCCGGAAGGGCGCAGGATTACGCCGAGACGCAGGTACGGCACGGCCCTCTCGCCGTCGAAGCAGTCGCAGAGCGCCTCGTCGAAGCCGTAGTGGAACTGGAGGAAGAGATAGGCGCCGACGGCGGGCGGCGAGATGCGGCAGCCGAATTCGGCCGTCGCGTTTGTCCCGAGGGGTGAAAAGCGCGGCGTCACGGACGCCATCGCGTAGAGCCGCCCCTTCGGCGAGTCGTAGCCGGCCGTGAAGGTCGCGTAGCCGAGATAGCGGTAGAACATCCTCTGGTCCATATCGTCTTCATAGTAGGCCAGGCCGCCCCTCAGGTTGGCCTGCAGGGTCAGTCCGAAGGGGAAGACGTGGCTGTATTCGGCGAAAAGGTAGTTGACGCTGCGGGAGCGGCCGTCCTTCGGGGCGCCGCCGTGAGGCCTCCCGTTCGAACGGTGCTCGAACCCGGCGAGGAGGAAATCCTCCCCTCCCTTGAACGGGACGTTGAAATAGATCCCGGGGATGTACATATTGTCCTTGAACGGGGCCGATTCGCCGTAGAGCTGCCAGATGGAACGCTGGGTGTAGCCTATGCTGAGGGCCATGCCCTCGCGGCCCGCGATATTCCTCCAAAGGTCGAGTTTGACGCTTACCTGGAACTTAACGTCGGCCGTCGACCGCGTCACGTGACCGGAAAGAGGGATGCCCGTCGTGAGGTAATTTGGACGGAAGAGGCCGAATGCGGAGGCATAGATACTCCTGCCGGAGACGGCGGAAGAGTCCCTCTCCGAAGCCGCCTCGGCGGCGACGGAAAGAAACGAGGCCAGAAGTATCAGAAACGCCTTTTTCATAAGCCGCTGCAAAAATACCAAAAATCGCGGACATTTTGACTTATTGCGAAGTTTTACTATTTTTGATGCCGTAAACCGTCTTTTCAAGAGGACAAAATCTTATCGATATTATGAAAAAATTCTTCATTCTGGCAGCGACGCTGCTCCTTTTCGCCTCAGCGGCAACCGCCCAGGAGGTCACGGTAGCAAAGAAGGGCAACAAGATGACACCATCCAAGGGAGACTTCTCCATCGGTTTCACCTTCAACCCCGTAGCACTCTCCAAAAAGATCTCATATCAGCCGGGCATCGGCACCTTCGCAGGCGACTGGGTCGGATCCCAGGCCGAATACCCCCACCAGATGTTCTTCCTTTCGACCGAGCCTCTTGCCTCGTTCATGCTCAAGTACCGTTTCACCGACCACTGGGGCATCCGCGGAAGCCTCGGCTTCACCGGCAGCCGCACCAATTACAAGGAATACGTCAAGGACGACTTCGCTATGCACCGTCTGGAGAAAAGTGCCGGCAAGTACACTGAGAACCTTGCGGTAGATGTCATCTCCGCAAAGCTCAACGCCTTCACCATCGGCATTTCTGCCGAGTACACCAAAAACTTCGGCGCCCTTTCCTTCATCGCCGGCTTCGGCATCCAGTACGCCGTCGGCGGCGGCTCGATGAGCTTCAAATACGGCAACGACTACATCAACTACGAAGATGACGGGCAGAGATGGATTAACTATAACCCGACGACCACGGCATACACGCAAATGAAAACCACTGAGCTCGAGCAAGGTAAACTGAACGGATATGATTCATCAGAAAAAGAAAAATATGGTTATCACGGGTTCAATCTCAATCAGCTTTCCAACAACTCAACAATAAGGCCCACCGACAGGTACAACATCGGCTACTGCAACGGTATCGGTTTCACCTGCGACATGGGTATAGAGTGGTTCTTCGCCGGCAAAATGTCCCTCACCGCCGCAATCACCTTCACCCCGCTCATGATAATGTTCCAGCCCCAGACCTACGCCACTTTCGAGGGTATTCAGGATAAAGACATCACGTGGAATAATGGGAGCGCCAATACGCAAAACCGCACTAAAGATCAATACGAAGTCGTCGAATTCTCCCACCTTGTCAGCCCCGGCAGCACCGCCCTCCTCTACGGCACCGAGAACCTCGGCTTCCGCATCGGCTTCAACTACTACCTATAGTTTTGCATTTTCAAATAAACGTTATATCTTTGCAGTCCCCCGCCCCGCGTGGGGGACTCTTTTATTCCCCGGAGGAATGGCCGAGTGGTCGATGGCGGCAGTCTTGAAAACTGTTGTGCGGCAACGCACCGGGGGTTCGAATCCCTCTTCCTCCGCAGAAAGGTAGCAAAAAGTCCAGACAAGCTTGCTTGATCTGGACTTTTTGTTAGCTTTATGCATCGCCCGCCGCAGGCGGGGAGGGATGCCGGCGAAGCCGGAATCCCTGGAGGAAGAGGGATTACTTTTGACTGGAAATGGTTTCGAAATTATTCAGAACCTCCTTTCTCAAAAGCTCAACCAGCGGAAGATGTCTGTCTCTGACAAGAAAATGAGCATACATTTCAAGCAGCGGCTCCTGTGACCTCAATATAACTTCTATATCAGACCAATGTTCCGATGCTTTTTCGCAATACCGTTGAAATAGAAGTTTAAAAAGATAATTCCGATACTCATGAGAAGGGATATCTCTTCCCATTCTCGGATGTGGTATACCCTCCACAATATCACAAAAGTAGAAAAGAATCGTGGTTGGATTATCTTCTGCAATAGAAACCAGAATATCGGCTATCCTTCCAAAGACCTCGACTTTTATAGGACCGTTTCCTTTCTCTCGGATAATACTGACTTCAACGAGCTCAAACTCTTGAGATTGAGCGGGGAATATGTCTTTAAGATAAGGATATGAAGAAGAGAGGGAGACAACCACCTTGTCCCCCTCTTGAGTATTGATGTCGAACGACAGATTCATTAAATCTGAATGCTGAATGTGTGTTCTTTTTTCTCAAGAAGGTGTTTCCGGGCTTCTTCCTTTTCCTTCTGAACCTTCATAACAAAATCAAGGACCTTCTTCGGAGGGTTCTCGATAATAATTCTATTCTTGGTCTTTTCCATAAGCCTTGACCTTTTCTGCAAATGTAAGCTCTTTAATACTAAAAAACAAATTTAACGGTTACTTCCCGTACTTCGTATAAAAGGCTTCGACACGTTCCTTGAAATCCGGGATGTATTGCCGCAGGTCTTTCTCCGACTTCAGATATTTCACATACTTTCCGGAAGCATACTTTTCCCGCACGTCCCGGACATACGCCAGGCATTCGGCCTTCTTCCCGTCGAAATCATCCAGCAGCCATCGGCCATTGGCCCGTTTCAGCATAACCACATACTCTTTGGGATTCTCTTTAGGGTCGATAACCCCTTCCCAGCTTTGCCGTACCGTAATGACGGCCCGGGCGGAGTCCTTTGACGTAAGAGAAACAGATTTCACTCCATAGACCGGCTCACTGCCACCGTTTCCGGTTACAAAATACCAGAGCCACTCGTTGTCCCCAATCTCCATATAATCGGCAACGGGGGCATCGAAGGCCTCCGACAGAGCGTGGAAGAATTCCGGAGTCATGGCCTCCTTGGCCTCCGGCTTCAAAACATGGTCGGGGATATACCGGCAGAGCTCTAATACCCTGTAAGCGAGATCCTCTTCTGACAGTTTAAAAATAACCGGGAAAGTGTACGTTACATCTATCGGCTCACCTTGACGCTCACCAGGTTTCCAGTTTTGAGGCGCCGATTCAATTACGCGGATGGCCTCTTCGTCAAGAAGAGGGTGAACACCCCGGAGGATTCTCGCGTTGATGAGTTTTCCCTCTTTTGTAATGGTGAATTGAGTCGTTACCCTCCCTTCTATTCCTGCTATTATTGCCTCTTCTGGGTAGTGCTTATGCTCATTGACCCATTTTGAGAATGAATTGGCGTCACCTCCATTGAAGCCTGGTTTATTTTCTTGATAACAGATAAGAATTGCCTCCCTGTCGTCTTCTTGAGCCATAGCCGGAACAAGTGGAAGCAAGAAATAGATTGACAGTATAATAGCACGGAATTTCATATGTCCTAAGGTCCTGCAATTATAATGCCGATAGTCATTTTGTTTGAATGGCTATACCATCTGGATTAATTGATAAACCGGCAAAAAAATTAAGATGGTACTTGATATATCCAAAACAGTATCCCATATTTACAGTGGCATTCTTTGACAAAGTTGTAAGTTGTTGATACAGAGATAGGGAAACTAAAAATGTCTACAAAATGTCTACTCGGAAAATTGCGCGGAACCTCTTCCTCCGCTCAAAGCTGGCTCACGCCAGCTTTTTCGCGTAAGAAGAGGGATTCCCCTACTCTTCCACCAGCACCGGCGGGGGGAGGGGCGGCATGATGGGGGCGACGGCGGAAGAGGTGCGGTAGGAAGGATTCATCACCGGAGATGAAGCCACGTCCCTCAGCGGGTCGACCGGATTGTCAAGGGCGAGGAAGTCCGAAAGGGAGAACGTGGCTCCTGCGAGGGACATTATCCTCTTGACAATGAGCTCTCTCTGCCAGACGGAGAAGTAGAAGCGGTTGTCGATCATGCAGCTGATCTTCTCGCAGCGCCAGCGGTTGAGCGGGGAGACATCACCGCCCTGGAAGGTGCCGAGCCGCTCATAGAGAGGGTTCGATGAGACCAGCGAGGCGCGGCGGGAAAGAAGGTCGCTGCTCCACGGCGTGGACGAGTATTTTGCCGAAATATTGAGGCTCATGGGAACCGGCCAGTTGTGGGCGGAAATAGCCGAGACTGCACCCTTCACATCGTCGTACCAGTACTCGTCGCCGAGGCGGCCGAAGGCATGCCCGCCGAACTCGTGGACAAGGGTGTTGCGCCAGTCGCCGTAACTGAGGCCAAGTTCCGTCATTTCCTCCTGAGTCACGTCCCTCACACCGGCGGAAGGATCGCTGTCACTAACCGCCGTTTGGGAGGGGTATCCCCATCCAAGCATCCCTCCGCTGTAGGTAAACGGAGCCTGGCAGTAAGCCTTGCCGTTGAAATAACTGTGGCAGATCCCCCCGTAGCGGCTGTCGTTGATAATGACAAGCACCGGCGTCTCGTTCACCGAGTGGCTCCGGTCAGCCAGGTCAGGACAGTTTGTCGTCACGAAATCATACAGCACGGACTCATTCAAATCCATATCTCCATAATTCTCCTCTCCCCACTTGGAGCCGAAATAGCAGTTGCGGGCGGTGGTGATGTTGCCGTGTCCGTCGGTGATGTTCGCGCCGGACTCCGCCGACGCCACGGAGAGCACCCAGACATTGAAATAGTTCCTGTAGGTCCTGAACGGCTCGGTGTTGAAGAGAGCGTCTATGCCCGAATGGGCAAGGAGCTTGTAGTCTGACCGTTCGCCCTCTGTAAACCCGTCAGGGACCACCACGATGGTCACGGGTTTTGACGCCGGGGCCGTGGCCTTCATATAAAGTTCCGCCACTTCTCCCGAAGGATCATCCGTGAAGGAAGACCCGAGGTTTATGGTGCCGAAATCCACGATATGGCCTCTCTGGAAATCGACGGCCTTGAATACCGTCTTCGTCGTTGAATGGCCGGAGCCATCAGAGAAGACAAGGGTAAGCCCGGCCTGCTGCCCGGCGCCGAGGACGACGTAATAGTCCTTTCCGGCGACAAAATCGCCGCTCAGGGTCACTGTGCGGGAGGCCTCATAATAGGAGTCGAACTCCGACCATGGCGTCCCGTCGCTTTCGAATCCCAGGATGAAATCGCCGGCAAGCAGCGACAGGCCTCGGACAGAAACGGACTTCACGGAAGATACTATATCCCCGCCGAGCCTGAATTTAAGGAACGAAGTCGCGCTCCGGAAGAAAAGATTTTCCGAAGGCGAGGAAGAGAGGGAGACGGAGACGTCGGCTTCCGGATCCGGACTGCCTATGGTCGCCGCCTGCGACACAGGAATGTTTGTCAGGAAAATAACGCCAAGACCCTGTGACGTGAGGTCACCATAACCGCTTACCTCGCTTGTAAAACAGTAATAATTGTCAACCTCAGGAAGACCATAGGTAGTCGTAAACACCGCACTCTCACCGCCTTCGGCCGTAGTATAGGGGCTGTAATACATACCGTCCTCGGGATCCAGCGCATACATATCGAAAGAATCGCCGGCGTCCCAGATGACGCTGGCGTAATCGCCCTCAGGATTCATCTCCAGATGTGAACGGGTGTCGTCTCCGGCGAAACCGGCGGTAACGCTCCCGCCACCGGGAAGCCCCCGGTGGAAATCCCGGGACATATTTAACCGGTGAACCACATTCTTAGTTGAAAAAATAGTGTTGTCCTGAGCCGTTTCAACTGATGGTGCCGGCATCTCGCTCCTTGAGCAGGCCGCGAACGCGGCGGCAGCGGCAAGGGCCGCAAAAATAACTCGCGTACGCATACTAACCATTGATTTCGGGGTCAAACGGATCGACCGGGTAGCCCTCGTGGCTTGCCGTCAGGACGTTCTCGATGAACTTTCCGGCGTAAATTCTGACAGCAGGGGCGGTGTAGAGATTTTTCTCCATAACTGGCCTTGATTATAAATCTGTAAGATACAAAAATAGAATTATTTTTTTACCTTTGCAATCCATTCGGGGATGTTCTGGTTTTGACAGCACTGACCTCGGACGGTAAGCACGCCGGGCGTTGGAGCCTTGCCCGTAAATCTCAGACTCCGAACAACAGTTGCCAAAAACAACTACGCACTCGCTGCCTAATCAGACTTAGTCGGTTAGCTTAATCCGCGGAGCCAAGGCTGCCCCGCCGACGAGTATCCCCCGGACTTCACGCCGGTCATGTTCCGACCAGGGGGTATCATTCAGACCGGATGCACGGAGGGACTCCCTTAAACTCCGCCAAGACCCAAGGGATAAGGTCGCCCCAAGCCCGCCTTCCGGCGTGGACGGCCCGACAGCCAAAGGAAGGATAAGCGTGTAGAAAGCCGCCTGTAGCGGTGTTTGGACGGCGGTTCGAGTCCGCCCATCTCCACGATGAGGACCATCATTTGTGAAGCCGGAGCCACGAAGGCGGACTGGCGGCTCGTCGAGGACGGCCGGCAGGCCGCCCGTGTTCTTACAGGCGGGACCAATGTCTCCGCAATGAAAATGGATGCGGTCGAAGCCGTAATCCGGGAGGCCGCCGGATCTCTGAAAGAGGCCGCCGGAAAGGTTGACGCCGTGTATTACTACACCGCCGGCGTTATCACGGATCCCATACGAAAGGACATGGAAGCAATCCTGCGGAGCTGCTTCGGCGCCTCCGTCCTTGACATCCAGACGGACCTCATAGCGTCGGCAAGGGCCGCCTGCGGCCACGAGCCCGGCATCGCCGCCATCCTCGGCACCGGCTCCAACTCATGCCAGTGGGACGGAGAGAAAATAGTGAAGCACGTCAACTGCGGCGGCTTCATCATCGGTGATGAAGGCTCCGCCTCAGTCCTCGGGAAGCTTTTCATATCGGACTACATCAAGGGGCTTGTGCCGGAGGAGATTGCTGCGGACTATGCCGCACGCTTTCCCTCCACCTATCCGGAAATCGTGGACGCCGTCTACCACAACCCGGCCTCCCCTTCAGGGTGGCTCGGCAGCCTCTCCCCCTTCATCGTCTCGTGGTACTCCCACCCCTATGTCAAGGCGATGGTGGACGGCAATTTCCGATCTTTCGTTGAAAGGTGCCTGAGCCTGTACGAGATTGACAAATACCCGGTCGGCATCGTCGGCGGATTCGCCGACGCCCTCAAAGACATAGTGAGGCCCATATTCGAAGAGGCCGGCATACGCATCAGGGCATTCATCCCGACCCCTATCGAAGGGCTTGTCAGTTATCACTCTTCGGATCGCTGACTTTCTCCAGGTATTTCGGAGCGATGAAAGAGGTCGCCACTGCAACGAAGCCTTCGATGGCGACGAGCAGGCGGCGATCTTTTTTTATGCGTTTGATATAGCCTTCAACGCCGTTCAGGGGGCCTTCCATCGTGACCCGGACCCTGTCCCCCTGCTTGAAGGAGACGATGCTCTCGTCGGAGAAGAACTCAAGCCCGTCCATCCCTGATTCGCAGACCATCCGGAACATCTTCATCTGACTGTCCGGAATAAGCGCAGGGGCCTTTTTATCCACGGTCATATAGAGCATCGCCTGCAGAAGGTTTCCACCGGAAGAGACCATCAGCATCCTCTCGAAATCCGACTTGACCTGCAGTGCGTCCTGAACCGTACCGCGGAAGAAAAGAAGGGAGGCGACGATGGTCTTCCGTTTATATATATACGGCCCTTCGACGATGTATTTGCGGTCGTTCCTGGTGTCGTCAGGAACGGCGAGACGGCGCTTGACACGAAGGAACTCCTCTCCCTTGAGCTGCTCGCGGGTCACGGGGATGAAGGTCTCCAGACCGCGGCCGGAAAGGATTTCCTCAACTTCGAAAACCCTGTTGTAGAATACCTTGAGTGCGAACCAGTGCTGATCCATGGCACTACCGGACTATGACCCTGTCAATCCTGCGGGGAATGCTCGTCATCACCTCATAAGGGATGGTGCCGAGGATGGAGGCGAGCTCGTCGACCGTCGGGTCTTCACCGAAGACCGTCACTGTGTCACCGACCTCGACATCCACTCCGGTCACGTCCAGCATGCACATATCCATACAGATATTGCCGATCGTGGGGACTCTCCTGCCCCGTACCGAGAACGATGCGTTGCCGCGGCCGAGACGGCGGTCGATGCCGTCCGCATAGCCGACGGGGATGGTCGCGATAGTCGTCCCCTCCGGGGCGACGTGTCCGAACCTGCCGTAGCCTATGTCTCCGTCCTCCGGCCCCAGGCGCTTGATCTGAAGCACCTTGCACTTGAGGGAAGCGACGGGCTTCAGGCGCACCTCCGGGCGCGCGCTGATGCCGTAGATGCCGATTCCGAGCCGGACCATGTCGAACTGGTACTGCGGGAACCGCTGTATGCCTGCAGAATTGAGTATGTGCCGCATCGGACGGTACCCAAGACGGGAAATGAGCCTCCCGGAATTGCGCTCGAAAAGCGCGATCTGGCCAAGGGTAAAGTTGTCCTGCTCAGGGTCTTCGGCAACTGAAAGGTGCGAAAAGACGGAACGCACTTTCACCTCCGGGCAGTTTTCGAGGAAGGCGGAAAGGGCATCCAGCTCACCGGACATAAAGCCGAGACGGTGCATCCCGGTGTCGAGCTTTATGTGGACGGGGAAATCCTTTATTCCGCGGGCGCGAAGCACGGCCACCAGCTTTTCGAGGGACTCGAGATTGGGGATGCTGGGCTCGAGGCGGGAGTCGATTATCTCCTCGAAAAAATCTGTCCCCGCCGTGAGTACGAGGATCGGGAGGGCGATACCGCTCCGGCGCAGCTCCATCCCCTCGACGGGGTATGCCACGGCGAGATAATCGGCCCCTTCGCTTCGCATCAGGGAAGCGAATTCCACGGCTCCGTGCCCGTAGGCGTTGGCCTTCACGAGCACAAGCAGCTTTGTCTCCGGCTCCAGGAGGGACCGGAAATACCTGTAGTTCTCCCTGCAGGCGGGGAGGCTCAGCTCAAGTCGTGAAAATTCGTCTTCTCTTTTCATTGCAAGGGAGTGCAAATCTACATATTTTTTCCGTAATTTTGCACTCGGACCAATTTTTAGAGGCAATGGATGCAACTACAATTCTGATATGGGTAATAATGGCGGTCGTAATGTTCGCCAGCATGTTTGTCCAAAAGAAACTCACTTCAAGGATCGCGCAGTACTCCCAGGTCGGAGCTCCCCTCACAGGAGCCCAGATCGCGGAAAAGATGCTCGCGGAGAACGGTATCCGTGACGTCAAGATCGTCTCCATAGAAGGGACCCTCACGGACCATTACAACCCGACCAATAAAACTGTAAACCTCTCCCACGACGTCTATTACGGGCAGAACATCGCGGCCTGCGCCGTCGCCGCCCACGAGTGCGGCCACGTCCTCCAGCACGCCGGCGGCTACTTCCCCCTCCGCATCCGTTCCGCCCTCGTCCCCGTGGTCAACTTCTCCAACAAAGTGGTCCCGTGGGTCCTTCTCGCGGGCGTCCTGCTCGTCCAGGTGGTACCCCAGCTGCTCTGGCTCGGCATAGGACTCTTCGCTATGACGACCCTCTTCAGCATCGTCACCCTCCCCGTCGAGATCAACGCCAGCTCCCGCGCCGTCAAGTACCTCGAAATGACCGGCGTCGCGACCTACCAGACCAAGGAGATGGCGGCCGACGCCCTCAAATGGGCGGCCTACACATACGTAATAGCAGCGCTGAGTTCCCTCGCAACGCTGCTATACTATGTCTCTATGGCAAGAAGGAACTAGTCCTCCGGATCAGAACAATGTAGGATGGTTCTCATCGAGCGCGGTGAGGACCTTGTCCATGATTGCCTCACGGAATAGCGCGGCGCGGGACTTCACTCCGAAACGGTCGCAGAACTCATCTATCGCGGCCTTCTCACGGTCGTTGATGTGGAAGGTCTTGCGGTGACGGCGGCGAAGCGCCTGCTTCTGACGCTCGAGGAAATCTGGATCGACTCCCTGAAGCTGCTCTTTTTTCTTCTTCATAGCAACAATCCTTTTCTTACGCCATCCGCAGCGTCTTCGCCCGCGAGACGGGCTAGGACAGCGAGGCCGAATTCCATTGCGAGACCGGGGCCGCGCCCGGTGATGAGATTACCGTCCTGCTCCACCGATGCGCCTGTGCAGACGGCGCCTTTCGAGACAGGGATATCCTCACATCCGGGATAGCAGGTAAAGCGCCTCCCCTCCTGCCCGGGCAGCTGCGAAGTCACAAGACCGGGAGCCGCGCAGATCGACGCGACAAGCCCGCCCTCGCCCGCGTGGCGGACCATCACGGCGATCAGCTCTTTCTTTTCGGCAAGATACTTCGACCCGGGAAGACCTCCGGGGAAGATAAGCGCTTCGGCGCCTTCAGAGGCGAATTCGGGCTCGAATTCAGGGAAATTCATGTCGGCTTCGACGACGACGCCGTGGGAACTTTCGACCGACCAGCGGTCTTCATAGATGGATACCGTCTTCACAGGCACTCCGCCCCTTCTCAGGATATCCACGGTGCAGAGGGCTTCCATATCCTCGAAGCCGTCAGCAAGAAAGATATACGATGCCTTCATAGTGTTGAGGTAAGAGGATTCGAACCTCTACTGAGGGAACCAAAATCCCTAGTGCTACCATTACACCATACCTCAAGATTTTGCGGGGCTTTGCCCCAAAATCTTTCGCTTATTGTCCGTAATGGAGCCGTCTAACCCCCTGTCGCTTCGCGACATCCCCCTGTCAGGGGGAATGCGACCTCCGTTTCACTCCGGTCGGTGCCTCCGGTCGTCGCATACGCTCCTCAACTCCGGCACGGCGGCTGATGCCGCCCCAATAAGCTGATATCGACGACAAATTTAGGATTTTTTATTATATTTCGGAAATTGTAAATGGAAAATGGACTCAGAGAAGGATGAAAAATACATTCGCGAGGCGCTGAAGGAAGCGAGGGTGGCGGCGGATGAGGGGGAGGTGCCGATCGGGGCGGTGGTGGTGTGGAAGGACAGGATTATCGGGAAGGGGCACAACATGACTGAAAAGCTTTCCGATGCGACGGCCCATGCGGAGATGATCGCCATCACAGCGGCGACGGAGGCGCTGGGAGGGAAATACCTGACCGGCTGCACGCTCTACGTGACCGTGGAGCCGTGTCCGATGTGCGCCGGGGCGCTGGCATGGTCGCAGGTGGACCGCATCGTTTATGGCGCGCCCGACCCGCGGCGGGGCTATTCCCTGTTCTCCCCTTCCCTGCTGCATCCGGCGACGACAGTGAGAGGCGGCGTCCTCCTCGACGAATGTTCCACCCTTATGGTTGAGTTCTTCAAATCAAAGAGGAAATAAAAATTTCAAAAAAAATTTGGAAACAGAAAAAAAAAGACTACCTTTGTAGCCCGCAAATGAAAGCGGCCAGCTTTATCGCTGAAATTGGTGCGGTAGTTCAGCTGGTTAGAATGCCGGCCTGTCACGCCGGAGGTCGAGGGTTCGAGTCCCTTCCGCACCGCAAAACACTCTGTGTTTATAAGCTCCAGAGATCAGTCTTTGGAGCTTTTTTTATTTACTATCTTTCACTTATATACTTTTTAACGTCATCCCACTTATAATAGGGACCTGAGAAGGCCTTCAGTTCAGGGATCATGGTTTCCTCCTCGTTGGCGAGGAACTTGACCAGCACCTCACCTTTGCGGTTCTTGTAGAACACTATCTGGAGGTTTGTGGCGAAGGGGCAGAGCTTTACGCCGTTCCAGTTCCGGTAGGCCTCTTCGGCCGTGAGCCTGGGATAACCGTAGCCTTCCAGCCCAAAATAGGAACAAAGGGCCAGGAACGGCAGGTCGTGCCCGAAGATTAGGTTCGCCGCAACGGGAGCTCCGGCGATGGCCTCATCGGCCTTGCGGACGATTTCCATCACAAGGGGTTCGGCGCGGGGCATACGCTCGTCGCCAAAAGGCACGGAATTACAGTTCCCGAGGTAGAAATTGAGGGCGTGACGGGCATAGGCGGTTTCAACCGCATCCCAAGGCAGGAAGCCGAAACGGTTCTCATCTATATCATAGGCCTCTGCAAACTGGGCGAGAGTGAAGATTGCGGAAATGAAACTTTTGGGCTTTTCACCAACCAGTTCCTTTCCCCGGACCGGATCCTTGAAGTACCTGGCGAAAATTGCCATAGTGTCTATAGGAATGGCCGTCAAAGGCCCTCTGACAACTTCCCGGGCTTTATCCTTTATGGCAGTGCCGCTGCCGCTGGCTATAAAACGCTGGAACTTGACGCCGCAGTCCCATGTCATGACGAGGTCCTTCTTGCAGGCCCTGAGCGAGGATGTGAAAGCCGCCATACTCACAAGGCAGCGCTGCACATTCGATGAAATGGCATGAACTTCCCCACGGCGGAACACCTGCGGATAGCGGTTATACATCCTCTCGGCAAGCATTTCATGCTCCCTCGCGCCTCTTGGCGTAAGGCGCCCGTCCATGCCGTCATGAAGCTGAATCATCTGCTCTGCGCAGACAAGAAGCGAATCGCCCGAAGGAGTATTGATTCCCTCGTCGGCTGCCGCCTGCAGGCAATTCCTGAGCAGCACATAGGGCTCATCGGAGGAGTGGGAACGGGAGCCGTGCCTGCCGTAGTGGCTTATATAGAAGGGTTTGAAACCCCTTGGAGCGGGGGTATCTTTCAGCGGATGGAACTCGTAAGCGTGGATGTTGAATGCAGCACGCTGCGGGAATTCCCGCAGATAGGCGTCCATCCGGGGAGAAAGCTGGGCGTGGGAAGCCACAGCCAGGGTCAAAAGAAATAAACTTATGAGCAGTCTTTTCACAGGCTAAAACTTAAGAGGACAAATAGTGGCTTTCCACACTCCTTGCAAATATACTGATTTTTCGTATATTGGTCTCCGCCAGCATAATTTTTGCTATATTGCGGTGTAAAAAGAACCGGTCATGCTACGTAAAATCATCATTATTATGGCTTCTATGCTACTCGGGGGCGCTTTCGCGGCGTCCGCCCAGACGATAAAGGACTCCGGGTACGCGACCGTTGCGCACATCAAGTCTGACGGGACGATCCAGGACGGATCTTACCGCACTATCGGACACATCAAGTCCGACGGTACCGTCCAGGACGGTTCCTACCGCACCATCGGGCACATCAAGTCCGACGGCACCGTCCAGGACGGTTCCTACCGCACTGTCGGACACATCAAATCCGACGGCACTGTCCAGGACGGCTCCTACCGCACTATCGGGCACATCAAGTCCGACGGCACCGTCCAGGACGGCTCCTACCGCACCATCGGGCATGCCGGCGGCATCCCGATGAAGTGGGCGGCGATGTATTTCTTCTTTATGAACTAATCCTTACCCCACGCTTCGTGGGCGGGATCCGCGGGGACGAAGTCAGGGTCTTTCTCCCCGCCCTTCAAGCGCTTTTCGTAGTCACGGAGAGCGCTTATTGCTTTCGGACAGAGGATGAGAAGGGCGATCACGTTGACCCAGGCGAGAAGGCCAACGCCTATGTCGCCGAGCTGCCAGATGACGTTGGTCTCCTTGACGGCTCCGAAGACGGCGGCCCCGAGGATGGCGAAACGGAACACCCAGACGAGGGCCGTCTCCCACTTTCCGTGGAGGCGGAAGATGTACATTATGCTGGACTCGGCGTAGAAATAATAGGCCATCACCGTCGTGAACACGAAAAAGACCAGTGCAATGCTGACGAACTGTCCGCCGAAACCGTTGATGACGGAATCGACGGCGGCCTGGGTATAGCCGACGTAGTTGTCGGCGAGCTCCGGCGCGTTGGTCACTAGGGCCTCCCCCGTCTTTGCGTCGAAGATATTGTAGGTCCCTGAGCAGAGGATCATGAAGGCCGTCGCCGTACAGACGAGAAGGGTGTCGACATAAACCGAAAACGACTGCGCGAGGCCCTGTTTCACAGGGTGCGGCACTTCGGCGGAGGCGGAGACGATGGCGCCGCCGCCCTGTCCGGCCTCGTTGGAGAATATTCCCCTCTTGACTCCCATCATGATGGTCGAGCCGAGGATGCCGCCGGCGACCGGCTTTATCCCGAAGGCTCCGGTCACTATCGACGAGAGCACGGCCGGCACCTGGTCTATATGGAGGCAGATTATAACAATGGATATTATTATATAACCGACTGCCATAAAAGGAGTCACCAGCGACGCCACACGCGCTATGCTTTTCACGCCGCCGATGATTACGACTCCGAGGACAAGGGCGAGGACCACTCCGGAGATCCACGGACTCACGCCGTAGGAATTGGCCATCGCGGAGCCGACGCCGTTGGCCTGGACCGTCGTAAGGAACAGGCCGTAGCCCACTATCGTGAAAACGGCGAAAAGGATACCCATCCAGCGCTGCCCGAGGCCTTTTTCGATATAGCTCGCGGGGCCTCCGCGGAAGCCTGTCCTGTGGTGGAATTTATAAATCTGGGCGAGGGTGGACTCGACGAATGCGGTGGAAGCGCCGAAAAAGGCTATTATCCACATCCAGAACACTGCTCCCGGGCCGCCGAGGGCGATGGCTGTCGCAACGCCGACGATGTTTCCGGTCCCCACCCTGCCGGAAAGGGCCACGCAGAAGGCCTCGAAGGAGGAAATTCCCTTCTTCCCGCCGCTGCCGTCATCCTTTCGCCGGGAGAAGAGCGAACGGACCATCAGCCCGAAGCGTCTGACCTGCACGAACCGGGTCCTGACCGAGAAATATATGCCTGCGAAGATAAGGAGACCCACCAGCAGCGGGCTCCACACCACGTCGTTGACAACCTGGACTATCTTCGCGAACATCAGAGTATTATATCAGTATGAAACAGGCTGCTGCGAGAGCCGCGCCGGCAAGAGGGCCGGCCACAGGGACCCAGCTGTAAGCCCAGCCGCTGTCGCGCCTGAAGATTATCTGGTGGACAAGACGGGGGGAAAGGTCCCTGGCCGGGTTGAGGGCGTAGCCCGTCGCACCGCCGAGGGACATACCTATCGCCATAATGAGCGCCGTCACGGGGAAGGCGCCGATTGCGCCCGTCTGGGCGGCAGAGCCGCCTATCATGAAGGCGTTTCCGGAGCCACCGATGCAGAGGATTACGAAAACCAGCACCCAGGTCGCGATGAGCTCGCAGACGAAGTTCTGGGCCTTGTGGTCTATTGCAGGCATTGTGCAGAAGACGCCGAGCACGTCGCCTTCAGTCGCCTTGAAATGATCTCTCCAGAACACATAGACGAGAAGTCCGCCGAGGAAACCTCCGATCATCTGGGCGGCCATATACGGCGCCACGTCGGCCCAGGGGAAACTTCCCGCAACGGCGAGCCCGAGGGTCACCGCCGGGTTGAGGTGGGCGCCGGAATAGGGACCGGCGATAAGAACGCCGACCATCACGGCAAATCCCCACGCAAGGGTAATTACAACCCATCCCGCACCAAAACTCTTTGATTTTGAAAGCGAGCACGCTGCGCACACGCCGTCGCCGAGCAGGATCATCACCATCGTCCCGACCAGCTCGAATATACATTTTGTTAGAAGTGACATAATTGTAGCTGTGTTTTTTTGAATTGTAAATATACCCAATAGTTTTGAATTCATCAAAATTACCTTTAGATTTGCGTCTATGAAACGAATCATTATTATTGCGGCAGCAGCCGTTCTCGCCATCCTGGCGGCATCTTCATGCAAGAAAGACCCGGTGCTCATGTACAACGTCGTGACATTCGGAAACATCGACGGCAGCACCTTCACTACCGACCGCGGTGTCGTCTATCACATAACCGAGCAGACCTGCGAAGGTTCAATGGAAGGCCAGACAAGGTGGCTCATCGTCTGCGACGTACTCAAGAAGCTCTCCGAAGGCGAATATAACATCCGCCTCGTGGACTTCGTCAAGCCCGTCGTCAAGGACCCTGTCGACAATGGTCAAGTACCCGAAGAGGAAGCCGGCGACAACCCCCTCAACATCGGCACAGGCTGGATCGGCGGAGGACACCTCAACATCCAGGCCCTCTTCTACTTCAAGCAGACCGACGGCGCAAAGCACTATATCAATCTTATGAGGGACGAGGGCCCGTTCCCGGACGACACCCTCTATTACAGGCTCTACCACAACGCTAACGGCGAATACCCCGGCGGAGAAGTCAGCATGGACGATATGGTCTACGGCTTCTGCTACTGCTGTTTCCCCATCCAGGACGACCTTCCTGAAGACAAGGACGCAATGCCGGTCAAAGTGACCTGGCGCACGCTGGCCGAGGGCACGGAAGAGGATCCGTACCCTACAAAACTGTTCTTCTCGACAGTTACTCTTACGAGGTGATTATTCGGCGGCGACCGTAGTAAAGTCGCTCTTGTAGATGCTGCGCCTTACGGCCGAATTGACAAGAGAACCGTTTTCGCACTGCTCCATGAGGAAATCCGACTGGAGCAGTTTTACTTTCTCCGCCGTCGGGAGATACTCTTTCCACCTGTCGCCGTAACGGGCACACATAGTGACGAAATACATCGTGGTGTCGTAGCCCTGGAAGGCGAAACGGCTGGGCTCACCCTTGTAAAGGGCCCTGAACGCCTTCACGAACTTGGAGACGTCTTTCGACGAGTAATCGATGTAGGAGGATGAGGAGACGTGGGTCTCGGCCTTGTGGAGGGACTCGAGGTCTACGGTGTCGAAGGAACGGACCTTGGAAAGGGCGTAGGCCGCGACGGGATAGCCCTTGGAGGAAAGGATGCCGAGAGTGCGGATGACGTCGGCCACGAACGCCTCCCTCTCGGAAGCTATGATAATCCTGCCGAGGGAGGACTTGGTGATGTGCTGCGTCACGGTTGCGGGGACGCTGCGCCCCTCGATCATAGAGTGGGCCACCCTGGTGTAGGGGACGCCGGCTTCATCGAGCGCCGCGGCAAGTTCCTCTGCAATGTTGTGCTTCGGAGCCTTCTCGGTAAGGAGGATGACCTTGTCCGAGGCTGAATACTCGGAGGCTATCCAGGCTGCGATGTCGTCGTACTGATCCCCCTGCGGGGTCCTTGCCTGGATGAAATTGGGATAGACGGCAAGAAGCGAATCGGCCTTGGGCTCGAGGGGAGATATAACTGTCACGGCGCCTTCAGTCAGGTCTATCACCTTTTCCAGCTCGGAATTCTTCACGGGACCGAGGATGAAATCCTGGCCCTGAAGCTGGTATTTTTCAGGATAGACGTCGCCCGCGACGTCGTAGACATTGACTATTGTGGAAATGCCGGCGGCTTCAAGGTCCTTAACGGCAAGGAGCGCTCCGGCGTAGAAATCCATATTCAAACCCTTCGAACGCGAAGAAGCGTTGAAAGGGAGCATAAGCGAGAAGGACACAGTGGACTTTCCGGTGTAGTCGGAAGGGAGATAATCGGGAGTTTCTGCTGAAAGGGTGTCTTCCTGGACGGCAGGAGCGTCCGCGACCTCAACAGCGGGGGCCTCAACCTCCGGATCCTCGTGAAGGACCACATCCGAAGTCTCCTGCTCCACCCCCTTGAAGGGTATCTTCAGGACCTGGCGGCGCTCGACCTTCTTGGAGCTCATCCCGTTGTAATCCATTATCTCCTTAGCGCTGACGCCGTAAAGCGCGGCGATGTCGTCAAGGTCCTCATACCACTTGACTATGTGCTCCCTGTAGGCCGGAAGCTTGACGTCCTGCTCTTCCGGAGGGGTCTGCACCACGGCGGCGGGCTCCCCTTCCCCCCTGACCGGAATAAGGATGATGGCGTTCTTCTGAAGGCCTGTGCCGTCGGCCGAAATGCCGGCGTTGGCCCCGACGATGTCGTCGATGGACACGCCGTAAGCTTTAGCAATCGACCAGAGCGTCTGGCGCTCGAGGACGATGTGGGAATAGTAGAGGTTACCGTTCATCTTGACCTTTTCGGTCGAGACCGTCACCGGAGTCGGGACGTATGTCTGCGCAAAGGCGGCTCCGGGGAGAAGGAGTAGCAGCGAGACCACGGCGGATATGAGTCTTCTTTCCATAATATCAAATACTTGCGGCGAAATCGACAAGGGAGTTGCAGAAATTCTTCCACGACAGGCGCTCCTTTTCGGCCGCTATCGCAGCCTTGCAGGAGTCAGCGACCCCTTCCTCGTCGAAATATCGCCCGATCGCACCCGCCACCGCGGCGGGATCGCACGGGGGAACTGCAATCCCCGTGCCCGCCTCCTGGACGGCGCAGCCGATGCTGCCCGTGAGGGTCGTGACGAGGGGGACGTCGAAGTGGTAGGAAATCGCGGCTATGCCGCTCTGTGTGGCACTTTTGTAAGGGAGGACGACAAGGTCCGCGGCGGAGAAAAATATCTTGACGTCGGAGTCCTTGATGTAGTCGGTGCGAAGAAGGATGCGGTCCTTGCCGGGGAGGGTCCGGATAATAGCTTCGTACTTGTCGAAACTGCCATACGGCTCGCCGGCTACGATGAGGCGGTAACGCTCATCGAGGCCGCGGAACGCTTCAAGAAGGACGTCCAGACCTTTATAATCGCGTATGAGACCGAAAAACAGGAGATTGCGGGGGCCGTGGGAGAGGCCGAGCCTCTCCTCGGCTTCCTCCTTCGGGATACGGCTGCCGAAATGGGTGTAAAGAGGATGCGGAATCTCGTCGAAACGGGCGTCCGGAACCATCTCCAGAAGCTCGGCGGAGACGCTCGGAGACATCGTGACGAACCCGTCGCACGCCTTGAAGAACCACTTTGCCAGAGGCTTGTCGAAAAAATGTCTCTCATGGGGCAGGGCGTTGTCAATGAGCGCGATGACTTTCGAGGCGCCGCAGTGGCGCGCGATGTATCCTAGAGCCGGGGCGAACCAAGACATCCAGTAGCGGAGGATCACGACGTCCGGCTTCCACTCACGGATCCTGCGGGCCGTCTTCCTGAACGAAAAAGGGTTCAGGGTATCGACGAGCGGCTCGGCGTCAACCTTTACCGCCTCGTCGTCCGAGCCGACGTACTGCGTCCTGCCCGGAAAGAGGATGGAGGGATACTGTCTCGAATAGGTGAAGGCCTTGACAGAGTGGGACTTGCCCAGCTCCTCGAGCATAGCTGCGCTGAACTGGGCAATACCACCCCTCAAGGGGTAAAAACTTGACAGTATCGCGATCCTCACGGCTGTCTTTTATTCTTCGGATGCAGGCTCCTCGGCGATGCCGCCCTTGTCCTTGGACTTGACGTACTCGTCGTTGAGGCCTTCGAGGATCTCGGCTGTGATGTCGAGGACATCGTCGCCGACGACGACAGGGGCGGGAAGGATGGCTCCCTGGGTCGCGAGTATCATGGAATACTGCCTGTCGATGTTGTACTCATCGACGTAGGTCTTGATGGCGTCGAGGATCTGGTTCATCATGACGGACTGCTCCTCGGCCATTTCGTTCTGCTTCTTCATGACGAAGTTCTGGTAGTCGGCCTGCTGCTGCTGAAGCTTCTTCTGCTGCGACTCGGCGACGGAAGGAAGGAGGAGTCCCTTGCTGATCTTGTCCTGGAATGTGTTGACGTCTTTCTGGAGCTTGTTGCCGCGGCGGTCGATCTCGGACTGGATGCCCTGGATCTTGTTTTCGACGACGGAACGGAGGTCGTTGGCCATGTCATAGCCTTCGATGATCTCGTCGATGTTGAAGTAAACGATGCTGCCGGCTACCGCTGTCGAATCTCCCTTCGCAACGGGAGAAACCTTCTTGCTTCCTCCGTTGGAGGTAAGGGAAAGAACGCCGAAAACCACACTCGCGACAAGCGCGATGATGCTGAGAATAAGGGGTGTCTGTTTCATTTATTTTGTTGTTTTGTTACTAATCTTTACGCGCCGCTCATACGGGGCCGAATTGCAAAATTAATCAAATTTTCCGTATTTCATACAAATAAGCCGCTATTGTCTTCTCCAGCCCCATATAGAGGGCGTCCGAGATAAGGGCGTGGCCGATAGAGACTTCATCGGTCCACGGGATGGTCCTGATGAAGAAATTGAGGTTCCGGAGGGAAAGGTCATGGCCGGCGTTGAGACCGAGTCCGCAGCGGCGGGCCTCCTTCGCCGTCTCAAGGTAAGGAGCTATAGCATCCGGGGAAGGATACTGCTCCGCATAGCCGGCCGTGTAAAGCTCCACGCGGTCGGCCCCGCAGCGGGCGGCGCCTTCCGCCATAGCCGGATCCGGGTCGATGAAAATCGACGTCCGGATGCCTTTGGAAGAGAATTCCGCGCAGATTTCGCTGAGGAATTCCCTGTTACGGACAGTGTCCCAGCCGGCATTCGAAGTAAGTGCGTCGGGGCCGTCCGGGACCAGGGTCACCTGGTCGGGGACCACCTCGAGGACGAGGTCGCAGAACGAAGGGATGGGGTTGCCCTCAATGTTGAATTCGGTCTTGATAAGGGGACGGATTTCGCGGACGTCCGCATAGCGGATGTGACGCTCGTCGGGCCTCGGGTGGACGGTGATGCCTTCCGCGCCGAAGCGCTCTATGTCCAGGGCGGCCTTGCAGACGTCCGGGACATTGCCGCCGCGGGCGTTACGGATGGTCGCGATCTTGTTTATATTGACGCTGAGCCTTGTCATTTTTCGTGTAAAATTTTATTCAACTTGCAAACTTAACAAATAAAGGTTAATTTTGGCACTCTTTTACGCACGTATGATGAAACTTGCTATATATACGAAAGACGGCAGCCTCCTCTCGCAGGAGCGTTTCGTCGCTTTCGAAAAGGCGCTGAGGGCCTCCGGAAACGATGTTTACCGCATCTCGTCCGGCGAAGACCTGGCCCCGGAGACCGAAATGATCCTCTCCGTCGGCGGAGACGGGACCTTCCTTTCCGCCGCCAAAAGGGCCGGCGGCAGCGGGATCCCGGTCCTCGGAGTCAACTTCGGCCGTCTCGGCTTCCTTTCGGAGAACTCTCCGGAGGACGTCCTCGCCGCGCTTTCCGCCGGCGACTGGGTCGTCGAGGAAAGGGAAATTCTCCGTCTTGCCGGGGCCGACGTCCCGGAAGGGATGTATCCCTACGTCCTCAACGAGATTGCGGTCCACCGGAGAGGCGCCGCGATGCTCGGCATCAAGGTCGCCGTGGACGGCACCGCCCTCCCGACCTACTGGGCCGACGGTCTTCTCGTCGCGACCAGTTCCGGCTCGACGGCCTATTCACTCTCCGTCGGAGGTCCCATCTGCACCCCCGAGTCAAAGGTGCTGATCATAGCCCCTATCGCGCCCCACAATATGAATGTACGCCCGCTGATCGTGCCGGACAGCACGGTCGTGACGGTCAGCACGATCTCCCGTGACGGCGAAATAATGCTGTCGGCGGACAACCGCAGCGCCGCGGTCCCCTCCGGAGGAGAATTTACCGTCTCGCTGGCACAGTTTTCGCTCAAACGGGTCCGGCTCGGAGGATCGAGTTTCGTCAAGGCACTCACAAGCAAGCTCTACTGGGGCGGAGATGTAAGGAATTCCGAAGAGTCAAAGTAAAAAAGACTATCCGATGCACGTAGCCATTATAATGGACGGAAACGGCCGCTGGGCCAAAGAGAGAGGCCTCGAAAGGGTCGAAGGCCACAGGGAAGGTGCCGAAAGCGTCCGCGCCTGCATTGAGGCGGCAGTCGAAGACAAGATCGACCAGCTGTCCCTTTTCGCCTTTTCCGAGGAGAACTGGGGCAGGCCCGCCGACGAAGTGGGCACCCTCATGAAGCTCATGATGAAATCCATTCAGGAAGAGACCGAGAACCTCCTCTCCCACGACGTACGCTTCCGCGTGCTCGGAGACCTGGAGAAGGTCCCGGGGCTCCTCCGGACCGCGATTTCGACCCTTGAGGATATAACAGCCTCCTGCAAGGGGCTTCAGCTCAATATTTTCCTCAGCTACAGCGGCCGCTGGGACATCCTCCAGGCGGCAAAGCGCTTCGCGGAGAACGAAAGCAACCCCTCAGGCGCCTCTGCAGCGGATTTCGAAAAATATCTCGTGACCGCCGGGATCCCCGAGCCGGATCTTCTGATCCGCACCTCCGGCGAGCAGAGGATAAGCAATTTCCTGCTCTGGCAGTGCGCTTACACCGAGTTCTATTTCACTCCCGTTCTCTGGCCCGATTTCAGGAAGCCGGAGTTCCGTGCGGCGATCAGTGAATTCTCCCGCAGGGACAGAAGGTATGGAAAAGTCAAATAATTGTTATCTTTGTAGGATTTTTCCATTTTAGAATGAGATTACTCAAAATCATACTGCCTCTCATCTCACTCGCACTCCCCCTCGCGGCATCAGCCCAGGGAGGGTTCGAGGTCGACTACGCGAACCCTAAAAAATACGTCATAGGCGGGATGAAGGTCGAAGGCAACAGCTATTTCTCCGACCAGCAGATCCTCCAGCAGACAGGGCTCCGCGCCGGGATGTCGGTCAATATCCCCGGAGAGGAAATCTCCGGCATAGTCAGCAGGCTGTGGCACCAGCGCTACTTCGAGGACGTTGCGGTGAGCCTCGACTCCCTCAGCGCTTCGAAGGACACAGCGTGGCTCAAGATAGCCATCGTCGAGAGGCCCCGCGTCTCCCGGTGGACATACACCGGAGTCAAGTCCGGCGAGAAGAAGGACCTCCAGGAGCGCCTCAACCTCCGCCCGGGCCGTGAATTCTCCGAATACGTCAAGACGACCTCCGTCGACATCATCAAGCGCTACTACAAAGAAAAAGGCTTCCTCCTCTGCGACGTCGACGTCCAGGTCAGGAAAGACAGCGTCATCCGCAGCGCCATCAGGGTCAACTTCGACGTCAAGAAGGGCGAAAAGGTCAGGATCAAGACCATCAACTTCATAGGCAGGGACGAGATCAAGGCCTTCAAGCTCGCAAGGAGCATGAAAAAGACCAAGGCGGGAGACAAGATCTACAACCTCTTCTCCTCCAAGAAATTCAACGAGAAGGAATACGTCACCGACAAGAAGTCGGCCGTCGAAGTCTTCAACGAAGCCGGATACCGTGACGCCCGCCTTATCCGCGACTCCATCTACTACGTAAAGCCGAACCGCCTCGGCATAGACCTCGAGTTCGACAAGGGCGAAAAGTACTACTTCCGCAACATCACGTGGACAGGCAACTCCGTCTACCCGACCGAGACCCTCAACGAGATACTCAACATCGAGCCCGGAGACGTCTATGACGTCGTTACGATGAACAAGCGCCTCTTCGGCGGCGGCAAGCAGAACGAATACGACGTGTCCAAGCTCTACCGCGACAACGGATACCTCTTCTTCAACGTGACCCCCGTCGAGCTCAACATCCAGAACGACTCCGTCGACGTCGAGCTCCGCATCGCCGAAGGCAAGCCCGCGACCATCAACAACATCATCATCAACGGCAACGACCTGACCAACGAGAGGGTCGTCCGCCGCCAGGTCATGACCCGTCCGGGCTACCTGTTCTCCCAGACCGACTTCGAAAGGTCCATCAGGGAGATCGCCTCCCTCGGTCAGTTCGACCCTGAAGCCATCATGGACGGCACCAAGGGCTACTCCATCATCCCCAACCAGCTCAACAACACTGTCGACATCGTCTACAACGTGACGGAGAAGCCGTCCTCGCAGCTCGAGCTCTCCGGCGGATGGGGCGGCAACACTTTCGTCGCGACCGCCGGCGTCAGCTTCAACAACTTCTCCACGAGGCGTTTCTTCGACAAGACCGCCTGGAGGCCCGTCCCGCTCGGCGACGCGCAGAACCTCTCGTTCCGTTTCCAGACCAACGGCCGTTACTACACCGCCGTCAGCGCCTCCTTCCTCGAGCCCTGGCTCTTCGGAAAGAAGCCTACGTCCTTCTCGCTGTCCGGCTACTACACCAGGATGACCAACTCCCTCCTCTCGATAGGCCTCCTGTCCAACGACAAGGTCTACGAGGTGTTCGGTTTCAACATGGGACTCGGCAAGAGGCTCAAGTGGCCCGACAACTACTTCGTCCTCTACAACTCCCTGAGCTGGCAGACCTACAAGCTGACCAACTGGACCTCCAGCTACTCCTACTTCATGTTCGACAACGGTACGTCCAACAACGTCAGCTACACCCTTTCCCTCTCGAGAAACTCGACAGACCAGCAGATCTACCCCCGCCAGGGATCGGAATTCTCCATTTCCGTCCAGCTGACCCCTCCCTACTCGCTGTTCCGCAAGCACACCTTTGACGCCGACGGCAACAGGGTCCCGGTCGCCAGCTGGAGAGACATCGACTACAGCACCTGGACCTCCCAGCAGCGCTACCGCTGGGTCGAGTACCACAAGTGGAAGTTCAGCGGCGCCGTCTATGTCAAGCTCGTGGACAACCTCGTCCTCATGGCGAAGGCGCAGTTCGGCTACCTCGGCTACTACAACCGCAACTGGGGCTACTCCCCCTTCGAGTACTTCGAAGTCGGCGGCGACGGTATGTCCGGCTACAACACCTACGGTTCCGAAGTCATCGCACTCCGTGGCTACGAGAACTACTCCCTCACCCCGACCGTGGCAACCCCCTACAGCCAGCAGGGCTATTCCCGCCAGGGAAATGTCTACGACAAGTTCACGATCGAACTCCGTTACCCCGTCATCCTGCAGCCGCAGTCGACGATATTCGTCCTCGCCTTCCTCGAAGGCGGCAACTGCTGGTACGACATTAGAGATTTCAACCCGTTCCAGATCAAGCGCTCCGCAGGCGTCGGCGTGAGGGTCTTCCTCCCGATGATCGGTCTGCTCGGCATTGACTGGGGATATGGTTTCGACGACAAGGTCAACGGCGGAAGCCAGTTCCACTTCGTCATCGGACAGCAATTCTAATACTGACAAATCAAAATTCAAGACTATGAAAAAGATTCTGATGTTTGCCTCAATGGCCCTTCTTTCCGTCTGCGCATTCGCCCAGTCGAAGATCGCCCACGTCAACTTCACCGAAATCGTCCAGCTCGCCCCCGAGGCCGACGCCGCGAGGGAGACCATGAAAGCCTCCCAGAAGGAAGCCGAGAGTGAGTTCCAGAGCATGTACGAGGAGTACCAGACCAAGGCGAACCAGTACAACCAGAAGAAAGACACCTGGACCCCCGCCATCCGCGAGGCCAAGGAGAAAGAGCTCGGTGACATCCAGCAGCGTCTCCAGGAGTTCCAGCAGCAGATTTCTCAGGAACTCCAGCAGCAGCAGGCCCAGCTCTTCGCCCCCATCTATGAGAAGGCACAGGAAGCCATCAACAAGATCGCGAAGGACAAAGGTCTCACCATCGTTCTGGATTCCCAGTCCGCCCTCTACTTCGACGCGGCGGCGACCAGCGACATCACCGCTGACGCCCGCAAGGCCATGAACATTCCCGACAGCCGTACTCTCGAGCAGCTCCAGCAGGAGCTTGCCGCCGAGCAGCAGGCAACTGCAGCTCAGCAGTAATGGCTAAGGTAAGATGCCTCATACTCGGCGGCGGCCCCGCCGGTTACACCGCGGCGATCTATGCGTCGCGGGCAGGGCTTGAGCCCGTCCTCTACGAGGGGATGGAACCGGGAGGCCAGCTCACGACTACGACCGTCGTCGAGAACTTCCCCGGTTTCCCCGGCGGGATTGACGCCAACTCCCTTATGGACGGAATGCGGAAGCAGGCCGGTTCCTTCGGGGCGTCCATCCGCCGCGGCACGGCGACCTCCGTCGATCTTTCCGAAAGGCCTTTCAAGGTCACGATCGACGGGAAGGAGACGCTCGAAGCCGAGACGCTCATCGTAGCGACAGGAGCGACAGCAAAGTACCTGGGACTTCCCTCCGAAGAGAAGTTCCGGGGACTTGGCGTTTCCGCCTGCGCGACCTGCGACGGCTTTTTCTATCGCGGAAAAGACGTCGCCGTCGTAGGCGGCGGAGACACCGCATGTGAAGAGGCTCTCTACCTTGCAGGGCTCTGCAGGAAGGTCTATATGATCGTTCGCAGGGATGTATTCCGCGCCAGCAAGGCGATGCAGGAGAAAGTTTTCGGTGCGTCCAACATAGAGGTTCTCTGGAAATGCCAGACCCGCGAGGTCCTCGGCGATGACTCCGGAGTGACCGGGGTCAGGCTCGTCCGCGAAAGCGGCGAAGTCTTCGACATTCCTGTCGACGGCTTCTTCCTCGCAATCGGACACCACCCCAACTCAGATCTCTTCGCCCCCTGGCTCGAGACCGACGAGAAGGGCTACATAGTGACATCCGGCAAGACGCAGGAGACTTCCGTTCCGGGAGTCTTCGCGGCCGGTGATGTCCAGGATCCCGTCTACCGCCAGGCCATTACAGCCGCGGCGACGGGATGCCGTGCGGCCCGTGACGCCGAACGTTTCCTCCTCGAAAACGACTGAAGATGAAAAGAGCGAGCATAGCATTTCTGGCCCTGGCCCTTCTCGCCCTCTCTTCCTGCAAGGGAGAGTACGAGGCACTGCTGGCCAGCGGCGACGCCGATGCCAAGTACCAAGCTGCGTTCAAGTATTTCGAGAACAAAAAATACAACAAGGCCGCCCAGCTGTTCGAGTCCCTTTCCGTCCTCACCAGCGGGACCGAGCGTGACGACACAGTCCAGTTCTACTGGGGCCTGAGCAACTACAAGTTCAAGGACTACTACACCGCCGAGACGAATTTTACACGTCACATCGAGAACTTCCCGCTCAGCCCGTTCACGGAAGAGTCCCGTTTCCTCCGTATCGACTGCCTCTACCGCAGTACGCTCCGCTACGAACTCGACCAGTCGAGGACCTACGCGGCAATCGGGGCCATCGAGCAGTACATGGACAATTACGGCACCCACAACACCAAGAAGCAGGAGTGCCTCGACATGCTCGCCGAACTCAACGGCCGCCTGGACCGCAAGGCCTACGAGGCCGCGCGCCTTTATTATAAGATGGAGGACTACAAGGCCTCCCGCGTCGCTTTCAGGAACGTCCTGAAGGACAAGGCCGAGAACATCTACCGTGAAGACATACTATATTATATAGCCATGTCCTCCTACCGCTACGCCTACCTCAGCGTCCGTTCGAAGCAGAAGGACCGCTACATGACCTTCATCGACGACTACTTCAATTTCATCGGCGAGGTCCCGGAGTCCCCCTATCGCAAGGAGCTCGACATAATGTACAAGAGGGCGCAGAAAGCTCTCGGACGGTACTCAGGCACCGACGCCGAACTCGAGGCGAAGAACCGCGAATTCGAAAGGACCTACCGCAAGATAGAAAGCGAGAAGGAAAAGTCGGCCCGCAAGAGCGCAAGGGAGAAAGCGAAGGCGAAGAAACTCGCCGAATCGAAAAAAAATGAAACTGCGGAAGAAAAAGCGCAGTAATACTATAGATAATACATATAGAAATGGAAAATAAGAAAGTACCCACAAACACTATCACGAGGGACATCAAGGACCTTGCAGCCCCCACAGGCAACATCTATGAGACTGTCGTCATCCTCTCCAAGAGGGCGAACCAGATAGCCCTCGCCGAGAAGAAAGAGCTCACCAAGAAGCTCGAAGACTTCCGCGGAGAGCGCGACACGATGGACGAAGTGTTTGAAAACAAGGAGCAGATCGAAATCTCCAAATACTACGAGCGCCTTCCCAAACCCGACCTCGTGGCCATCTCAGAGTTCGAGAACGGAGAGCTCGAATACAAGACCGTCGAAGACGGCCAGTAGAAGATGCTCCGCTCCCTTCACGTTTCGAATTACATTCTGATAGACTCCCTGGATGTTGAATTCCCCGGGGGTCTTGTCATTATTACCGGGCAGACCGGAGCCGGCAAGTCAATCCTTGTCGGTGCTCTCGGGCTTCTGCTCGGAGGGAGGGCCGACTCCTCCCTTATCGGCCCGAGAGGCGAGAACTGCGTCCTCGAGGCCGAATTCGACGTGAGCGGAGATGAAACGGTCCGTGCCGCCGTCGAGGCTGAAGACCTCGACTGGAACGGCGGGCTTCTTACCATCCGAAGGACGTTTTCACGCAGCGGACGCTCCCGCAGTTTTTTCTGCGATGAGCCCGTGGGCCTCCAGACGCTGTCGGCACTCGCCCCTCACCTAATTGACATCCACTCCCAGCACAGGAACCTTCTGCTCTCCGACCGTGACTTCCAGATGGAAGCCCTGGACCTCTACGCAGGGGCTGTCCCTTCGAGAAAGGCAGTCGGGGAGCTCTGGAAAGAGCTTTCCGGCCTCAAGGCTTCCCTTGAAGAAGCCGAGGAGAAACTCCGCCGCCTTTCCGGCGAGAGGGATTACAACGAGGCCAGGTTCGAACGCCTGGACAGGGCGAACCTTCGTGACGGCGAGCTGGAAGAGCTGGAAGAAGAGTTGAAGAAACTTTCCAACGTAGGGCAGATCAAGGATGCGTTCTCCGGAGTGGAGGCGCTTGCATCGCCGGAAGAGGGTCTCTCCCCTTCCGCCGCTCTCAAGGAAGCGGGCAAGCTGCTCTCCAGGATGTCCGGATTCGTTCCGGAGGCGGGAAAACTTTCCGAAAGGCTGGAGTCCGCAAGGCTGGAAATTGAAGATGTCTTTGAAGAAGTCAGTTCCCTGTCGGAAGGAATCGACGCCTCGCCGGAGAGGCTCGCCTGGGTCGAGGAGCGCCTTTCCCTGCTCTACGACCTGATGAAGCGCCACTCCTGCAGCGACATAGCAACCCTTATCAAAGAAAGGGACGCCCTTGCGGAAGCCCTCTACGACACCGACTCGATAGAGTTTGCAATAGCGGACCTCAGGAAAGCCATTGCAGCCAAGCAAGGCGAGTACGACAGAGCTGCGGAAGGGCTTTCAAAGCTCCGCAAAGATGCCGCGCCTCGATTCAGCGAGGCCGTAGCAGGGTCGCTGGATTTTCTCCAGCTGGAGAAAGCAGTTTTCAAAGTCTCGGTGACGGACGCCCCGGCCGGCCCTTCCGGCAAGGACCGCATCACCTTCCTTTTCTCTTCGACAGGAAAAGATCCGGAAGATCTGCGCAAATGCGCTTCCGGCGGCGAAATGTCGAGAATAATGCTGAGCCTCAAGGCGATGATGGCGCGCTTCGGGAGTCTCCCGACAATCGTCTTCGACGAGATTGACTCCGGCGTCTCCGGCAGTGTTGCAGACAGGATGGGTGAGATGATCTGCACTCTCGGAGACAGCATGCAGGTCTTCGCCATCACCCACCTCCCCCAGGTAGCCGCCAAAGGCAGGGCCCATTTTATCGTGGAGAAAACTTCCACCGACGACGGCGCAGTCTCGACCGTCCGCCGCATCGACGGCGAGGAGCGTACGCTCGAAATCGCCCGCATGCTCTCCGGCTCCACCGTCACCCCCGCCGCCATCGCCAACGCGAAATCCCTTTTAAATATATAGAACAAGACACTCAGGTCTGAAGACTACGGCCTTAGGCCTATCCCTCCCATCTTCGATGGGCCCCTCCCACTCACGATTGCGTGGGCGCAAACGGTCTTAAGACCTGAGTGTCTTGTTCTTATTATAAAAAAAAGCGAGACCGGAAACGATCTCGCTTTTTAATAAGCCGTCATCAGACGGTCA